>NZ_WBKR01000260.1 GCF_008868155.1 Micromonospora sp. ALFpr18c
CGCCGAGCCCGGCACTCCCGCCCCGCCCCGGCACCCGGCCCCGCCGCACACCACCAGCAGGAGGCGAAGTGAGCCAGGAAGTCCGGGGAGTCATCTCCCGCAGCAAGGGCGCGCCGGTCGAGGTCACCACCATCGTTGTGCCCGACCCCGGCCCCGGTGAGGCCATCGTCCGGATCCAGTCCTGCGGCGTGTGCCACACCGACCTGCACTACCGCGAGGGCGGCATCAACGACGACTACCCGTTCCTGCTCGGCCACGAGGCCGCGGGCATCGTCGAGCAGGTGGGCGAGGGCGTCACCGACGTCGCACCGGGTGACTTCGTGGTGCTCAACTGGCGTGCCGTCTGCGGGGTGTGCCGTGCCTGCCGACGCGGTCGCCCCTGGTACTGCTTCAACACCCACAACGCCACCCAACGGATGACCCTCACCGACGGCACGGAACTCGCCCCCGCGCTGGGCATCGGCGCGTTCGCCGAGAAGACCCTGGTGCACGCCGGGCAGTGCACGAAGGTGGACCCGGCCGCGCGGCCCGCCGCGGTGGGTCTGCTCGGCTGCGGGATCATGGCCGGGCTGGGCGCCGCCATGAACACCGGCAACGTCACCCGCGGCGACTCGGTCGCGGTGATCGGCTGCGGCGGCGTCGGTGACGCGGCGGTCGCCGGCGCGGCCCTCGCGGGCGCCACGACGATCGTCGCGGTGGACACCGACAGTCGCAAGCTGGACTGGGCCCGCACCTTCGGTGCCACGCACACCGTCAACGCCTCCGAGACCGACCCGGTCGAGGCGATCCGCGCCGCCACCGGCGGTTTCGGCGCCGACGTGGTGATCGACGCGGTGGGTCGACCGGAGACGTGGAAGCAGGCGTTCTACGCCCGGGACCTGGCCGGCACGGTGGTGCTGGTCGGCGTACCGACCCCGCAGATGCAGATCGAGGTGCCGCTGCTGGACGTGTTCGGGCGCGGTGGTGCCCTCAAGTCCAGCTGGTACGGCGACTGCCTGCCCAGCCGGGACTTCCCGATGCTCACCGAGCTGTACCTGCAGGGTCGCCTCGACCTGGACGCGTTCGTCACCGAGGAGATCACGCTCGACCAGGTCGAGAACGCGTTCGACCGGATGCACGGCGGCGACGTGCTGCGCTCGGTGGTGGTGTTCTGATGACCGCCCGGGTCGACCACGCGGTCACCGCCGGCACGTTCTCCCTCGACGGTGAGACCTTCGAGGTGGACAACAACGTGTGGGTGATCGGCGACGACAGCGAATGCGTCGTGCTGGACGCGCCGCACGACGTGGCGGCGATCCTCGCCCTGGTGGGCGAGCGCCGGGTCCGGGCGATCCTGGCCACCCACGCGCACGACGACCACGTCCGGGTGGCGCCCGAGCTGGCCGAGGCCACCGGCGCGCCGGTGCTGCTGCACGCGGCCGACCGGGTGATGTGGGACATGGTCCATCCGTACCTGCCGCCGCACGGCGAGCTGCACGACGGGCAGGAGATCGAGGTGGCCGGCACGACGCTGCGCGTGCTGCACACCCCCGGGCACAGCCCCGGCGCGTGCAGTTTCCACGCCCCGGACCTGGGCGTGGTGTTCACCGGCGACACCCTGTTCAACGGTGGACCCGGCGCGACCGGGCGCTCGCACAGCGACTTCGACACCATCGTCCGGTCGATCCGCACCCGCCTGCTGACCCTGCCGGCGGAGACGGTCGTGCACACCGGTCACGGTGCCGACACCACGATCGGTGCGGAGGCACCGCACCTGCAGGAGTGGCTGGCCCGCGGCCACTGAGCTGCGCTGGCTGGCTGTCCGTGCTGGCCTGCTGTGCGAGCTGGCTGGTGTCCGTGCTGGCCGGCTGGGCCGGCTTCCGTGCCGGCGGCGGGGGTGGTGCGCGGTCGGCGGGCTCAGCGCTCGTCGGCCGCGCCCAGCACCGGCTTGACGTCCAGGATCGGGGTGCCGTCCAGCGCCTCCAGGTCGGCCACCCGGACGCGCGTCCCGTCCAGCGCCCGCACCCGCACCCGGTGCAGCCCGATCGGGTTGGGCCGGTGCGGGGAGCGGGTGCTGAACACGCCGGTCTCCGGGCGGCTCTCGTCGCCGCGTGGACGCACCGCCAGCACATCGCGTCGCGCCCGGTCCAGCCAGGTCAGCACCAGCAGGTCGGCGCCGACTTGGACGTCGCGCAGGGCGCGCTCGACCTGCGGATCGAAGACCAGCCACGCCTCCGGCGCGCCCTCGTCGCCCTGCCGCGGCGCGCTCGCCGCCTCGGTCAGCGGCGAGGAGACCCACCCGACCGGTCGCAGGAGGTATTCGTCGACCATCCTCGCTCCCTTCCGGAGGGTGCCAGCCTACGGCGATTATGATCGCGCGCATGCCCGCCGAGCACCCCGTACCCGTTGTTCGCCAGTTGCGCCTCGTTGTGGAGGCGGCCGACTACGACGCCGCCGTCGCGTTCTTCCGGGACGCGCTCGGCCTGCCGCAGGAGGCGGCGTACAGCGGCGAGGGAGACGCCCGGGTGATGATTCTGGACGCCGGTCGGGCCACCCTGGAGATCGCCAACCCGGCGCAGAAGCGCATGATCGACGAGGTCGAGGTGGGTCGACAGGTCGCGCCGCGCCTGCGGGTGGCGTTCGAGGTGGACGACGCCGAGGCGACCACCGCCCGGCTGGTCGCCGCCGGGGCCAGCGAGATCGCACCGCCGACGCGTACGCCCTGGAACTCGCTCAACTCCCGCCTCGACGCTCCGGCCGACCTGCAGATCACCGTCTTTGAGGAACTGGGCGTGCCGGACGAGCGCGCCGACACCGATGCCGTGGACGTCGACCATGACGGCGACGTCTGAGCGGGGCGGGCTCGACGCCGCGGCGCTCACCTCGGCGCAGACGGCTGCCCTCGCGCACGTACGGTCATTGGCCGTGATCGAGCGTCCCGCCGCGCTCGCCGGCGTCGCCCGGGAACTCGCCACCGTCGACGTCGGCCACCGGCCGGAGCAGCTGGTCGCCGCCGCCGTCCAGCGTGGACGACTGACCGTCAACTTCCACCCCGACCGGTTGTGCGCCGACGGGCGTAGCGTCGCGTCGGCTCTGGCCGAGGACGGGGTGTACCGCAGCCAGTTCGTCACCGGCATCTCCAACGGCAAGCTCATGGCGTACCCCGGTGGTGACCGGGACCGCTGGGAGCAGCTGATGTTCGGCGGCGCGTACCAGCGGCCCGGGGTGACGCCGGCGGAACGGCCCACGTACGGCGGTCTGAACCTGCTCGACCACCTGGACGGCGCCTGCCCGCGCTTCGGCTCCTGCCACCTGCGGCTGCGTCCGCAGGTGCTGACCCGCGCGACGTTCTGCCTCGGTGACAGCCACCTCGGCCCGAGCGTGGTGGGCACCGCCGACGCCTTCGAGGCGGTGCTCGCCGGGCTGCTGGCCGGCGTCGCCGCCACCGGTGACTGTCTGGGACGTACCGGGACGGACGTCGCCTTCCTGGCGCGAACGGTGCTGAACGCGCCGACCACGCCGCCCGCCGTCGGTCGGGCGCTGGACGACTACGTGGAGGCCCAGATCCACGGCACCCTCGACCTCGCCCAGGACGTCGAGGAACTGGTGGTCGACCCGTCCTTCGCCGGCACCCCGACGGGCGCGACGCTGGAGCTGATCGCCAGGCGCTACGGCTTCCCCCTGCGGTGGCACCCCGGCTTCACGCTGGCGGTCGACCAGGTCGACGCGGAGTTCCGAGGCCCCGAGATCCCGGTGCTGGCGGCGCGCCTGCACCGGGAGTTCGCCCGACCGGGCGACCCGGTGGACGCGGCGCTGATCGGCCGGGGCGCGGTGTCGGTGGTCACCGAGCCGCAGCGCTGGGTGGATCGCGGCCCGGTCGCGGACACCCTTCAGCACCTCAAGCAACTCTGGCACGTCCTCGTCCGGTTCGGCGGCCCACGCACCCGCTGACCCGCGCTGCGGCGATCGTCCGGTTCCGTGGCGCGGCCGGGACCGCGACGTGCCACCGCAGGCACATTTCCGGAATGCCCGACACGTGAACCTGGTTGTGTCCCCCGTACCGCCGGAGCCCAAACCCTTTTCCGCGGTCATCTCCCGAGGAGTGTTCACCCCGGAGCGCTCCGCACGATCGAAAGGGCAACCATCGTGAAGGTCGACTTCACTCGATGGCTCCCCGCCATCGCTAAGGACTCGTACCGCAAGACCGCGCTGAGCATGGTGGGTGTGGCTGCCCTCGGCGGCCTGGCGCTCGCGCCCACCGCGGCCGCCGCTCCGGTCACCTCCGGACCGCACGAGGGCGCCGTCGCCGCCATCGACCTCGCCACCGGCAACGCCACCGCCACCACCGGCGAGGCCACCACCACGGCGCGTCAGGACGACCAGCCCGTCGAGTCCGGCCTGACCACCGGCTCCGCCACCGGCAAGCCGCCGGCCGGCAAGCCGAGCCGTGACCAGCTGATCCCGCACGGCATCGAGGGCGCGCAGTCGCGCATCCCGCTCGACGACGCGCAGCTGGACAACGCTCGGGCGATCGTCGACGCCGCCAAGAAGACCGGCGTCGGTGATCGGGGCGCGGTGATCGGCGTCGCCACCTCGTTGCAGGAGTCGAAGCTGTACAACCTCGGCCACCTCGGCGCGTACAACGACCACGACTCGCAGGGCCTGTTCCAGCAGCGCCCGTCGTCCGGTTGGGGCACGCCCGAGCAGATCACCGACCCGGAGTACTCCGCCACGGCGTTCTTCTCCGCGCTGAAGAACGTGGGCGGCTGGCAGGACCTGCCGCTGACCGCCGCCGCGCAGACCGTGCAGGTCTCCGCCTTCCCCTACGCGTACGCGCAGTGGGAGGAGCAGGCGGCAGACATCGTCCAGCAGCTCTGGTGACACCCGCACACGAGGCCGGCCGGCTCCCTTCGACGGGAGCCGGCCGGTTCCTGTTTCTCGCCTACCTCAGCAGGCCGGGTAGAGGCGGCGGGTGCCGACCCCGGCCGCGTACGCGGCCCGGTCGCTGAACCGGCAGCCGTAGTCGGGCCGGGCCACCACCGCCGGATCGGTCACGGTGTCACCGGCCGGGCGCTGTCCCGTGCGTACCCAGGACACCAGGTCGTCCCACGCGGCGCCCGCCTCGGTCGGGGTGAATTCGCAGTGCTGCGTGGCCCGGATGGCCCGCTGCACCACCAGCCGGCCGCGACCGTGCCGGGCCACGTCGGTGGCGTACGCCTGCTCCATGCTGAACGGCACGAACAGGTCACCGAGCCCGTGCAGGCTGAGCACCGGCGCGCTGGGACGGCCGGCGATCCGCGGCACCTCGGTCAGCGTCGGCAGGAGACGCTGCACGACGTTCTCCGGGGCGACCCGCCGCACCGTGGCGTTGACGTCGACCGGGCTGTTCGGGGCGTAGCGGGTGAACAGATTCGTGGACAGCTGACCGGGCCGCTGGGCGGGGGAGTCACCACCACTGGTCACGCTGATCGAGAAGAGGAAGTCCTTCCACACCGCGAACGCGGCGTCCGCCCCGGGACGAGGCCCGCCCGAACGGTTTACCGTGATCGCCCGCAACTGCTTGCCCCGGTCGGTGGTGGTGTCCGGCCCGGTGGGCGTCAGCCCGGCCAGGCCGAGCGCCACCTGAATGCGGGGAACCGCGGTGCTCAGGTAGTCCGCCGGCGTCGGATACGCCGGCACCTCGGCGAGGGCCTGCGCGACCAGGTTGTAGTCGAGGTAGAAGTCGAGCAGCGTCTGGTCACCGAGCACCCCGCACATGGGCAGCGCCCCGTCGTAGTAACCGGGATACTGTTCCAGGGAACGACCGATGACGTACCCGCCCATCGACACACCGGCGATGAAGGTGCGGTGTGGCCGGCGGACCGCTCGTCCGAAGTGGTCGGCGAGGTCCTTCGTGCCCAGCACCCCGGAGCGGATGTCGAAGCCGTTGCGGTCGTACGACGACGACGCCCACGCGTACCCCTGCTCCAGGAGACGCTGGCGCAGCCCGAACCCGGGTTGCTCCGGCGTCAGCACCGTGCCCTGGCCCCGATAGCCGTGGGCCCACAACACCAGGTCACCGTTCCACCGGGTGGGGACCTCGATGATGTACCCGGCGTGGCGGTACACACCCTGGCGTACGGTCGTCGGCCTGCCGCCCACGACCAGCGGGGCCAGCGGCGGATTCTCGATGGTGTACCCGGGCAGCGGCTGACCGCCCCCGGGATCGCGGTCGGTGGCGGCGGCGGGCCCGGCACCGACCAGCCCGACGGCCAGGGTCAGTGTCGCGGTGGCCGCGACCAGGCGGCGGAGGGTACGAAAGGGTGTGGACAGCATCGATGCTCCCCATCGGACGGATGTCGCCGCGGGGGCGACCAGGCGGGACGGTTGCCTACCGGCCGGTAGCGCCCTGAACCTAGAACCGCCGTCGACCGGAGTCAATGGCTGCGCTGACCGACCGGTCAGGCAGGCCCCGAGTGTCAGGCCGGGCCGGGCGGTCGGGTTGACTGGTCGCCGTGGACGACTCGATCTGGGAGGCGGCCCGGGCCTCGCGACGTTGGCTGGACGCCGCGAACGGCACCGGGCAGACGGAACTGACCTGCCGCATTCTCAAACTGACCGAGGAGGCGGGGGAGGCGTCGGCCGCCTGGATCGGCCTGCTCGGCCAGAATCCACGTAAGGGCGTCACCCACACGCGCGAGGACGTGGCGGCGGAACTGGCCGACGTGGCGTTCACCGCGCTGGTGGCCATCGAGAGCCTGGGGCTCGACGCGCAAACGGTCCTGGGCGCCTGCGCCGCGAAGGTCCGCTCCCGCCTCGCGGAGTGACCTCCGTCCGCCACAATCCACAGCGGCGACGGGAAGTGTGGCCCGTCCCGTCGGAGAGGCCCCGGGGTCGGGTTTGGCGTCCGTTGGGCGGCTCGCGTGCGGCGAGACGTCGGCCCTGGCTGGTGATCGACTCGATTTCCTGGAAACCGGGGTGTCACCCCGTCCCGGATACCCCGTTTTCGCCGAAGCCGAGTGGATCACCCGGTGAGTGCCCGACGGGGGTCGTGGTCGGTCGCGTCGGGGTGGGTGGTTTGTCCGGTGGTGGGGTTTGTGGG
>NZ_WBKR01000261.1 GCF_008868155.1 Micromonospora sp. ALFpr18c
AAGGCGCCGGCGTCCACGGCTGGAAGCAGGCCCTCAACGCCTTGGACATCTTCTTCCCAGGCCGCATCCCCATCGATGTCCGATAGTTAGACAGGATAGGGCGTTACACAGAAATTCGGACAGGCTCCCTGGGTCACCTGGGTGACGCCAACGACCACGACTCGTTGGGCCTGTTCCAGCAGCGCCCGAGCTCCGGTTGGGGCACGCCGGAGCAGATCACCGACCCGGCCTACTCGACGACGGCGTTCCTCAAGGGCCTCACGCAGGTCGACGGTTGGCAGGACATGGCGCTGACCGACGCCGCGCAGACCGTGCAGGTGTCGGCCTACCCGGACGCCTACGCCCAGTGGGAACAGCAGGCCACCGACCTGGTCGGCCAGCACTGGAACAGCTGACCCCAGAACAACACCGAAGGCCGGCACCCGCACAGGGTGCCGGCCTTCGTCGTACCCCTGGGGTCGTCAGCTCTTGTGGACGATGTCGATCAGCGCCGCGATCAGGGCGAGCGCGATGATGCCGGTGGCCAGCACGAGGGACGTCTCGAAGGCCCTGGTCCAGTCGCCGTGGCTGTCGGTCAGGGTGGAGAAGAACAGCGAGCCGACGGCGGCGATGCCCGCCGCGGCGCCGATCCGCTGACCGGTCTGGAGCATGCCCGCGCCGCTGCCCGCCTGTTGTACGGGGACCTGCGCGAGGGTGAGCGTCTGGTTGGGAGCGATCACCAGTCCGCTGCCGATACCGGCGATGAGCAGGGGACCGGCGGTGACCCAGGGTGCCGGCGCGTGCGGCGCCAGGCGGAGCGCGACCACCGTGGCGGCGAGGCCGATCACCACCGCGAGCAGTCCGATGCCGACCAGCGGCCGGCCGAAGCGGTTGACGATCCGGCCGCCCAGCGCGGACGCGGCGGCCGAGCCGAGCGCGAACGGGGTGATGGCCAGGCCGGCGACGAGCGCGCTGTAGCCGAGGCCGTTCTGCAGGTACAGGGTGAAGACGAAGAAGATCGCGGTGAAGCCGCCGAAGTAGATCAGCGCGATGAGCGACCCCAGGGTGTATGACTGGAAGCTGAACAACCTCAGGTCGAACAGGGGCTCGTGGTGGCGTGCGTACGACCGCTCCCAGAGCCCGAACGCGACGAGCACCGCCAGGCCGGCCGGGATGAGCGCCCACTTCCACGGGGTCCGCCACTGCTGCTCCTGCACCAGCGGCAGCAGGATGAGCACCACGCCCACGCCGAGCAGCAGCACGCCGACGGGGTCGAGCCGGCGCCGGCTCGGCTGCCCATCGGGGCGACCCGGCAGCAAGCGCCAGCCGAGGATCACCGCGAGGATGCCGACCGGCACGTTGACGAAGAAGACCCACCGCCAGCCGTGTTCCTCGCCGCCGATGGCGATGAGCAGTCCACCGAGCAGGGGACCGACGGCCGTGGAGATACCGATGGTGGCCCCGAGCAGACCGAACGGGCGGGCTCGTTCCGGCCCCCGGAACAGTTGCTGGATCAGCCCGATCACCTGCGGGTTGACGACGCCGGCCGCGGCGCCCTGCAAGAGCCGGGCGGCGACCAGCCACGTCGGGGAGGTGGCCAGGCCGGCGAGCGCGCTGGTCGCCGTGAACAGGGCGATGCCGAAGACGAACGCGTTGCGCCGGCCACGGGCGTCGCCGAAGCGGCCGGCGGGTACCAGCACCAGGCCGAAGGTGAGCGCGTACCCGGAGAGGACCCACTGCAGGTCGCTCGGCGACGCGTGCAGCGCCCGGTCGATGGACGGCACCGCGACGTTGACGATGCTCACGTCGAGCAGCGTCATGAACGCGGCGACCAGGCCGACGCCCACGGCCTGCCAGCGGCGGCGGTTCTCCGCCGCGTCGAGCGTCTGCGGCGTCTGCGCCGCGCTCATCCTGGCCCCCGCTGACCGGTGATCATCCATTTCTGGTCGCTACCCCGGTCGTCGGGGTGCGAACCGTCGCGGGTCACGCCATCTGACGGGCGCAGAACCGGGGACCGAAGTCGAGGCCGGCCATCGGCGAGTCCTCGCGGTGCAGCAGGCCCTTCTCGGTGAGCAGGTGCAGCGGCGCGCGCACCTGTTCCTCGCTCAGTCCGGCCTCCTCGCCGATCAGGTCCGGGTACGGCACCTGTCCGCGTTGCTCGAGGGTGGTGACCGCCTGGTACACCCGTTGCTCGACCTCCGACAGTTGCACCTGCTGCATGATCTCCTCCTTTGGTCGTCCGCTCGCGCGGACGTTTGCGCTGCGTCGGGTACCCGCTGGTGGAGCGAAAATGCCCACCCGATCGGGCGGTCGAGGTGGCGTGCCGTGCCCGGTCCGCGCCTCGCGCGGTGCCCTAGGCTGCAACCGTGATCATCTGGGATCTCATCGTCGTCGGCGCCGGCCCCGCTGGGCTCTCCGCGGCACACGCCGCCGCCCGCGCCGGCGTTCGCACCCTCGTTGTCGAACGGGCCGCGCATCCGCGGTACAAGACCTGCGGTGGTGGTCTCATCGGCACCTCGCTGGCCGCCGTGCGGGACCGGATCGAGGTGCCGGCGCACGACCGGGTGGACCGGGTGACGTTCACCCGGGATGGCCGCCGTGAGTTCACCCGCCGGCACGACAGCCCGGTGGTGACCATGGTGCGCCGCGAGGAGTTCGACGACCGGCTGCGCGCGGCGGCTGTCGCCGCCGGCGCGCACATGCGGGAGCGGGTCGCGGTCCGCGCGATCGAACAGGACCCTGAGCAGGTACGCGTGCGGCTGGCCGACGGTACGACGCTGACAGCCCGCGCGGTGATCGGCGCGGACGGGTCGTCCGGGGTGACCGCCCGGCACGTCGGAGTGCGGTACCGGCAGGTGGATCTGGGCCTGGAGGTGGAGGTGCCGGTGCCGCCCGCCGAGCAGGAGCGGTGGCGGGGCCGGCTGCTGCTGGACTGGGGTGCGATGCCGGGCTCCTACGGGTGGGTGTTCCCCAAGAACGATCGCCTCACGGTTGGTGTGATCGCCGCACGGGGTGCGGGGGAGGGGACGCGGGAGTACCTGCGGGAGTTCGTCGACCGGCTCGGGTTGACCGGGTTGCCGACCGAGCACGACTCCGGTCACCTGACCCGCTGCCGCGAGGAGGATTCGCCGTTGCGTGCCGGCCGGGTGCTGGTGGCCGGGGACGCGGCGGGGCTGCTGGAGCCGTGGAGCCGGGAGGGCATCAGCTTCGCGTTGCGGTCCGGCGAGCTGGCCGGTGCGGCGGTCGCCGCCGGTGACCTGCCCGGGTACGAGCGGGCGGTGGCCGAGCGGCTGACGCCGGAGATGCGGGCGGGGTTCCGGCTGCTCGACGTGTTCACCCGCCGCCCGGGGGTGTTCCACGCCCTGTTGGCGACGCCGCCGGGGTGGCGGATGTTCGTCCAGTTCTGCCAGGGCCACGCCAGCTTCGCCGAGATGCTGGAGCGCCGGCCGATCCGGGCGGCCCTCGCCCTGCTGGACCGACGGGCCCATTCCATTCACCCAGGATCCTAGGACGCCCTACGCGGTGTGCCCGCCCGCACCCGAACGTCGGGCGGGCGACGGCGACCCGGACGGACGCTGGCGCCCGGTGACCCGCTCGCCGGACAATGGCGGGGGAGCAGCGGGAGGTGCTGATGGCCGAGCAGTCGTTCACCGACGACGAGTACGCGTTTCTGCGCCACGTCCGGTTCGGGGAGTTGCCACCCGCCGTCCGCCCGGACGAGCGGGTCGCCCTCACCGAGACCGATCCCGGGCGTGACCAGCCGGGAAAGGCCGAGGACCCGGTCCGGTGGAATGTGCAGGGCTGAGAACGCGCGAACGGGCCGGGGGTGTCGCCACCCACGGCCCGTCCGGGATCCGCTTCGGTCAGAAAACCGGCGCGCCCTCGCGTACCAGCCGCCAGTTGGGCTGGAAGAAGTCGGCCGGGTCGACGGTCCCCTTGGCCTGCGCCCAGTCGATGAGCAGCTGGCGGATCTCCTGCTGCTCGTTGTAGATCGGCGTCTTCACGATGCCGGGGAAGTTGCCGCCGCCGCTGCGCCGGTAGTTGTTCACCGCGACCACGAACTGCGCGTTGTCCGCGACCGGGGTGTCGGTGCCGGGTAGCACCAACCGCGTGATCCGCTGGCCCACCGGCTTCGAGATGTCGATGTCGTAGTCCAGGCCGGAGATCACGTCGTAGTTGTAGTCCGGCACCGCCGGCGAGTCGCTGATCTGTTCCGGGTCGACCGGGGCACCGGGGGCGAAGGTCCGGAAGTACTTCGCCGAGTACTCCAGGTAGGCGCGCACCTCGGCGCCGCTGAGCACGACCGCCTCAAGCGTGTTGTCGTAGACGTACAGCCCTGCCACGTCGCGGATCTTCACGTCCCCGGCGGGGAAGACCGCGGTGCGGCTGAACGGGGACGCCTGCGACAGCACCGGCAGAGCGGCGTACTGCGTGCCGGCCAGCGCCTTGGTGACGGTCTCGGCCTGGACGTGGTTGATGAAGTCCAGGATCGGCGTGTCCTTGTATCGGGACTCGACGGTGGACATCTCCACGGTGGCCTGCGCGACCACCTGGTTGACGTACGCGATCGTCTTCTGGTGCTGAGCCCGTACGGCGGCGAGCACCTTCGGGTCCTCGACCACCGTGTTGGTGTTCAGCATGCTGGCGGCCTTCTTGGTGATCGTCCAGCGGCCGTGCTCGCGGGCGAGCGTGAAGTCCATCCGGGTGAGCCGCTGGCCCCACTTCGACGGCTCGGAGAGCAGCACCTGCGCGCCGGTCCGCTCGTTGGTGACGAACCGCTCGACCACCTCGTTGTGGGCGTGCCCGAAGAGGATCGCGTCGATCCCCGGCACCTGCTGGGCGATCAGCGCCACCGGGTTCTCGTTCGGCAGCTCCGGGCCGTAGCTGGAGGTGCCGCTGTCGCCGCCGTGCGCGGAGATCAGCACGACGTCAGCCCCACGGGCGCGCATGATCGGCACCCACTTCGCGGCGGTCGCGACCATGTCGTCGAAGCGCAGCCGGCCCTCGACGTTGCCCCTGTCCCAGATGGCCACGCCGGGGTTGGTGAGGCCGAGGATGCCGACCCGCAGGGTCGGCGCGGCGAAGCCGAGGGAGACCTTCTTGATGACGTACGGCAGGAAGGCCGGCTTGCCGGTCTTCGCGTTGATCGCGTTCGCGGCGAGGGCCGGGAAACCGAGCTGGCGGATCCACAGGTCCAGCAGCGGTAGGCCGTAGTTGAACTCGTGGTTGCCCAGCGTCACCGCGTCGTAGTCGATGACGTTCATGGCCCGGGCCATCGGGTGCTTCTCGCCGGTGGCCGTGATCGGCTCCTGCTTGGCGTAGAACGTGGCCAGGGGCGTGCCCTGGATGGTGTCGCCGGCATCGAGCACCAGCGTCGCCTTGCCGCGCCGCTCGGCGCGGATCTGGTTGATCAGAGTGGCCAGCTTCGCGACGCCGATGTCGTTGTGCTTGCTGTCGTCGTACTCGGCGTCGCGGTAGTAGTCCCAGTTGTAGACGTTGCCGTGCGTGTCCGACGTGCCCAGGAGGGTGAGGTCCCAGGTGCGCGGCCGGGCCGGGCGCGCCGCCTGCGCGGGGGCGGCGGCGATCAGCGGGGCGGTCGCCGCCGCGGCCGCGACGGCGAGCACCTGGCGGCGCGACGGGCCGGAGGGAGAGGTCATGACGTGCCTTTCCGTGGGGGTGAACGCGCCTCGTGAGCGCCTCGCGCACCATAACCAGCGGTTGTCACTCCCGCCACGCCAGCCCCGACCGTTGCAGCGGTTCGGCACCGACACCCCAAAAGATCGCCCCGGCCAGCCGGCGGAGTCAGCGTGGCCAGGTGGTGAAGCGCTGCCGCACCCGGGCGACGTCGTCGGCGCTCAGGCCGTACCGGCCGAAACGCTTGTCGGACAGGCGGTCCAGGTAACGGCCGGCGGCTCGCACGTCGTCCGGATCCAGCACGGGGTCGACCTGCCGGGCCAGCACCAGCAGCTCGGTCACGTCGTAGTGCTCCAGCGCCGCCGCCACGTCGATGAAGTCGCGGACCTCCCGCCGGTTGACCAACGCCGCGATCTTGTTGGCCACCAGGTCGCGGACGTCCATCACCGGCCCGAGGTCCATCACCACCGGGCTCTGCTGCCGGTCCAGCCGAGCCAGGCTCAGCCGGATCTGGCGCCCGTCCCGGCTCACCACGAAGTCCTTCATGTCCCGGTCGTACCCGTCGAACAGCTCGGCGAGGTCGCTGTCCGGGTCGGCGTCGGTCACGGTGAACCCGGCGCGCTCCAACGCGACCCGCACTCCGGCGGAGGCGGCCGCGGCGGCACCCTCCACGTCGGCGAAGAGGTCCACATCCTCCGTCGGGCGGGCGACGAGACCGTGTGCGGCCCAGGCCACCCCGCCACCCAACACGAACCGGTACGGGCCGGCGGCGGCCAGCGCCACCCGGGCCACCTCCCGGTAGAACTCGTGCAGGTGCGGCGCGATCACGCCGCCCGCAGGCCGCGGTGCCGGCTCTCCCACGCCAGGCGTACGCCTCGGGGCAGGTTCAACAACCGCCACACCCGCCGCAGCGTCCGCCCGTTGATGAGAACGCGCAGGTCCTCGGCGCGGGTGGTTTCCCGCAGCACGTTCTCGTACATCCACAGCAACTGGTCGGGGTCGCCGAGGTCGAAGGCGCGTTCGGTGTTCCACATCAACCGCACCGGCAGTTCCACCACCCCCCGGGTGGGGCCGGCCAGTTCGGCGAGCGTCCGCGCCACCACGGCGGGGCGACCCGGGCGGGCCAGGAAGGCCACGCCGGTCGCGGTGGGGGAGACGGCCTGCATGGTGTCAGGGTAACGCCCGGCGGACCCGGTGTCGCCGAGGACGTTCCGAGGGCGTCCCGCCCGGTGCCGGTGTCCGGTCGGGTGATCGACGCGATTTCCTGGAACCTGGGGTGTCACCCCGTCCCGGATACCCCGTTTTCGCCGAAGCCGAGTGGATCACCCGGTGATTGCCCGATGTGGGGTCGTGGCCGGTCGCGTCGGGGTGGGTGGTTTGTCCGGTGGTGGGGGTTGTGGGCTGTGACCGGCCGCACTCGGGCGGTGGAATGGTGGCTGGCT
>NZ_WBKR01000262.1 GCF_008868155.1 Micromonospora sp. ALFpr18c
CTGCTACAGATCTTGCGCCACCACAGCGACGGTGACGGAGATCCGGGAGCAAAAGGTCAGGTTTGTCCACTGTGGGTCGGGGTGATCTTCGCGGGTCGGGGGCGTAGGCCGGAGGGATGAGGTATCCCGACGGAGGTGGGCTGTCCGAGCGAGGGCGGGTGAAGCGTGAGGCGGTGCGGCGGCAGGCGGCCGGGTGGTCCCGCGCAGGACGTGCCGGTTGCGGAGGTCGCCCGGCGGTTGCGGGTGTCGCAGACAGCGGTGTACGGCTGGCGGAAGCGGTGGCGTGCCGAAGGTGAGGCCGGGTTGGCGTCGAAAGGGCCGAGTGGTTCCCGCTGCCGCCTGGACGCCGGCCGGCTGCGGCGCCTGGCCGATGCCCTGGATGAGGGGCCAGCCGCGCACGGGTTCGGCGAGGACCAGCGGTGGACCCTGGCGCGGGTGTCGGATCTGATCGCTCGGATGTTCCGCACCCGGTACACGCTGCGCGGCACCTCGTATTTGCTGCATCGCATCGGCTGGTCGGTGCAGGTTCCGTCGCACCGGCCCGTCGAGCGTGACGAGGAGGCGGTCGCGACGTGGCGGCGGGAGGTGTGGCCGGCGGGAAAACGGTAGCGGCGCAGCGCGACGCGTGGATCCGCTTCGAGGACGAGGCCGGTCAGACGCTGCGCCCACCGAAGGCCCGCACCTGGGGCCGACGCGGCGAAACTCCGGTGATTCCGGTGTCAGGTAAGGGTTCTGGCCGGGTCTCGATCGCGAGGCTGGTCTGCGTGAAACCGGGCCGACGCAGCCGGTTGATCTACCGAACGATCACCCACCGCGGCCGCAAGAACGAACGACGCAGCTTCGCCGAAGCCGATGACATCGCCCTGCTCGACGCAGCCCACCAGCAGCTCGGCGGTCCGATCGTGCTCGTCTGGGACAACCTCAATACCCACATCAGCGCCGCGATGCGGCAGATGATCAACGGCCGGGACTGGCTACACGTGATTCGTCTGCCGGCCTACACCCCCGACCTCAACCCCACCGAGCAGGTGTGGTCACACCTCAAACGCAGCATCGGCAACCTCGCCGCCCGCGGCGTCGATCATCTCCAGGCGATCGTCAAGAACCGACTCAAACGCATCCAGTACCGGGCCGACCTGCTCGACAGCTTCCTCGCCCACACCGGCCTGACCCTCGAACCCGACTCAACCTAACCATTCAAGATCTGTATCACCGGAGACTGCGGCACATCCTGTGGATGGCCGCCTTCACCGCCGCCCGAGAATGCCCCACGTCGCGTGCCTACTACGATAAGAAACGCGCCGAAGGAAAGAACCACCGCCAAGCCGTACTCGCCCTCGCACGACGACGTGTCGATGTCCTCTGGGCCCTGATCCGCGACCGCAAAACCTTCAGCCGACCGGCAGTAGCCGTCCGCGCCGCAGCCTGAACCAGCACGTTCCCCGCCGACACGAACCCATCGCGCCGGCCAATCGACCCGGCCCATCAAGATCAACCGAAGTCACATAGAGACTCGACGCGTGGGAGCACGCCTACTACCTGCAGTACCGCAACGTACGCCCGGACTACGTCGACCGGCTGTGGAACCTCGTCGACTGGGCCGACGTGACCGCCCGCTTCGACGCCGCCCGCGCCACGAGCCCGAAGCTCTGACCGGCGTGACCGGTCCGGTTCCGGTCGCCGCCGACCTCGTGCAACGCGCCGCCGGGGTCATCGCCGCTCGCGACCGCGGTGATCTCGCCGGTGCGGAGGCGCTGCTGGCCTCGTTCGACACCGAACAGGCCCGCACCCTTGGCTTCTATTTGCTTGCCGACCTCGCTCTCGGCCTGGTCCGCGCCCAGACCGGTCAGTCATTGGACGACCTCGTCCGGGAACTCACCTTGCTCGTGGCGGCCACACCGCCGCCCCCGCCTGCCTGACCGGCGACAGCCCGCGCGCCGCCGGTGTTCGCCGGCTGATGACCTGCGGGCTTCCGCTTCCTGCCTCGTGTGCCGGCCTACTGCTCCCGCGAGTCGAGAGCTGGGTCATCCTTGACGGCTTTCTCCTCGCGGAACAGTTCACGGCGCCATTCGGCGAACCGGCTTCGGAGATCGTCCAGCGCTGGGCCGGTGACGCCGTACTGGGCGAAGTCGTCGGGGTCGAGCCGGGCGGCTTGTCCGAGGGCGTCGGCGAAGATGCGCGGGTCGAAGCCGCGGTCGGCGCGTTGGGCGAGGGTGAGGAGGGCGTCGCGGGTGTAGCGGCCGGATCGGAGCGTGGCGTCGATGTCGATGAAGTCCCGGGCGAACGCTCGTCCGTAGAGTGCGCTCATCTTGTTGGCGACCGCGTCGTCGGGGTGGAGTACGGGTCCGATCGCCATGAGGATCGGTTCGTTGGCACGCCAGTCCACGCCGAGTTCGACCTTGGAAACCCGCGCGCCATCGGTGACTGCGAGCCGGGCGAAGGTGTCGTACTGCCGCTCGGTCTCGACGGTGAGGCCGTCGTCTCGGTAGGCGTTTACGACGGCGGCGACCGCGGCGGTGAACTCGTCGCGGCGGTCCCACGCGGTGAACAGGTCGACGTCCTCGCTGGGCCGCTCGACAAGCCCGGCTGCCTGGACCGCGTAGCCGCCAGCCAGCGCGAAGCCGTATCGATCGGCCGCCGCGAGGCCGGTGCGGGCGAGGCGTTCGTGGAAGGGGTCCACCACTACGCCGCGTTGCTGCGGGTCGCGGCGAGTTCGGGGAAGGCGTCCTCCCAGCGTCGGCGGAGTTGGGATGGCAGCCACAGGGTGGGCCAGAGCCGCCGGAGGAGATCGGCGTCGAGCCAGGTGTGCAGATCCTCGACGGTGCTGGCCTCGGTGAGGACCACCTTGTACATGCTGGCCAGGCGGGCGGGCCGTTCAAGGTGGTATTCGGCGTGCCCGGACCAGTCGAGGTGACGCGGAAGCGTCACCGTGCCCTCGGTCGGGCCGTGCAGTGCGGCCAGGGTTTCGGCCACCACGTAGGGCTTCCGGTCACCGTAGGGCCGGTAGTCCGCCGGCGGCTGGGGTGATGTTCGGCGCCGGTTGAGGTTGGTTGCCCGTCGAACCTCTGGTCGGAGCGCCTGACGGATGGTCTCTCGGCTGTATCCGGTTACCCGCTGCAGATCCACCGGCCGCCAGCCGGCCGCGTGAAACGCCCGTAGCTGCTCGTCCCGCTCGGTCAACGCAGCCGCCCGCGTCGCCTCGTACCGGGAGACAACCGCGTGCAGTTCGTCCTCGGAGAACCGGCTCATACCTGTCAGCCTACTACGCTAGGCCAAGCATGCTTGGCTTCACTGTCATTCGGACGCGGGTCCTCACCGACGGCTGCCTTGATGGCCAGCAGTGGTTCCGGAGCGAGTCGTACCTCGTCGATGACCTGTCTACTCAACCAGCGCACGTTCGATCTGCGAGGAGGCGCTCTTTCGATCTGCGGCTACATCCGTGTTCGATACGCGGGCCTGCGGCGTTCGACCTACGGCATCCAGCAGGTTGCTCAACTCCTGCCAGCCGTTACCCGGCTCCGGTCACGCGCAGGTCGGCGATCAGCAGGTCGAGCAGCCGTTCCTCCATCACCGCGCGGCCGGTCCGCCGCATCGACTCGCCCAGCGGCTCGTCCCACGGTGTCCGGGTGGGCGTACCGATCAGTGCCGTGCCGGTGCCCGCCCTCGGCAGGTAGTCAGCCGCGGTCATCCGCCACGGCACCGCGCCCCGATACCGCTGGAGAGCCGCCGCAGTCAGTCGTACGCCGGTCCAGTCGAAGTCGTTGCGCCACCGGATCGCCGCTCCGTGAGCGGCGCCGAGCAGTGTGTGGACGGCGACCGACGGCACTCCTTCGGTGCAGATCAGCGGTGGGGCCTGGGCACCGAGCGTTGTGGTGGCCGCGCGCAGCACCGCGGGGTTCTCGCAGACGTACACCTCGTCGCAGTCCAGTGTGAGCGGTGCCAGGCGCAGTTGGTGCAGGGTCACCCGCATCGGCACACCCGCCTGCGCGGCCTCCGTCAGCCACCGCCCGACCAGCCCGCCGGTGGCCCGTACGTTGAGCACCAGCACCTGGCTGGCGAGGTCGTCCGGGACCAGACCAACCGATTCCCACAACGCCCGTTCCCGCTCGCCGTCGACCGGGAGCGCCGCATGCTGCCAGATGGCGACGGCACGGAGGACGAGCCCGCGCAGCGGCCCGTCGGTGAGGGCCTTTGTGTCGTCCAGCACCCGGTCGGCGAAGACCGGAATCGGTTCGTCGGCCGCGGGCAGCGCGTCCAGGACGCGGACCACATCCTCGAACGGCAGTCCGGCGCGGACGATGCGGGTCAGGGTGCCGTCGCGGCGCAGCCCGTCGAGCCACTCGGCGTACCAGGCGGTGCCGGCGTGCCGACCCTCATGGGCCGCGGCGAGGACGGCGTCGCGGGCCACCGCCTCGCGTTTGAGGTCGGACGGTCGGTTGCGCAGCGGGGCCGTCGTGGTGAGCACGTCGATCAGGCCGATTCCGTGCGCGGCGCGTAGGTGCTCGTCCAGGTCGCTCAGTCGGATGCTGAGGCGTGCCGCTGCGGCGGAGCGGTGGGTGCCGGTGATGCCGATGATCACGAGACGTTCGTCGCCGGTGGGGGTGGAAAGCGTCACGGTGGTGTCGAGCCGGCCACCGCTGCGTTCCAGGCTGCGCCGGGCGGCCACCAGCAATCTCCGCCAGCCGGGCTGCTCGACGAGATCCGCCGGACCGCCCGGCCGATCCCGCTCGGCCGGCACCAGCGACGGGTGTGCGGCGGCCCGATCCGACGGCCGTTCGCCGTGCCCGTCGGTCATTCGGTGAGGTCGAGCAGCACGCCGGCCCGCTCGGGTTCGTCGCGAACACCGAGGGCGCGGCGGGTCTCCGGGGAGCCCAGCGCACGGGCCAGGGTTCCGTCGAAGTCGGCGATGTTGGTCGTGCCGTCCCAGACCAGCAACACGGTCGACACGGCGTGTTCCACGGCGGAGTGCGACAGGTCGTAGTGTGCGGCGCCGCTGACCGCCGGGTGGGTGGCCCAGAGGTCGTAGCCGGTCATGAACAGGTCCAGGTCGAACTGTTTCGCCAAGGCCATCAGCTCACCCCGGCCGGTGTCGTCCACGCCGGCGAACGCCTCGTCGAGGCCGAGCAGCCGCGGTGCGTCAGGTCGGGCCGATCCGAAGAGCGCGTTGGCGGCGGCGAACAGCGGCAGGTGCAGCGAGACCGACTGTTCGCCGCCGGAGAGCTGGCTGTGTCGGGCCCGGGTCAGCGCCTCCGCGCCGCCGCCGGGCCGGTGCAGGGTGAACGCGAACGTCCGCCACTGCCGGTAGTCGAGGACGTCGCCGAGCAGTTCCCGGTAGGGCCGTTCGGGCGCGGCGGCCCGCGCCGTCTTGATCCGGGCGGCGAAGTGCCGGCGCATGGCGGTGAGCTGGGCCGGACCGAGCCGGGCCGGGTCGCGTTCGAGCAGTTTGCAGACTTCGCGTTGCTCAGCGTCGAGGTCGTCGGCGAGCCGCCAGCCGACGCCCACGGTGAGCCCCGAAGACATCCGGCGGGCCCGCATCTGGCCGTCCATCGCGGCCACCAGGTCGCGGGCCTCGATGGTGCGGTGGTGGATCTGCCGGGCGAGTTGCCCGAGCAGGGCGTCCTCCAGCACCCGCTGCTCGGAGTCGGTGAGCAATTGCTCCTGGTCGCGGCGCTCGCGGGCGATCCGCTCGGCGAAGTGGGCGACGGGAGTGAGGCCCTGCTCGTCTGCGACCCGGACCACGATCACCCCGTCGTCGGTGTCCCACTCGGGTCGGTGGTCGAGGCCGGCGGCGGGAAGTTGCGCCTGGAGCTCGGTAAGCGCGGTAGTGAGCCGGGTGGCGCTCTGCTTCAGCGACGTCTCGGTGGGGCTGAGCTCCCGAGTGGCGGCGAGAATCGCCTCGTGCAGGGCCGCCACCTGCGGATGTAGCTCGTCGTCCGGGTTCTGTGCCGGCCAGCGCAGGTCGGTGGGGCAGCGCAGCAGGCCCAGCAGGTCCGGCTGGGCGTACGGGCGCAGCCGCTGGGCGTCGTGCTGCGCCTCGGCGACGGCGGCGACCAGGGCCTGCTCGCCCAGCTCAACCCGGGTCAGCGCGGCGGCACGCCGCTCCCGGGCGGTGCCGAGTGCGGTACGGTCCCGCTCGACTGTCTGCTCCGCCTCGATGATCGCGTCGGCGGTCCGGGCCACGTCGGCCAGCACCCGTTCCGCGTCGGCGCCCACGCTGGCGCACAACGTCCGGTACGCCTCCGCCTTCTCCTGGTGCCGAGAGAAGGCCGCACGCGCCGTGTCCTGTGCGGCGGTGAACCGGTCGACTGCCTCGTCGCACCGTTGCCGGGCCTGCTCCTCCTGCTCAGCGGCGCGCGCGGCGACTGTCCGCGCGCCCTCCAGGCGTACCCCTCGCTTCTCGAAGCGGCTCACCGCTTCGGCGGTGTCGTCGAGCCGATCGACCGGCAGTGACCGCTCCGCCGTGCTCCGCCGCAGCGCGGCCGCGGCGGCGGCCCGCTCGGCCAGGGCCTGGTCGAGGCGGGCGGCGGCGGCCGCGCTGGCCTCCTGCCGGGCGCCCAGCGTCGCGACGGCCCGGTCCAGCTCGCGCAGCGCCGTGTGGACCGGTGCGGGTGCCGGCAGGTGCGTGGCGGCCGCATCCACCGCGGCCAGCAGCGCCTCGACGGACGCCCGGTCGCGGTCCACCGCGTCGAGGTCGGCGTCGATGATGATCAGCAGCCGCTCGCACTCGGTGACGCGGGCGGCGCGGCGGGTGGCCCGGGCGGTCGCGCCGATGTACTCGCAGGAGGCCTTGGCGAACCGTCCGGCGGCGATGCCCTGGGCGTACCGGCCGTCCACGCCGATGGTGACCGGCGCGGCGTCGGGCGTGGTCACGTCGGCAAGCGCCACCGAGGTGAGTACCTCGGTGATTCGCGCGGCGGGCACGGCGTCCTGTTCCTCGGGGGCCAGCACGTCGGTGAGGGTGGCCCCGGTGGGCCGCCGGTGCGGCGGCAGTGGCAGCAGGTAGCCGTCGAGGTCGTCGCCGGCCAGCGCGGCCGTCG
>NZ_WBKR01000263.1 GCF_008868155.1 Micromonospora sp. ALFpr18c
CCGCGGCCACCACCGCCAGCACCACGGCGCCCACCAGCCCGGTGGTCACGCCGACCGCGACGATCAACACCATGATCGTCTGCCTGCCCGACGGCCTGCCGTCGCAGGCCCTGACCGCCACCCAGCTCGACCGGCACTTCGGCGTGTCCGGCACCCTGCAGCCCCGGTTCTGGGCCATCCCGGACATGTGGCTGTGGCAGCGGCGCGACCTGGTCGCACCGCGGAAGGGACGTCCGGTGTACTGCGCCGGCGGACCGATCAAGCTGCTCGACCTGGCCGCCATGCGCCACGCCGCCGGCGTCGGCGCCGGCATCCGCCACCAACTGTGGCAGCAGGTCGTGCACGGCACCCGGCCGGCCACCCCATGGCCGACCCTGCTGGCCCGCCACCTGGCGGACCCCGCCCGCTACCCGCGCGAGCGGGCCGAGGCGGACTTCCACAACCAGGCCCGCGTCAACGCGATGCGGATGCACAACGCGGCCAGCTACGGCGCCGCCCACCTCGCCGTGGGGGAGCTGGAGATGTTCCAGGCAGGCCCGATGGCCTACCAGCACTACAGCGCCACCACCGCCGTGTGCGGCGACGCCCTGCTCACGCCGGACGGGCACAAGCTCGCACCCGCGAGCGACGCCCTCACCCACCGGGTGACCTACCTCGAGCAGGCGATGCGGTACCTCGACACCGTCGCGACCGACCAGCGGCTGCTCGCCGTCGCCCTGTAGCACCACCGGATCCGGAACCGGTCGGGCACCGCCACCCATCTCCCTCTTCCCTGGGGATCGGCGGCGGCCCGGCCGGCTCCACCCCCTTCCCAACCGCGCCGCGCCGGCCCTGGCAGCAGACAGCGAGCTCTACCAGCCGCACACATGAGCCCCGCCGGCCTGCGACGCACACCCCTAACCCGACCAGCGCGGCGAGACCGCCATGGCAGGTCACCGCCTGTCGGGGTACTCGCCGACACCGCCACCCGAACCTCAGCTCCACCTGGCACTCGCGCTCGATCCGGATTTCCGGGTCCGACGCCGTACGTCGCCGCGGCGGGTGTGAGCACGCTGCCGCCCGCGCACGGGCCCGGCGCCCCGGGCTGGGGCACCCCGCAAGCCCGGCCAGCGAACGGCCGACCTTTCCCTCTTCCCCCATCAGAAGGTTCCTTCGCCATGTCCGACCGACTGTGGTTCCGCGTCGACGAGGTCCTGCCCCTCGCCGAACATGCCGCCGCCACCCGTGCGTATCTGAGGACCCGGCAGCAGTACCGGGCCGTTGTCCCGGACCAGGCCGCGCTCATCTGGTCCCACGACGCCGACGGTGACTGGTTTTCCTCCAACGGCGTCCCCCGCTGGTACGACGCCAACGGCGCCCACCACCGGGCCCTCGCCGAAACCTGGACCCACACCGCCACCGGCGCCACCGGCAACCCGATCCCCGCCGACGACGGACACGGATTCCTGCCCCTGCACACCGACCACCGTGACGGCCGGCGGGACCTGCTCGACCTGCTCCGCTACGCCCGCCACCACGGGCTGCACTGGTTCGGACTGCACCCGGACCCGGCCCGCGACGACACCAACGACCGCTACCGCATCTCCCGCCACCGCGGCGACATCACCCCACCGCTGTCCACCTGGACCCCGGCAGCCGTGACCTGCGACGTGGTCGGCGGCGGCACCTACCGCGCCATGGTCGCCCCCGGCTACACCACCCTCACCCGCACCGGGCTGCTGTGCCGCTTCCCCCGGTTCTCGGTGCAGCGAATGGCCGCCCACCTCGACGCCCTCTACCCCGGCGACATGCCCGGGGAGCACCCCCGGCTGCGGTTCGACGGCGACGAGGTCGCCGTCGAGTGGGAGAACGACGACGGCCTGGACAGTCGCTGGGTCGAGGACGACCGGGTCACCCCGGACGCCAACCGCTGCTACGCCATCGGCGCCTACCAGTGGCCCTGGACCCTCGTCGCCTCCGAGGCGACCTCCCGCGCCGCCGACCCGAAGGACCGGTCGCGGTGATCGTCGACCAGGTGTTCCACTAGGCGGCCCTGGCAGCTACGAGCTGACCCGGGTGCACCACACCGACGGGTACGTCCTGCGGGTCCGGGTCTACCGCGACAGCTACGCCAAGCAGAGCACGGCGGTCGCCGAGGTCCTCACCCCTCTGTTCACCTGGACGATCATCGCCAGCAGCCCCGGTCACGGCTGGCAGCGCACTACCCCGACCACCTCACCCGACGTGACGCCGCTGGTCCCGGTCGCCGACGAGGTGCTGCAGCGGGCGCGGCGGATCCTTCCCGTGCCGCCGCCGTTCACCACGCCCGGCCGGTAACCCGCCAAGGCCGCACCCTCACCCACCAGCGGACCCAGCCCCGGCTCAGCGTCTTCCGAACCTCCAACCGCCCGCCGCACCACGGCGGGCTGATCAGCGCGTCCACGGCCCACCGCCGCTGACGCGCTTTCGCACTGGCACGACCTGGCCGATGCCCGGCCACCCGCGCACTCGCGCACACCCGGGCACGGCCGTGCCCGGGTTCCCACCCCGCAGAAGGGAACCCCCCATGACATCCACCAGCAGGCCCCGCGTCGCCGTCGTCGGCGGCAGTATCACCGGCCCGGTCACCGCGTTGCTGTTGCTGCACGCCGGATTCGACGACGTCACCGTCTTTGAGGCGGCACCGGCGTCCGCGCCCCTGGGCGGCGGCCTCATCGGTCTGGAACACCCCGCCCTCGACGTGCTCGACCGCCTCGACATCGGCCAGCACGAGTTCGTCGCCCACGACTCCGAGGCCATCGTCCAGATGACCATCCGCGACCGCCACCCCGCCGAGACGATCCAGCGTACCTACCCGGGCCGCAACACCACCTGGACGCTGCTGCACCAGGCGCTTACCCGCCGGCTGCCCACCGGTGTCCTGCACTCCGGCATGAAGGTCACCGCCCTGGCCGAGCAGGCCGGCCAGCCGGTGCTGCGGTTCCGCGACGGCCACACCGCACCCGCCGACCTGGTCGTGTTCGCCGACGGCCGGTCCTCCACCGGCCGCCGCCTCCTCGACCCTGATCGGACCCTGCGGTACGCCGGTTACGTCGCCCACCGCGGCATCGCCGACATCACCCCCCAGCCCGGGCTGCGGGATTTCCTGCGGCTGCAGCCCTGCCCCGGTGCGCAGTTCAACCTCGCCCCGGTACCCGGCGGCTGCGACTGGACCTTCTACCTCAACTGCACCAGCGGCGAGTACGCGCAGCGGTTCGGCGCCGACCCCACCCGCCGGGTCTTCGCCCTACCCCGACACGTCAGCTCCGCCGCCCGCACCCACGTCGACACCCACGCCGACCACCTCCTCCCGGCAGACCACGCCGCCGTCGTCCACGCCACCACCACCCGCATGGCGGTGCCAGTCCTCGACATCACCCCACCGGAGCGCATGGTCTGGCCCGTCGGCGCCGGTTACGCCGTCCTGCTCGGCGACGCCCTCGCCCCCGTCCGCCCCCACACCGCCCGCGGCGCCAACAACGGCATCGAACAAGCCGCCGGCCTCACCGCCGCTCTCACCCAGCACCGCAAGTACGCCGCCGACCTCACCGCCGCCCTGCACGGCTGGCAACGCCGGCACCTGCCCGCCGCCGTCGCCGCCGTGCACCGCGGACCCGCCATCGGCCACCAACTCGGCCTCGGCACCCACCAACCCGCCCAGTAACCGACCCCGAGAGAAAGGAGGTGGCCCCTCGTGGCCACCAAGACCACCGCGATCCTCGTCGACGACCTCGACGGCTCCACCGACGACGTCGCCACCTACCAGTTCGCCTTCAACGGCGTCACCTACGAGATCGACCTGTCCGCCGACAACTTCGACCGGATGGCCGCGGCCTTCGGCCCGTTCATCACCGCCGGACGGCGCCTGCCGAAACAGCCCCGGGCACCACGGCGGCAGCACGGCACCACGACCGGCCGCACCCAGAGCCAGGAGATCCGCACCTGGTGGTGGACCACGAACTGGCAGGAGCTGAACCTGCCCCAACCACGAACCGGGGGCGTCATCCCCGCCGCGGTGCGCGACGCCTACCGCGCCGCGCACTGACCCCGATCCCCGATGTCGCCCGGCGAGCGATCGCCGGGCGGCACTCGTGCGCGTCGCCGCAGTCCCGCACTCCGGGCAGACGACTTGATCAATACCCGAACCGAAGCGTGCATCAGTGCACGCGCCTCACTCACCGACCCCTGCCGACGGCAGGAGAAAGGGGGCCATGCGCCCATGACCAGCACCCCAACCAACACGACCACCGATACGGCCGCAACGGCGCAGCCGGCGCCCAGCGTCGCGAAGGTCCTCGCCGCGCTGCACCGGCTCGGCGAGGCCACCGCTGCCGCCATCGCCACCGAAGCCGGCCTCGGCTACTCCACCACCACCCCGAAACTGCGCGCCCTGGAAACCGGGGGACTGGCCGAGCCCACCCGAAGCGACACCGGACGCAGCCTGTGGCGGCTGACCGACACCGGCCGCGCGCACGCCGAACAGGGCGAGCACGGCCAGCCCGCACCGGAGCCCGCCGCCCGCGCCACCGACACACCCGGCACCGCCGCCGAACACGGGCCGCGCGGCGACGACACGCAGGACAGCGAAGAGGCCGCCGGGCAGGACCACGACCAGCGGCCAGCCGCCGAGGTTCCCGCCGAAGGGGAGCCGGACGCCATACAGGAGTCGACATCGCCGGCTCCTGGTGGTGTCGAGGCGGCACCCGACGAGGCCGCTGAAGCCGAGGACACCGAAACCCACGACGGCGACGATGACGACCGCTCGACTGCCGAACCCGAGGTGCCGGTCGCGACCGACGACACCGACCCGGCCACCGGAACGACGCCCGCAGCGAACGAAGCGGACGCCGGACCGGCCACACCGGACTGTCCCCCTGTCGGCACGGCCACCGACAGCACCACGGGCGACCCCGCCACGGAAGTACCCGCCGCACCGCCGGTCACGGAGGCGGCGGGCGAGGCGGCACAGCCCTCTACCCGGCGGACGTCGGGCACCCTGCGTGGCGCGATCCTCGACATCCTTGAGGCCAACCCCGGCCAGCAGTACAAGGTCAGCGAGCTGTGCAAGCTGGTCGACCGGGCCAACGAGGGAACCGGCGCGAAGAAGGCCAGCGCGGGTGCGGTCCACAACGCCGCCGTGAAGCTCGTCGGGATCGGGCGGGCAGTGCTGGCCGCCGAGAAGCCCGCGACGTTCGCTCTCGCCGACACCACCGCCTGAACGACCCCACCCTGCCGGTAGCCCGGAGGCGGGCGTCGAACTTCCCGGAACCACGCCCGCCCCCGGTGCTCCTTCACAGACAAGGAGCTCCCGAAGTGTCTCCCATCCTGACCTCGATCGTCACCGCCGCCGGTGGAGTCCTCGCCGGTCTCGCCCTCGCCGCAGCGCTGCTGTGGCGCCAGCAGCAGGCGCTGAGCCGCGCCCGCTACGCCGCCGACCACGACGACACCACCGGTTTGCCCAACCGGCGGGCACTGCTCGCCGCCCTCACCCGCGCCACACGCGCAGGTGCCCCGTTCGGGCTCGTCCTGCTCGACCTCGACGGCTTCAAAGCCGTCAACGACACCCTCGGCCACGAGGCCGGCAACGACGTCCTCACCGAGGTCGGCCGGCGGCTGGCCGCCCTGCGGGGGCCGGTGCGGCTCGCCGCGCGGTTGTCAGGCGACGAGTTCGCCCTGCTGGTCGACGGCGGCCCCGACGACGTCGCCGCCGCCGCCCGCGCCGCCTGGCGGGCGGTCGGCCGCCACCCCGTCGACCTCGGCGAGCACGCGCTGGCCGTGCGCGCCAGCGTCGGGCACACCAGCGCCGCCCTCGGCGTCGGCCCGCGCACCCTGCTTAACCAGGCCGACACCGCCATGTACCAGGCCAAACAAACCGGAGCCGGGGTCCACGGCGCCATCGCCACCACCGGCCACACCGGACCGCCGCCGGGTACCCGCCTGCGGGACCTGCGCCGCCGCTGACCGCTCACGGACACACCAAGAGGACCTCGCGCCCGTCAACGGGCGCGAGGTCCTCACCGTGCCCCGCTTTCATCCGCCAGCCCTGCTTCCCCCGTCCTCGGCGACGGTCGCCGAGAACCCATTAAGGAGCGCATCCGCCATGAGCAGCCCTCACACCTACGCCGTCGGCGATCGGGTGATCATCGACCCGGCGGTGGCCAGCGCCAGCACCCGGGGCGTCACCTACCGCGTCACCCGGCTACTGCCGGTCAACGTCGTCGTCGAACCCGTCGACGGCGGCCGAGCCGTGAAGGTCAACCCCACCTACCTGCGGCCCGCCCCCAAAGCGGACACCACCACCGGCAGCGAGTGGACCATGGCCCACGAGGCGCCGCTGCATCCGGGCACCCTCGTCACCGCCGCCGGCGCGGGCTGGAAGCAGCCTCCCGACGAGCTGTACGTGGTGCTGCGCGACACCGGCACCGGCCGCGTCTCCCTCGTCCCGCTCGGCGGCAACAACGGCCGCTACTGGCGCGGCGTCTCCCACCACCTGCTCACCACCGTCGACCCCACCCGCGTACGCCTCGACCCCGAACAAGCTACCTGAGCTGCGAACCCTCGCCGCCGTGTCGGGCGGGCAAGGTCCTGCCCGCCCGACACGACTTGACCTTCATTGAGAGATGAGCGTCGATCAATGCTGGTCGTCGTCCGTCGTCCGGACACCAGCATTCCCGAGGGCTCCGACGCGAGTCGGGCGGCGACCGCGCATGCCCGCGATCCGCCGACCGAAGGGCCACCCGCCATGGCACACCCCGCACATCCCAAGGGCCGCAGCCGGCGCCCCAGCGACCGCACCGCCGTCCCGGACGACGTCACTGACCGGCTCCTGTGGGCCCTCGCGGTCGACGTCGCCGCCGCCCACCAACTCGGACCCGACGGCGCCTGCACGAACCTGCAGTGCCGTGGGCAGGACGGCCCCTGCTGGGCGCTGCGCACCGCTCTCCGCGCCGAACAACAAGCCCGCAGCGCACCCACCA
>NZ_WBKR01000264.1 GCF_008868155.1 Micromonospora sp. ALFpr18c
CCCCCGCCCGGCCTCCCCCGTTGGCCAGCTTCGACCAGGCCGGGGCGGGGCGCAGTCGGCCAACCGACCGAGCCAGGGCTGATTGCCGACTCAGATATTCAGGCGGGCGGCGTGACCGACCGGCCATCGGATCGTTGCCGCGGACAGACGAGACCGACCCGCCCAGCCGAAGCGGGACGGGTCGGTCTCGGTGCGCAGAAGATCAGACGGTACGGGGCCGACGCGGACGGCGGGACCGGCCCGACGCGCGATGCGCCGGCCGGGCGCCACCGTCGGTGGCCGAGCCACCGGAGGCGCGTACCCGACCGGGCGACGCCGGCGGCGCGGCGATGGTCACCGGCACGCCGGACGGCTCACGGGCACCGGTCACCCGGACCAGCGCCTCGTCACCCGGGCGCACCTGGACCGACTGCGGTCGGATGCCGGCGGTGGCCATCAGACGGGACACGTCCCGACGCTGCTCCGGCAGGACCAGGGTGACCACGGTGCCGGACTCGCCCGCCCGGGCGGTACGGCCACCCCGGTGCAGGTAGTCCTTCGCCTCGGTCGGCGGGTCCACGTTGACCACCATGTCCAGGCCGTCGACGTGGATGCCCCGGGCCGCCACGTCGGTGGCGACCAGGGCGGTCACCTGACCGTTGCGGAACTGCTCCAGGATCCGGGTGCGCTGCGGCTGGGACTTGCCGCCGTGCAGCGCGGCCGCGCGTACACCCTTGGAGAGCAACTGGCGGGCGAGCCGGTCGGCGCGGTGCTTGGTGCCCATGAACAGGATGGTGCGGCCGTCGCGGGCGGCGATCCGGGTCAGCGCGTCGGGCTTGTCCACCGCGTCGACGTGCAGCACGTGGTGGGTCATCGCGGTGACCGTGGCGGTGCCCGGGTCGACCGAGTGGGTCACCGGGTTGCTCAGGAAGCGGCGGACCAGCCGGTCCACGCCACCGTCCAGGGTGGCGGAGAAGAGCATCCGCTGCCCCTGCGGCGCGACCTGCTCCAGCAGCTTCGTCACCTGCGGCAGGAAGCCCATGTCGGCCATCTGGTCGGCCTCGTCCAGCACGGTGATCTCGACCTGGTCGAGCCGGGCGTCACCGCGGTTGATCAGGTCGTGCAGCCGGCCGGGGGTCGCCACGACCACCTCGGCGCCGGCACGCAGCGCGTCCGCCTGGCGCTGCAACGACAGCCCGCCGACGACGGTGGCGCAGCGCAACCCGACAGCGCGGGCGTACGGGGCCAGCGCGGCGGTGACCTGCTGGGCCAGCTCGCGGGTCGGCACCAGCACCAGGGCCAGCGGACGACCCGGGCGGGCCTTGCGGCCGGCGGTGCGGGAGAGCAGCGGAAGCCCGAAGGCGAGGGTCTTGCCGGAGCCGGTGCGGCCCCGGCCGAGCACGTCGCGGCCGGCGAGCGAGTCGGGCAGCGTCGCCGACTGGATCGGGAACGGCTCGGTGATGCCCTGCGCGGTCAGCGCGGTGAGCAACGCCGGTGCCAGACCGGTATGAGCGAACGACGGAATAACCGTGGTCATGCAGAAGCCTTCCTCGACGCGGCACGTGTCGAGGGAGGGCGCCGATGTCGGCGCTGTCACCGGCGGCCACAGGCAGCCGGGACTCACAAGCACGAACCGATTGGAGTACAGGCCGGCCCGCCGCCAGGCCGCCGCCTGCGGAGGCAGGCGGCGGCGGGGCGGGCCGGTCCCGTCACCGTCACACCCGGAGGGCGCGACAGGTAATGCTGACCGATCCGAAGATCAGAGCGGGCGGATGTTCTCCGCCTGCGGGCCCTTCTGACCCTGGGTCACCTCGAACTCGACCCGCTGGTTCTCGTCCAGGCTCCGGTAGCCGGAGGACTGGATCGCCGAGAAGTGGGCGAAGACGTCGGCGCCGCCGCCGTCCGGGGTGATGAAGCCGAAGCCCTTGTCAGCGTTGAACCACTTCACGGTGCCAATAGCCATGTGTTTCGTCTCCTTGACGGAACGTCGGACACGCACGTGTTGCGCGCCCGAAGAGGAGCGCTCCGCGCGGGAATGCGCGAATCGCCTGTCGCTTCTGGTCGCCCCGCCCGGAGAACTCCGGACACAACAAAGAGCGCCTGGGGCCACAATCCCGCCAGGCGCACACAGAGTCTCTGGTAACCAAAACTGCAACCCGATCAACCTACCACGGTTTTGCCCGCAGCGGTCAAGCTTGGGCGGAATCTTCGGGCAACTGGGCGATCATGGCGGTGAGCCCGGTCACGTCCAGCAGGTCCGCGGGGCGCACCGTCACCCCGTCCCGGACGTAGTGGAACGCCGCACCCACCCGGTCGACCGGCACCCCGACCAGCTCCGCCCAGGCCAGCCGGTAGACGGCCAACTGCACCGCCGCCACCTCCGCCGCCGGCCCGGTCAACTGCCGGCCCGTCTTCCAGTCGACCACGTCGAACCGGCCCCCCGGTCGGGCGAAGACGGCGTCCATGCGCCCCCGGACCACCACACCGGCGATCACCGTGGCGAACGGCACCTCCACCTCCACCGGCGCCCGGTCGGCCCACTCGCTGGCCAGGAACCGCTCCTGGAGCTCGGCCAGCGCCTCGTCCGGCGCGGCGTCCGCGTCCGCCGCGCCGGGCAGCTCGTCCAGGTCGAGCAGCCGGTCGGCGCCGAAGCGCTGCTCCAGCCAGGCGTGGAAGGCGGTGCCGCGGCGGGCGTACGGATTTGGTTCGGCGGGCACCGGCCGGCGCAGCGTACGGGCCAGCGCCGCCGGATCGTTGCGCAACGCGACGAGCTGGGTGACGCTCAACTGCCCCGGCAGGGCCACCTCGACCGCGCCGGAGAGCCGGGTCAGCTCGGCCCGCTCGGCCAACAGCAAGTCCGCCTCACGCCGCCAGCGCGCCACCTCCGGATCCGCCTCCACCGGCGCGGAAGCCACCGGCCCGACAGCCACCGGCCCGGAAGCCACCGGCCCGACAGCCACCGGCGCGGAAGCCACCGGCCCGACAGCGACCGGCCCGACAGCGACCGAAGCCGGGCCGTCGGTCATCAGGCGGCGGACCAGCCCGGCCGCCTCGGCCAGCGCCGGACGCCGGCCACCCAACGGGTCGGCCGGCCACTCCGCGCGGAGCACCACCTCGGCCGTCGGGTTCGTGGCATCCGGGGTGGGCTCCGGCGCCCAGGCGTCGACCAGGTGCCCCGGGCCGCCGTCCAGGCAGGCGTCGTACACCTCGCGCAGGAAGACCGACGGGCCGCGCGGCCGCTTCGTGCCCTCCCCCCACCAGTAGCCGGAGCACAGCAGCAACCGGCGCGGTCGGGTCACCGCCACGTACGTCAGCCGGCGTTCCTCCCGCTCGTCGTGCGCCCGCCAGGCATCGGTGAAGTCGGCCACCGCCCGGGCCACCGCCCGCTGGTCCCCCGCCTCGTCGAGCGCCAGCTCCGGCAACCCGTCGACGTCGCCCCGCAGCGGGAACGGCAGCACACCCAGCCCGCCCAGCCAGTGGTCGGAGTTGCGCACCGGCCCCGGCCACGACCCACGGCACAGGCCGGCCACCGCCACCACGTCCCACTCCAGACCCTTCGCGGCGTGCGCCGTGACCACCTGGACGGCGCCCTCCACCACCTCGACCTCGCCGGGGGCCAGGCCCCGCTCCTCGTCCTCGGCGGCAGCCAGGTAGGACAGGAAGCCGGACAGGGTCGCACCCGGGGTCTCCCCGCTGAAGCGGGCCGCGACGTCACCCAGGGCGTCCAGGTGACCCCGGGCCAGACCGGCGTCACCGGCGCCGTCCCGGCCGGCGCGCACCGCCACCTCCACGTCCAGGCCGATGGTCCGTTCGATGTCCGCGATCAGATCCGGCAACGCCTGGTCCAGCCGGTAGCGCAGCAGCGCCAACTCCGTGCCGTACGCGCGCAACCGCGCGAAACCCTCCGCCGAGTACGCCTGCGCGGGACCGAGGTCGGCCAGCGCCTCCACCAGGGTCGCCTCGTCGAGCAGATCGGGGCTGATCTCCGCATTCTCGTCGGCGGCCACCTGCCGCCGGGCGTTCGCGATGGCCCGAGCCCGGCGGTGCAGCGCCACCAGGTCACGCGGCCCGATCCGCCAGCGGGCACCGGTGAGCAACCGCAGCAGCGCCGCCCCGTCGGTCGGGTCGGCCAACACCCGCAGCGTGCAGACCACGTCGCGAACCTCGGGAGTGTCCAGCAGACCACCCAGCCCGACGACCTCCACCGGCAGGCCACGCTCGCGCAGCGCCGACTCGATCGCCGGGATCTGGCTGCGGACCCGGACCAGCACGGCCGTCGTCGGGCGCTGCGCCACCGGGATGTGCTCCGGTGCCACGCCCGGCATCCGGGCCGCGCCGCGCCAGGCGGCGAGCACGCTGTCGGCGATCCAGGCCGCCTCGTCGGCGTACGTGGGCAGCAGCGCGCAGTGCACCGTGCCACCGGCCGCCCCGCCGGGGCTGCGGTGCGGGATCGGCTCCAGGACGGTCAGCGCCGAGCGCAGCTCCGGCACCCGGGCACCCGCCGCGCGCAGCGGGGTGGACAGCGCGTTCGCCACCCGCAGGATCTCCGGGCGATTGCGCCAGCTCGTGGTGAGCCCCAGCGCCTGCGCGGGCTGACCGTCGGCGCGCGCGAACTCGGTGGGGAACCGGTCCAGGGTGCCGGCGCTGGCCCCCCGCCAGCCGTAGATGGACTGACACGGGTCACCCACCGCCGTCACCGGATGCCCGCCACCGAACAGCGCGTTGAGCAGCACCACCTGGGCATGGCTGGTGTCCTGGTACTCGTCGAGCAGCACCGCCCGGAAACGGCCCCGCTCGATCTCGCCGACCGCCGGGTGATCCCGGGCCACCCGGGCCGCCCGGGCGAGCTGGTCGGCGAAGTCCATCGCCTCGAAGTCCTCCTTGCGCCGGGCGTACGCCCGCACCAGCGGCAGCAGACGCAGCCGGGTCTGCTGCAGGGCGAGCGCCTTGCGCACGTCGGCGTACACCCGCCCCGGCCGCGACTGCACCTCGGCGAAGAACCGACCCGTCCAGGCCGCCAACTCGTCCGGGGCGACCAGGTGCTCGTCCAGCTCCCCGGCGAGCGCCAGCACCGCGTCGGTGATGGTGCTCGGCATCCGGTCCACCTCGGACATGTCGCCGTCGTAGTTGCGGACCAGCAGGTCGACCAACTGCCAGCGGGACGCCTCGGTGAGTAGCCGGGTGGACGGCTCGTAGCCGGCGCGCAGCCCGTGCTCGGTGACGATCCGCCCGGCGTACGAGTGGTACGTCGAGACGGTCGGTTCACCGGCCAGCGGGTCGTCCAGCGGGTCCCGCCCCTGCCGGCCGAGACGGCGGATCAACTGGTCGAGACGGGTACGGACCCGGTGGGCCAGTTCGCCGGCGGCCTTACGGGTGAACGTCAGCCCGAGGATCTGCTCCGGGCGCACGTACGAGTTGGCCACCAGCCAGACCACCCGAGCGGCCATCGTCTCGGTCTTGCCGGAACCGGCCCCGGCGACCACCAGCAGTGGCTCCACCGGGGCGGCGATGATCGCGGCCTGTTCCCGGGTGGGTGCCGGCAGCCGCAGGAGTTTCGCCAGCTCCACCGGGGTGTACCGGGGGCCGGAGTCAGCGAGCCGGGGCGTCGGCGCCGGGCCGGCGCCGAACAGGGTTGGCTGGGTCACGGTGTCGCCTCGGCTCCCAGCACCGGCTCACTCCTCGCCCTCATGGGTGGCGCCCCGGGTGGTCGGCGGCTCGACGACCTGGCGCCCCTGCCCGGAGACCGGGCAGCTGGTGCGCACCGGGCAGACCCGGCACTTCGAATTGGCCACCGCGGCGAACGTGGCAGCGGCCATCGTATCGGCGGTCCGCCGGACCAGCGCGGTCGCCCAGCCGGCCGCCGGGCCCTCACCCGCCGCCGGCTGGTTCTGCTCCCGGGCGTCCTTGGCGGAGGTGCCGAGCTGCACCAGCGCCGCGCCCCCGGACTCGTCGCCGAACTCGGCGAACGCCCCCGCCTCCACCGCCGCCTGGTAGGCGCCGAGCTGCGGGTGCTCGGCCAGTTCGCTGCCGGTGACCGCGGTGGACTTGCCGGTCTTCAGGTCGATCACCACCAGCCGGCCGGCCTCGTCGACCTCCAGCCGGTCGACCCGCCCGGTCAGGTCGACCGGCCGATGCGGGTCGTCCAGCCGGACCGCGAACTCGTGCTCGATGGCGAGCAGCCGGCGCGGGTTGGTGGCCAGCCAGCGCAGCAGCTTGTCGACCATCGCCTCGGCGCGTTCCCGTTCCGGCCCGGCCATCCACCGGGCGGCCAGCTCGATCGCGTCGAACCGGGCCGCCACGTAGTCCAGCAGGGCACCCCGGTCGGCGCTGGCGTCCTCGGCGAGCATCGCGGCGGCGTGCACCAGGTTGCCCACGCCCTGCGCGGTGCTGGTCGGGCCGCTGCCGCCGTGCCGTTCCAGCAGCCAGCGCAGGCTGCACCGCAGCGCGCTCTCCATCGCCGACGGCGTGACCCGCACCGGCTTGCCGTCATCGACCAGGGGCCGGTCGTCGGAGAGCGCCCGCAGGCCCCACCAGTCGTCCGGGTGCGCGCCGGGCACTCCGGCGGCGGCGAGGCGGGCCAGCTCGGCCGCCGCCGCGCGCCGCCGGGCCGCCGGCGCGGCCGGGTCGGTGATGGCGGTACGCAGCTCGGCGACCAACGCCGGCAGGGTGAGCGCCCGGGGTGGCCGGGTCACCGGCAGCGCGCCGGGGCCGTCCGACTCCCCGTCACCGGCCTCCCCCGCCGCACCACCGTCGCCGGATGCGCCGCCGTCGCGGCCTGCCGCGCCACCGTTGCCGGATGCCGCGCCACCGTCGCCGGGTGCGCTGGCGGCCGTGGACGAGGTGGGCGGCGGACCGCCGTCGTCGGGTGGCGG
>NZ_WBKR01000265.1 GCF_008868155.1 Micromonospora sp. ALFpr18c
CAGCCGCAGGGTGCGCCGCTGGATCGACGCGACGTCGGGCCGGGCGGCGGGACGGGTGCGCGAGGATGGGTCATCCCCGCCCTGAGGAGCGCAGATGGCCACCCACCTGACCGCGCCGCGTACCGCCGCCCGGCCCGACGTCGCGTCGATCCAGCGGCGCACCCTGCGGCTGCTCTTCACCACCCAGATCATCGGCGGCATCGGTGTGACCATCGGCATCTCCGTCGGCGCGCTGCTCGCCGCACGGATCGCCGGCACCGCGATGGCCGGCGTCGCGCAGAGCGCCGGGGTGGTCGGTGCGGCGCTGCTCGCCGTCCCGGTCACCCGGATCATGGCGCGGCGTGGCCGCCGGCCGGGCCTGGTGCTGGCGTACGCCGTCGGTGCCGTCGGCGGCGTGCTGGTGGTGCTGGCGGCGGCCACCCGTTCGGTGCCGCTGATCTTCCTCGGCATGCTGCTCTTCGGCGGCGGCACCGCCGCGAATCTGCAGGCCCGCTACACGGCGGTGGACCTCGCCGAGCCGGCCCGTCGTGGCCGGCAGCTCTCCCTGATCGTCTGGGCCACCACCATCGGCGCGGTGGCCGCGCCGAACTTCGCCGCGCTGGCCGACCGGGCCACCTCCGGTTGGGGGCTGCCGCCGTTGGCCGGCCCGTTCGCGTTCAGTTCGGTCGCGTTCGTGCTGACTGCCGGCGTACTCCTCGGGTTGCTCCGCCCCGACCCGCTGCTCACCGCGCGGCGGCTCGCGGAGGCCGACGCGCCCGTCGCTCCGCCGGCCGCTGACCCGCCGGCGGCGGCCGCGGCCGCCCAGGCGCCGGCCGCCGCGCCGGTCGGTGCGCGCGCGTCGCGCAGCGCCGGGATGCGGCTGGCCTGGTCGGTGGTACGCGGGCAGCCCGCCGCCCGGCTCGGCATCGCCGCGGTGGCGGTGGGGCACCTGGTGATGGTGGCGGTGATGGCGATGACCCCGGTCCGGATCGGCGAGTCGCACGCCGACGCCGACGTGCTGCGGCTGGTCGGCATCGTGTTGAGTTTGCACATCGCCGGCATGTACGCGTTCGCCCCGGTGGTCGGCTGGCTCACCGACCGGTTCGGCCGGCGGGCGGTGATCCTCGGCGGGGTCGGGCTGCTGCTGGCCGCCTGTGCGGTGGCCGGCACCGCCGGGCACCACACGCCCCGGCTCTCGGTCGGTCTGGTCCTGCTCGGGCTGGGCTGGTCCGGGACGATGGTGGCCGGCTCGACGCTGCTCTCCGAGTCGGTGGTGGCCGGTGTACGGCCGAGCGTCCAGGGGTTCTCCGACCTGATCATGGGGCTGGCCGGGGCCGGCGCCGCGGTGCTCAGCGGGTTTGTCATGCAGATCGCCGGTTATCCGGTGCTCTGCCTGCTCGCGGCGGTCGCAACCGTGCCCCTGGTGGCGCTAGCGTTGCGCCCGGTGTCGACCACGGCATCGGACAAGGAGGGCTGATCACGTGCGGCTGACCGACTTCTGGGCGCGGTTGGAGGAGGCGTTCGGGCCGGGTTACGCGGCCAGCATCGCCCGCGACCAGGTGCTGTCCCAGCTCGATGGACGGACCATCGAGCAGGCGTTGGCGTCGGGGGTACGGACGCAGGCGGTCTGGCGGGCGGTCTGCGCCGCATATCCCGACCGCGTGCCCGCGCGACTACGCTGAGCAGCCTTTTCGCCGCTTCCGCGTGTCGCTTGTCTTGTCGTACACCTGTTCGGCTATTGTCCACAGCGGGGTGCTCGTCCACAGCTCGCGGCCCGTCGGCTGGTTTTCTGTCGGACCCAGCGCCTAGCGTGTCCGCGTGACGCGAAGCTCAGCAAAGACGCCGGCGAAGGCAGGGGTGGCAACCATGGCAGCAGGGCCTGACCGGGAGAAGGCACTCGACCTTGCTCTCGCTCAGATCGACAAGCAATTCGGCAAGGGCTCGGTGATGCGACTGGGTGACCGGCCGGTCATCCAGACGGCGGTGATTCCGACCGGCTCCATCGCGCTCGACGTGGCGTTGGGCATCGGCGGCCTGCCGCGTGGCCGGGTGGTCGAGGTCTACGGCCCGGAGTCCAGCGGTAAGACCACGGTGGCTCTGCACGCGGTGGCCAACGCCCAGCGGGCCGGTGGCATCGCCGCCTTCATCGACGCCGAGCACGCGCTCGACCCGGAGTACGCGAAGGCCCTCGGCGTCGACACCGACGCGATGCTGGTCTCGCAGCCGGACACCGGCGAGCAGGCGCTGGAAATCGCGGACATGCTGATCCGCTCCGGCGCGCTGGACATCATCGTGATCGACTCGGTGGCGGCCCTGGTGCCGCGCGCCGAGATCGAGGGCGAGATGGGCGACAGCCACGTGGGCCTCCAGGCCCGGCTGATGAGCCAGGCACTGCGGAAGATCACCGGTGTGCTCAGCAACACCGGCACCACGGCGATCTTCATCAACCAGCTGCGGGAAAAGATCGGCGTGATGTTCGGCAGCCCGGAGACCACCACCGGTGGTCGGGCGCTGAAGTTCTACGCCTCGGTCCGGCTCGACGTGCGACGCATCGAGAGCCTCAAGGACGGCACCGACGTGGTCGGTAACCGCACCCGGGTCAAGGTCGTCAAGAACAAGGTGGCTGCGCCGTTCAAGCAGGCCGAGTTCGACATCATGTACGGCAAGGGCATCTCGCGCGAGGGCTCGCTGATCGACGTCGGCGTGGAGCAGGCGATCATCCGCAAGTCCGGTGCGTGGTACACGTACGACGGCGACCAGCTCGGCCAGGGCAAGGAGAAGGCCCGGGAGTTCCTGAAGGAGAACCCGGACGTGGCCGCCGAGATCGAGAAGAAGATCCTGGAGAAGCTCGGCGTCGGGGTCGGCGCGGGCGACGCCGCCGGTGGCCCGGAGCTGCCGCCGGTCGACTTCTGACCGGTCGCTGACCAGTGGCAGGACGACGCGCCCGTACGGGGCGGGGCTGGGATGCCAGTCCGCCTCGTACGGGTGATGCCAGTGATCCCCCGCGCCCGCGCCGTGGTCGTCGTGGCCGGTCCGAGGCGGGCGATGCGGTCGAGGCTCCGGCGCCACCTCGCGACGGGCCACCTCGCGACGAGTCGGAGGTGGCCCGCGAGATCTGTCTGCGCCAGCTCGCCGTCCGCCCGCGTACCCGGGCGGAGCTGGCCGGTGCGCTGGCCAAACGCGGCATCTCCGAGCAGGTCTCCGCCGAGGTGCTCGACCGGTACGACGAGGTCGGCATCATCGACGACGCGGCGTTCGCCCGCGCCTGGGTGTCCAGCCGGCACTCCGGGCGTGGCCTGGCCCGCCGGGCCCTCGCCAACGAGCTGCGCCGCAAGGGCGTCGACGGCGAGGTGGCCACCGAGGCGCTCGACGAACTGGACGAGGAGACCGAGGCGGAGACCGCCCGTGCCCTGGTGGAGCGCAAGCTGCGTACCGCCCGGGGTGAACCGGACGCGATCTTCCGCCGGCTGGTGGGCATGCTGGCCCGCAAGGGCTACCCGCCCGGTGTGGCGATCCGGGCGGTGAAGGACGCGCTGGCCGCGCAGAGCGCCGAGGCGGCCGAGTTCGCCGAGCAGATCGACGCCGACGCGCTGGCCGACGCGGAAGGTGACCTGGAGCGCGACAACCGCCTGACCGACTGAGCGCCGCGCCGCGCCGCGCCGCGCCGCGCCGCGCGCCGCGCCGCGCGCCGTGCCGCGCCGCGCGCCGCGCCGCGCCGCGCGCCGTGCCGGGCCGGGATGATCGCGCTCGATCCAGGATGTAGTGGCCTCACCGCCGCGAGTACCCCACTACATCCTGGATCGAGCGCGATCTTGGCCGGTGAGCGGCGCGGATCGTGCCGGGGGTGAGCGGCGCGGATCGTGGTGGGGTGAGCGGCGCGATCTTGGCGGGATGAGAGGGTTGGGCCGAGCGGGGGTCGCTGGTGTCACAAAGTCGGTTCACCGCGGGGGTGTCTCCGTCGCTGAACAGGCACGACATCCGGATCGGCGCCGTCGCCTCGCCGCCTTTGTCCCGGTGTGTCCGACACTGCATCAGCTTTGAGTGACGCCGCAACTTCGCTCCGTTCGGGGGGTTTGATCATGAGTCCTTGACCAGACCACCCCCGGCGACCTAGCCTCGCCATACAGGCTCACATTGCCCGACCAGCGCAGGCTAAGCGCACAACATAGATCGCGTAACAACACAGCATCACTTTGGCCGACTCCACGGCCTTTGGCGGCAGTCCGGACAGGCCGGTCCGGTACTCCGCGACAACTGCACCCGGTCGCCGACGATGCCCGAGGGCACCGCCGGCGGAGAGAGCTACCCACGGCCAGCCGCTCCGGTCGGGCGTCCACAGCCGCAGGAGTGTGCCCATCGGGCACGGTCACTGCGGTCGGCAGACGTTTCAGGGGAGGCGGCCATGGTGGGGCGGCGGCACAGGTTCACCGGTAGACCCGACGGGGTTCCGGCATGAACGCCTTCGACGTCGTGCTCCTCGCGGCCGTCCTCATCCTCGCGGCGGTGGTGATCGGCGCCGTGCTGTACGGCGTCCGGACACTGCGCGGAATGGGTTCGGCGCCGGCGCCGGAGGATCCGGCGTTCATCGCCGAGAAGGACCGCCAGGAGCAGTCCCTGGCCGCCCTGCGCAACGCGGCCGACGAGGCGAACAGCACCATCGACGTCGCGAAGTCCGCAGCCGCCGCCGCGCGCGCCGAGGCGGCGGCCGCGAAGGCCGAGGCCAAGGCCGCCCGAGCCGAGGCCCGCCGGGTGCTCGACGATGCCCGCGCCGAGGCGGACACCGTCCTGGAGCGGGCGCACAAGCAGGCCGAGGCGGACGCCGAACAGTTGCGGGCCACGGCCCGGCGCAGCGGCGAACGGGAGGTCGCGGTGCTCGCCGCCACCACTCGGGAGCAGGCGGCCGAGGTGGAGCGCCGTGCGGCCCGGATGGACGAGCGGGAGCGGCTGCACACCGAGGAGGTGGAGCGGTTCGCCGAGCGGGAGCGGCAGCTCACCGAGGCGCGGGCCGCCCTCGCCGCACGGGAGTCCGCTCTCGCCCAGCGGGAGACCGAGCTGGCCGAGGCGGAGGAGTTGCGCCGCCGGGAGCTGGAACGGGTCGCCGGCCTGACCGCCGACGCGGCCCGGCTGGAACTGGTCGAGGCGATCGAGACGCAGGCCAAGCGGGAGGCCGCGCTGCTGGTGCGCGACATCGAGGCCGACGCGCGGGGCACCGCCGAACAGCGGGCCCGCCACATCGTGGTGGACGCGATCCAGCGGGTCGCCAGCGAGCAGACCGCGGAGAGCGTGGTCAGCGTCCTGCACCTACCCGGTGACGAGATGAAGGGTCGGATCATCGGTCGGGAGGGGCGCAACATTCGCGCCTTCGAGTCGGTGACCGGGGTCAACCTGATCATCGACGACACCCCGGAGGCGGTGCTGCTCTCCTGCTTCGACCCGGTCCGCCGGGAGGTCGGCCGGCTCACCCTGGAGAAGCTGGTGCTGGACGGGCGGATCCACCCGCACCGCATCGAGGAGGTCTACGACCTGGCCCGCCAGGAGGTGGAGCAGCTCTGCCTCCGCGCTGCCGAGGACGCCCTGGTCGAGGTCGGCATCACCGAGATCCACCCGGAGCTGGTGGTCCTGCTGGGCCGGTTGCGCTACCGCACGTCGTACGGGCAGAACGTGCTCAAGCACCTGGTCGAGACCGCGCACATCGCCGGCATCATGGCCGCCGAGCTGCGGTTGGACGTGCCCACCATCAAGCGGTCCGCGTTCCTGCACGACATCGGCAAGGCGCTCACCCACGAGGTCGAGGGCAGCCACGCCATCATCGGCGCCGACCTGGCCCGCAAGTACGGCGAGCACGAGGACGTCGTGCACGCCATCGAGGCGCACCACAACGAGGTGCCGCCGCAGACCATCGAGGCCGTCCTCACCCAGGCGTCCGACGCCTGCTCCGGCGGCCGGCCGGGCGCCCGCCGGGAGAGCCTGGAGGCGTACGTCAAGCGGCTGGAGCGGATCGAGGAGATCGCGGCCGGCAAGCTGGGCGTGGACAAGGTCTTCGCCATGCAGGCCGGCCGGGAGATCCGGGTGATGGTCAAGCCCGACGACGTGGACGACATCGGGGCGGCCGTGCTGGCCCGTGACGTGGCCAAGCAGATCGAGGAGGAGCTGACGTACCCGGGTCAGATCCGGGTCACCGTGGTCCGCGAGTCCCGGGTCACCGAGATCGCCCGCTGACCGCCGGTGCCAGCCGCAAAGGTGCACAAATTGGATTCGAGTGCAGCAGCCAGGATGCCAAATTGGCCGTAGCCCTCATAGTTTTTGTGGGGGCTGCCAGTGTGATCCAGGGCTGTTGCGTTCTCGCGGCGCGGGGCGCTGAACAGGGATTTCGTGGGGTGAGTGGCCTCTGTGGAGGCGGATGAAGCGGGTGAAGCCCTCAAGGTGATCATGGAGTTCTTGACGCTGCACGACCACCGAGGAACTCCACCCGCCGATGACATCATCTCTGATCTCCGCACTGACCGTGACAACCCCCGGCTCCGACACGCTCTCACCGCCGGTCACCGACAGTGAACATGCCGGGCTCATCGAAGCCCTGGGCCGGATCCCGGACCCGCGTAACCGCCACGGGCCCGGTATCCCCTCGTGGCGCTGCTGAGCGTCGCGGTCTGCGCGGTCCTGGCCGGTGCCACCTCGTTTGCCGCCAGCCCTAGTCACAGTCTGAGGCCTCCACAAGACGGGGCGCAGGGCTGTTGCGTTCTCGTTCGGCGAGCCGGTGAGCTGGGATGATGCCGGGTGATTGGCCTATGTGGAGGCGGTTGAAGCGGGTGAAGCCCTCAGGGTGATCATGGAGTTTCTCTAGGACTGCACG
>NZ_WBKR01000266.1 GCF_008868155.1 Micromonospora sp. ALFpr18c
GCGCCAACTCCTCAAACCATTCCTGGCCTGGGCCAACCGCGCCAGGCTCATGCCGAGGCTGCGAATACCTCCGCACCGTCCTGGCCAGCAGACCCCGATCACCCAGCACCGCCGTCTCGCGCTACTGGGGGTGCTGGTAAGAAACGTGTCACCAGCCGCAAACGAAAGTGATCGCCCTGATCAGTGCCGTCGAGGGAGAGCAGGGTGAGCCCGGGTGCTGAGTTCAAAGTCGGGTAGGTCATGATCTCCGGCTATGGCGCGATCGCTGGATCTCGATGAGCTTGTCGAGCACTGGACACTTCTGGACGACGAGCGGGAGCTGATCGCGGGCAAGCGCGGGCCGACCCGGCTCGGGTTCGCGCTGCTGCTGAAGTTCTACACGCAGGTCGGCCGCTTCCCCCGTGGACGTGGTGAGCTGCCGGGCCAGGCGGTGGAGTTCGTGGCCCGCCAGGTCAGCGTCGAGCCAGCCGCGCTCGGACTCTACGAGTGGACGGGCCGCACGATCGAGTACCACCGGGCGCAGATCCGGAGTCATCTCGGCTTTCGGGAGTGCTCGGTGGCCGACGCGGAGCAGCTGACGCAGTGGCTGGCCGCCACGGTGTGCGAGGCCGAGCGGCGCCCGGAGCTGGTCCGCGGCGAGTTGCTCGGGAGATGCCGGGCCGAGCGGATCGAGCCGCCGGCGACCGGCCGGGTCGACCGGATCGTGCGCTCGGCACTGCACCAGGGCGAGCAGGCACTGACCACTCGTCTCGCGGCCCGGCTACCCGTCGACGTCGCCGCCTGGCTGCGCGCCCTGGTCGCGGTCGAGGTCCCGGACGACAACGCAGGCGAGGAGTCGGTGCTGGCGCTGATCAAGTCAGTGCCGGGCAACGTGAGTATGGAGTCGATGCTCACCGAGATCCGCAAGCTGCGAGCCACCCGGGCGATCGGGCTGCCCGGTGACCTGTTCACCGACGTCGCCCCACGCGTCCTCGCAGGCTGGCGCGCCCGCGCCATGGTGGAGTCCCCATCGCATCTGCGCGATCACCCCGATGCGCTGCTACTGGCCCTGCTCGCCGCGCTGTTGCACACCCGGCTGCGGGAGATTACCGACACCCTGGTGGAGTTGCTGACCTCCACGGTGCACAGGATCGGCGCCCGCGCAGACCGGAAGGTCACCGAGGAACTGGTCAACGCGTTCAAGCGGGTCACCGGCAAGGAGAACTTGCTGTTCGCGATCGCCGAGGCTGCGCTGGAGCGACCCGACGACGCCGTCCGGAAGGTGGTCTACCCGGCGGTTTCCGGCGGAGAGCAGACCCTGCGCGAGCTCGTCCACGAGTTCAAGACTAAGGGCCCGGTGTATCGACGCACCGTGCAGACGACGCTGAAGGCGTCCTACTCCAACCACTACCGGCGCGGCCTGATCGAACTGCTCGACGTGCTTGAGTTCCGGTCCAACAATGCCACCCACCGGCCGGTCCTCGACGCCCTGGACCTGATCCGGCGGCACGCCGACGCCCGCATCACCTACTACCCGGCCGGCGAGAGCGTGCCCAGCCACAAGGGCGTGCTCGGCGACTGGACCACCCTGGTCTACAAGGACGCCGGCAAGGCCGGCCGACGGGTGGTCCGCAGCGTGTACGAGGTCTGCACCTTCCAGGCGCTGCGCGAGCAGCTGCGCTGTAAGGAGATCTGGGTCGTCGGCGCCGACAAGTGGCGCAACCCCGACCAGGACCTCCCGCACGACTTCGAGGCCCACCGCGACGCCCACTACGCAGCCCTGCGCAAACCCCTCGACCCGACCGCGTTCATCGACCAGCTGCGCGAGGAGATGCGCGCCGAGCTGACCGCGCTCGACACCGGCCTGCCGAAGCTGGCCTGGCTGGAGATCGCCGATCGGGGCAAGAACGGCGCGATCAAGCTGACCGATCTGGACGCCGCGCCCGAGCCGCGGAACCTGCGCCGGCTCAAGAACGAGGTCCGGACCCGGTGGGGCACCGTTCCGCTGATCGACATGCTCAAGGAGGCGGTGCTGCGCACCGGCTGCCTCGCCGGCGTCACCGGCACAGCCGGCCGCGGTGACCTCGCCCCGGAGGTCCTGGCCGAGCGGCTGCTGCTGACCATTTACGCGTACGGCACGAACACCGGGATCCGGGCGATCGCCGGGAACGCGGTGCTCGGGCACAGCGAGGACGACATCCGCTACGTGCGGCGCCGGTACCTGACCGCCGAGGTCGCCCGCACGATCGCGACCGAGATCGCCAACGCCACGTTCGCGGCCCGGGCTCAGACCGTCTGGGGCGCCGGGTCCAGCGCGGTTGCGTCGGACTCGACGCACTTCGGCGCGTTCGACCAGAACATCTTCACCGAGTGGCACTCCCGCTACGGCGGCCGCGGCGTGCTCATCTACTGGCACGTCGAGCGCAAGAGCATGGCCATCCACTCCCAGCTCATCTCCTGCACCGCGTCCGAGGTCGCCGCGATGGTCGAGGGCGCGATGCGGCACGGCACCACCATGGAGGTCGAGGGCAACTACGTCGACTCCCACGGCCAGTCCGAGGTCGGCTTCGGTATCACCCGGCTGCTCGGCTTCGACCTGCTCCCCAGGATCAAGCGGATCAACAAGGTCCGGCTCTACCGGCCAGCTGCTGGCGAGCCCGAGATGTACCCGCGGCTCGCTCCGGCGCTGTCGCGGCCGATCCGCTGGGACATCATCGCCGAGCAGTACGACCAAATGATCAAATACGCAACCGCGATCCGGGCCGGCACCGCAAGCACCGAGGCGATCCTGCGCAGGTTCACCCGGGCCAACGCGATCCACCCCACCTACCAGGCGATGATCGAGGTCGGCCGCGCCCAGCGCACCATCTTTGTCGCCCGCTACCTGCGCAACCGCGACCTGCAACGCGAGATCAACGAAGGCCTCAACGTCGTCGAGTCGTGGAACCGGGCCAACAGCGTGATCTTCTTCGGCAAGGGCGGCGACATCGCCACCAACCGCCGCGACGAGCAGGAATTGTCCGTGCTCTGCCTGCGTGTACTGCAGGCCGCCCTGGTCTATGTCAACACGTTGATGGTCCAGGACATCCTCGCTGACGACGAATGGTCCGCTCAGCTCACCGACGCCGACAGGCGCGGCCTCACCCCGCTGTTCTGGACCCACGTCGCGCCGTACGGCGAGGTCAAGCTCGACATGAGCAGCCGCCTTGCCCTCGGCAATTCCCAGCGCTGAATCGTTCGCCCAGGGGCGCCCCTTCACACCAAATAGCCGACGAGGTGGGGGGCTCAGGGGGCTCAGGCCGCAAATGGCGTCGTAGGGGTCGCGTGGACTGGGCAGACCTAGTCGGGTTCGGTGCGTGCCGCTCGTAGCGCGTGGGCGCGCCGGCGGGTAGGGCTGGCGAACGCGGCGATGCCGGCGAGCAGGATCGCGATGCTGATGGCCCAGGACGTCGGCTCACTGTCGTGGCGGGCTGGCCAGTCCAGCGGGGGAAGGTCGGCACCGGTGCCGGCGGCGACCAGCCCGGTGGTGAACAGGGTGGTGGGAATCGTCCAGCCCATGCTGAGGCGGAAGGCGGCGGCTCCGAGGAGGGAGTAGCCGAGCAGGCCGAGGTAGTTGCGTATTGCGCCGGGCTCGGTGATGGTGCCGGTGAGCGGCTGTGCTGCCCATGCGACCAGTCCGGTGCTGATTAGGACGGCCACGGTGAGGTAGAGCATGTCGTAGAGGTCGATGCGGTGGACGGCGAGGTGCTCATCCAGGGGCAGTGCCGACCATGCTGCGGCTGTGGTGAGGTAGGCGGTGATCGCGGGCAGGACCGCCGCCCACGGTAGCGGGATCGGCTGGGTGGCGCCGATGAACAGGTACTGGCCTCCGAGTTCGCGCGAGACAACCGCGACAGCGATGAGGGCCAGCAGCAGCGATGCCACTCGTCGGGACTTCAGTAGTAGACGGAGGCCGGTCACGTGAATGACTGTGGGGTCAGGGAGCAGGTTCGCACGGCGTCGGCGTGGGCGGTGAGCCACTGCTGCTGGCCTGTCAGGGGCAGGTTGAAGAAACGGACCTTGGCCTGGTGGTGTCCGGGGTCGCGTGGTGTGAACAGCTTCTCGTCGGCGACGGCCCAGGCGACGAGGATCTGGGCCATGGCGTGAGCGGTTCTGTCACGTTGGGGGCCATGGCCGCAGGAGTCGACGCCGAGAGCGGCGATGGCGATGTCGAGGCCTGCGCGGTCGTAGTGATCGGTGGTGGGTGTGTCGAGGGCGTACGCGATCGCGCCGGGCGTGGGCTGGCCGCCCACGCCTCGGGGCCGCTGCTCGACCCGGCTGACGGCGAACGGCGTGGAGGCCAGACGTTGGCTGATCGCTTGCGCCCGCTGACTGATCGGGGTGAGGCTGGTGGCGAAGGCAGGGTGGATACACACCTGAGGTGAGTTGCCCGAACAGGACCATACGATGTGGCGGTTCACGTCGACGTAGCGGCCGTTCTCGCCGATCACTATCGCTGCACCGCTGACGGCCAGGGCCAGAGATGCCCCGATCGCCGGGATCACCACCCGAGCGGAGGAATGCACCTTCACGGCGACTAGCGCCAGGGCTAGGAGCCCCAGGCCGGTGAACCACAGCAACTGCCCCTGCATGGTCGGAGTGTGCGGTGTGCTGAACGGCAGGATCAGCTCGACAGTGAATGGGAACAACGCGTACCAGGTGCCGTACTGCCCGAGGTTCCAGGTCGCGGCCAGGTAGGTGAGCAGCGCAACGATGAACGGGGTGAACCGCCCCGGCAGCAGCACGCCCACGCCATAGGCGACCGAGACGGTGGCGGCGAACCCGACCCCGGCCGAGATCAGCCACCACCAGAGGGGGCCGCCCCAGGTGGCGGCTGTTGCCGTGGGCAGCAGCGTCACCGCTGCGACTAGGGCGTACGCCACACTGGCGCAGGCCACCAGCACGCCAGCCTCGACCAGAGGCGCCTGCGCAGGATTTCGTCCCGCCAACAGCCAGGCATGGCGGGCACCGCGGCGCTGTGATCGGCCTCCCGCCCACGAGGCCGTGCCCACCGCCAACGGGGCCATCAGCATGGGAGCGCTCGTCACCGCGCCGGTTGCGTACGACCAGACCGTGTCGGTGTCCAACTGGGCGCGGGACATGAACACGCCGACCCCTACCAAGAAAGGCAGGATCCACAAGCCCGGCCCTCGGCGCAACTCGATGCGGAGCGGGGTCACGCGGGCACCACTGGCTGTCGCAGCGCGGTGAGGTAGCCGCGCTCCAGATCACTGTCCCCATCCACCCCCGGCTGGGCGAGGTCCTCCAGCCCAGCGACCGTCCCGGTGAACACCACCGCACCCTCGTTGAGAACGATGATGGTGTCCGCGACGTGCCGGGCATCGTCCACCACGTGAGTGCTGACCAGCACGGTGGCCGATCCGGCGACCTTTCGCAGGACGCGGCGCAGCTCGATGCGCTGCTGGGGATCCAAGCCGGCCGCTGGCTCATCGAGAATGACCAGATCAGGCTCGTGCACGAGTGCCTGCGCGATACCGGCCCGGCGCAGCAGCCCGCCGGACAGGCTGCCCATCCGTGACCCGGCTCGGCCGGACAGGCTCATAACCCGCAGAGCCCGATTCACCTTCAGACCGATGTCTCGCTCTGGTACACCCTTGAGCCATGCGGCGTAGGAGACGGACTCCCGGACGGTGTAGCCGGGATAGTGAGACACGACCTGCGGCAGGAAACCGATCCGCGCCGCGACGGTCCGAAGACCGCCGCGGCGCAGCACATCCCGGCCGAGAACGTGAAGGCTCCCCGCCTCGGGGCGCTTGAGACCCACAATGGTGTGCAGAAGCGTTGTCTTCCCAGCGCCATTCGGCCCCAACAGAACCGTCACGCCAGCCGGGACGACGACATCGAGGCCGCGAAACACATTCCGCTTCCCGTACTGCTGCGTCAATCCGTGTCCCATGATCGGATCGTCCATCGCGGGTCCCCCGATTTGCGTCAGTTCAGCAGGTAGTCACCGTGAGGTTTCCGGTGTCCTCGTAGGTGGGGTGGGACGTGAAAAACGATCGACCATAGTATTTGGCGGACCGCCCGCCGTCACAGCTACTCGTCTCAGCATAGTAGTGCTGGCCCGTCCAGTAGTCGTCGTAGCTGGACACCACGGGGTCGGGAAGGACGTCGACGTTCCTCTTGATCTCGACACGGAAGGTGCGGGTCACGGACGTGCCGCATGTGGCATCGTTGTACGCGGTCATGTAGCCAGAGTCCTGAGAAATGACCGGGTTGCCCTGGGAACAACCTGTCGGGTTTGCCCATGCCGGACTTCCCACCGCGAGAGTGGACAGTCCCAGGGCAACCGCAATCACGGCCGCCGCCGATCGTCTCATGCCATTCTCCGATCCTCGTTGACGAAGCAACACGCGCGCGGCGCTAACGATGACTAGTCGAGATTACTCAATCACCCACAGTCGTGGTCGTCAATATCGGATCACCTTTCCCCTCATACGCACTGGGGAGCACCCCTTCCTCGAAGATGCCTATAGACACGACGAAGACCTTAAATATGCCTAAGCTGCATATCTGCATCAAGTCTCCGATAGGCCTTTTGTCGACCCGGCAGCTCCGCTCGGGCCCGGCATCGACCTCGATCCGTCAGAGGGTATTGATCCCTTGGTACGGCTTTCGGCTTGACCGTTTTGTCCCTTATGGTGTGAGGTGTGTGCGTCGTCTGTCACGACGGTGTGCCGGGTCTCCGATTCCCGGGGTGCGGCCCTTTCCGGCTCGCTGGGACGGTTGTTGCTGGTCAGGTGGGTGTGGGTAGGGCGTTCAGGCGTTGCCAGCAGAG
>NZ_WBKR01000267.1 GCF_008868155.1 Micromonospora sp. ALFpr18c
CGTGCCGAACCCGCCGGCCGTGCCGAACCCGCCGGCCGTCCCGGACCCGCCCGCTGCGCCGAAGGCGCCTGCTGCGCCGAGGCGCCCCGCGGGACCAGCGCCGCCCGTCGTCCCGGACTCGTCCGTCCACTCGCGGCCGACCGTCGTACCGGAAGCCTGGAAACCGCCCGGACCCGGACCACCGTGCCGCGCGGACGCCGCGGAACCACCCGTGGTGCCATCTCCGCCGTGAGCGTGAGGCTCGACGGTCTGGGCGGCGGGCCGGACCTCCTCCGCACGTCCGGATGGCCGTGCGGCCCCGGACCGCGGCCGCTCCGCAGCGGTCGACGCCGCGTCACCTGCCGACAATCCGTCGTCGCCGCCCCGCGTCTGCTGTATGGCGGTCGGTGGCGGGTCGAGGTCCAGTTCGCGCAGCAGGCCCGGGGCGTGTGCGGCGACCAGGTTCAGCCAGTGCGGTGGTGGCTCCCCGAAGCGACGCGGCACGTCCGCCGGGCGCTCCGCGGGTACGCCGGGTTCCTCGATCCGCCCGGCGAGGCGCTGCGCCGCCCCGGCCGCCGAGCGCAGCCGGTCGGCCAGCCAGTTACGCGGGGGTCGGCGCGGTGGCACCGCCGGTCTCCAGCTCCAGGCCCTCGTAGCGCAGGGTCAGCGACGCGATGGCGATCTCGTGGCTGAGCGTGTTGAGGTGCGCCCCGCGCCACCGGGTGGGCCAGGCGTCGATCAGGTTCCACCGCAGCACCTCGGCGGTGCCCACCGGGTCCAGCAGGACCACCGAGACGTTGCGGCGGTTGACGGTGCCCTGCGCGGTGGCGTTCACCCAGTCCCACAGTTCCCGGGACGCGGTGAGCCCGAAGTGCAGGGTCACCGGCTCGTACTCGGCCTGGCCCGGCACCATCCGCATCCGGCCGACGCCGTGCTCCCGGTACGGCTGCCCGGGAATGTTCACCTCCAGCCCGCTCATCTCGGTGAAGTGGCCGTTGGTGACACCGTTGATGAGCAGCCTGAAGTTGTAGGCCCGGTACGGGTCGACCGGTGCGCCCGGTTGCGGGGCGGCCGTGGTGGGCATGTCAGCCTCCGATCGTCTCGGTCTCGGTGCCGCCGGCCCACTGGCTCAGCTTGAACACCACGAATTCGGCGGGTTTGACGACGGCGATGCCGATGTGGGCGATCACCATGCCCGCGTCGCGGACGTCCGGCGGGTTGGTCTCCTCGTCGCACTTGACGAAGAACGCCTCCTCGGGGCTGCGTCCGAGCAGTGCGCCGTCGCGCCAGACGCGGGTGAGGAACGCCCCGATGTCGCGGCGGATCGAACGCCAGAGCGTGAAGTCGTTGGGCTCGAAGACCATCCAGCGGGTGCCGTTGGCGATGGCCTGCTCGATGGCGATGCTGAGCCGCCGTACGTTGAGGTAGCGCCACTCGCTGGCCTCGGCGGCGAGCGTACGGGCGCCCCAGACGCGGATGCCCTCGCCGGCGAAGTAGCGGATCACGTTGACGCCCTTGGGGTTGAGCACGTCGTGTTCGGGCCGGGTGACGAGGTAGCCCAGGTCGACGGCGCCGCGTACCGGCTCGTTGGCGGGTGCCTTGTGGACGCCGCGCAGGGCGTCGGTGCGGGCCCAGATGCCGGCCAGGTGCCCGCTCGGCGGGGTGAGTTCCAGCTCCCCGCTGATCGGGTCACGGACCCGCAGCCACGGGTAGTAGAAGGCGCCGAACTCGGACTGCCGGGGCCGGTACGCCGCCCCGTCCACGCCACCCGAGCCGCCGGGACCGCCGGAGCCGGCGGCGCTGCCGCCGGCACCCTCGGCGGGTTTCGGAGGCTTGCCGGACGACGGTGTGGCGACGCGGGTCAACGCGGCGATGTCGTCGATGTCGGGCGCCGGGTCGCAGATCGCGACCATCGTGCGGGTCCGTTCGGCCATGCTGAGCAGCGCCTCGTGGGCGACCACGTCGTGGAAGCCGGGCGCGGCGATGATGGAGATCTCGTCGATGGCCTCCAGCAGTTGCAGGCCGCCGCGTTGCTTGCCGGTGCCGGTGATCGCGCCGCCGTCGCCGACGTTGACGATCCAGCAGCGGGCGCCGCCGTTGTCGAGGAAACCGAAGACCGCCCGGGCCAGCGGGGTGCTCTCCACCTGGTCCCCGCCGGCGAAGAGCCGCAGGAACTCGGTCCAGTTGTTGACCGGTACCGCTTTGCCCAGGTGGGCGCCACGGTCCGGGGCGACGCCGACGAACGCGGCGATGCTGGTGCTCGCCGGTCCGATGGGTCGGGCGCCGCTGGGGACCTCCTCGACGTAGATGCCGGGGGAGAAGTAGCTGGGCATCGGTCCTCCTGTGCGGGTGGGCGTCAGTTGGTCGGTGGCGCGCAGACGATGACGATGTCGTCCTCGTCCGCGTCGACGTCGGCGGTGAGCACGAGCCCTCGTCCGGTCAGCCGCAGTCGTACCGGTGCGGGGTGTTCGGGGTCGTGCGGGACGCCGACGATGAGGAACCGGCCGTCGGGGTCGGTGTGGGTGGCCGACGGGCTGCCGGGCAGTTCGACGCGCATCGCCGCCAGTGGTTGGTCCTCGGGGCCGACCACCCGGCCGGCGAGGCTGCGTACCGCAAGGTGGTGCAGCCGCAGCGGTCGCAGCACCGGCGGCGCGGCCGGGGTCGGGTGGTCCACCTGCGCCGGCACGTCGATGAGCAGTGCCGGGCGGGGTGCGGCGCCGAGCGCCGTCCACAGGGTGGGGTCGCCGGCCTCCAGCACCACCGGGTAGCTGCCGTCGCTGGTGGCAGCGGTGAGCACCCGGTCGAGGCGGTCCAGTCCGGCCGGTCCGGTCACGCAGAGCAGGTAGCGGATCGTGAACCGGTACGGTTCGCGGACCGCGCCGCTGGAGCGGGTCTGCCGGGCCGGGCGCAGATCCATCGGCCAGAGGGTGAGCCCGTCGCCGTCGGTGCGGGGCGGGCCGATCGGGACGGGTTCGCCCGCCGCGCCGGTCAGCCAGGTGGCCAGCTCGGTGGTGGCCGTCTCGATCGGTCCGCGCCCGGTCATCGCGGCGGCGTCCCCTGGATCCGGTACGCGATGGCCTCGTTCCACACGTGCGGGTAGACGCCGATCTCGAAGTACCGGGTGAAGCGGTTGATCGGGGCGTTCGTGTGGTCGTGGTAGAGCAGCCACACCGGGGCGATGGTGAACAGCACGTAGTTCGCCAGCACCAGCGGGATGTAGAGCGGGCCGAGCAGGCGCGCCTGGAAGATGTGCACGTCCTCGTGTCGCTGGATGCCCGAGCTGGAGCCGGCGCAGACGGTGCCGATGGTGGTGGCGTAGCGGGGTGAGACGCCCTCCACCACGCTGACTCGGCCACTGCTCAGTGAGGTGGGCCGGTCCAACGAGTGCCCGAAGATCAGGTGCACGGCCAGGTAGATGGCCCCGACGACCGTGTTCAGCAGGCTCCAGGTGTGGTCGACGACGAAGAGGAAGATGCCGCGCGCGTCCGACGCGTACACCCCGGCGGAGGCCACCGCCCAGCCGAAGACCGCGCCGACCAGCAGGCCCACGACGGCGCCGATGAGCAGGCCGACCGGGCCGCCGGCCAGGAGGCCGAGGACGGCGCCGACGCAGACCTGGACCGCCGCGCTGAGAATTCCGAAGATCATGACGTCACCCCTCAGACCCAGGAGCGGAAGACTCGGGGCTCGCGACCGCTCGCGACCTGGGTCGGGGTCGCCTGCCGGTTGCCGGGCGGGAACTGGTTGATGCCGAGCGCGGCGGAGAAGATCACCAGCGCGTTGAAGAACGCGATGACCCACTTCTCGCCGCCGGCCTCGTCGGCGAACGCCGCGGTCACGTAGGACAGCAGCAGTGCGATGGCGATGGCGATCCACTTGCGGAGCTTGTCCCCGCTGGGGCCGATCAGGCCGCCGATGACGTTGGTGGCCAGCAGGGTGGCGGCGCTCGCGCCGGCGATGCTGCCCAGGGCGGCCCAGGTGAAGAGATCGTTCACGGCGATCCCCCTTTTCTGCGATGGTGCGACCGGGATGTGGTGGAGGTGAGGTCCGGTGCCCCCGGGCGGGAGCGCCGGGGCCGGTCGCCGTCGTCGCGGGGCGGCCGGGGCCGGGCGTGGCCGGCAGGGCCGGCCACCGATGGATCAGCCGGGCCCCGCCGCGCCCGGAGACGGACCGGGCGCGGTCGGACCGGGCGCGGCCGGCGCCGTCGGGCGGCGGCGACGCAGCAGGAGTACGCCCACCGCGGCGAGCAGCACCACCAGGAGTACGCCGCCGACGACCAGCAGCCACGGGAACCCGCTGTCGTCGCCGGCGGCTGCCGGCGAGGTCGACGGTCGGGGTGGCGCCTCGGCCACGGCACGCAGTTCGGCCGGCTTGTCCTGGTTGGGGTTCACCTTCCAGCTGACCGAGCGGCCGTTGACCGTGCCATTGCTGTCGATCACCCGGCCCGGAAATGTCACCGAGATCTCGAACGACATCAGTTTCATGAATGCCTGCTGGTTCTGCGGATTCTGCTCGGCGACCTTTCCGCCGTACTTCTTCGGATCGAGCGGCAACGTGAAGCGGTAGAAATCGCCGTCCCGGACCAGTTTCACGCTCTCGCTGTCGAACGTCTTCAGCGGCGCCTTGCGGTAACTGATCTGGGATCCGAAGAGTTGGCTGTCCTCGTAGCCGGTCTCCTCGCCCGGAGGCAGCGCGGGAATGTTCTGCCGCAGCTCCGCGAAGGCCGCCGAGATGTTCTTGTTCCGTGCGGTGAGCACGGACTTCTGGGCCGTCAGCAGCAGCTGCCCGTCGACCGTGTCGTCGGCGTTGACGGTGAGGCCCATGTTGAGTTGCATGCAGCCGCTCAGCGCGGCGAGAAGAACGAGACACACCGCGACGCGGAGTGCCCTACCGCGGTTGACTCTCCTGTTCATGCGCTCAGTGTGTGTGATCGCTTTCACCACGAGCAGTCAGCGATCAGTCACAATGCAGTCGCCGATTGTACCGGCGAACTGTCGTCTTTACCCGGGGCCGCCGACGGCACAAATGGCTATTCTGGAGTTTTGGGCCGACGTGCGGTTCGCCGCCCCTCCGGTGCGAAGATGATGGTGATCGCCGCCGGCCGAGCGCCCACCTTCTCGGCCCGCCGTCTCGGCCCGCCTTCTCAGCTCGCCGGTGGCGTTCGTGGACGGTCTGCTCTTCGACCGCCTGGTCGGGGCCGGCGCGCTCACCGCCCCACCACCCGGCAGCCCGGCCAGCCGTGCCGACCTGACCACCGCCGTCCGTACGCTGCTGCGTGCCCTGACCGGAAGCTGACCGGACGGCCGGTGCGGCCGGCGCGCGTCCGGCCTGCGGGTCCGCCGCGTGATGGGCGGCGCGTCGGGCCTGGGGAGCGGCCCGGTGAGCCGGTTCGCCACGTGATGGGAGACGATCAGTTCGGGTACCGGGACCGCCCGGCGCGGCGCGGTGCCGGTCCGTTCGGCTGGAGCGGTGTGCGGGGAGGTGGACGGATGCGGCGGCTCACCGGGCTACGGGTCGCCGGCGGGCGACTGCGGCACGGCTGGCGGCCGGTGCTGGAGGCCACCGTCGCCGCGACCGTCGCCTGGCTGCTCGCCACCCGGCTGCTCGGGCATCCGCAGCCGTTCTTCGCGCCGGCCGCCGCGTTGATCGTCCTCGGGCAGGCGCGGGGGCAGCGCATCCGGCGGGCCGTCGAAGTCATCCTCGGGGTGGCCGCCGGGGTGCTGGTCGCGGACCTGGTGGTGCAGGCGCTGGGGCCGGGCAGCACCTGGACGGTCTTCACCGTCATTCTGCTCACCGTCCTGCTCGCGGTCGCCTTCGGCGCGACCGGCGTGACCCTGGTACAGGCCGCGGTGTCCGCGCTCTACCTGGTGGTGGTCGCGCCGCCGGACGGGACGCTGGTGCCGTTCCGCTTCGTCGACGCGTTGATCGGCGGCGCGGTGGCGCTCGCGGCCAGCCTGCTGGTCGACGCCCGGCACCCGCTCGCGCCGCTGGTCGCCGAGGTGCGGCACACGTTTGACGAACTGGCCGGCCTGCTGGCCGGCATCGCCGACGCGCTGGACCGCCGCGACGAGTCGGCGGCGATGGACGAACTGACGCGGGCCCGGGGGATGGACGTCCGCGTCGACGGTCTGCGCGACGGGGTGCTCGCCGCCGGTGAGGCGCTGCGGCTCAACGTGCGGCGGCGTCGGCACATCGGCCGGCTACGGTCGGTCGACGAGTCGGTCCGCCAGATCGACTACGCGGTACGCAACGTCCGGGTGCTGGCCCGTGCCGGGGTGACGCTCAGCCGCCTGCACACCCCGGTGCCGCCCGAGTTGGGCGTCGCGCTGCGGTCGCTCGCCGAGGCCGTCCGCGAGGCCGGTGCCGCGCTCGCCGCCGACCTGAACGGCCAGGACGAGGCCGCCGACCGGTACGCCAGCCGGGCGGACGAGTCGGCCCTCGCCGCCGTGCACACCGCCGGGCAACTGTTCGGCTCGACGCAGGCCCTTCCGCTCGCCATGATCATCGGTCAGGTTCGGGCCACGGCTATCGACCTGCTCCGCGGCGTCAACCCCGACGACGACGCCGCCGTCCTCGCCCGCGTCGACGAAGCCCTCGGCCTCCCCGGTGCGGGACGTGACGCTCGGCGGTTTCTCCG
>NZ_WBKR01000268.1 GCF_008868155.1 Micromonospora sp. ALFpr18c
ACCGCCGGGCTGGCCGCAGCCACCGGCTGAGACCTCCCCACAGGCCGCTACCGCGGCCCCAGACATGCCCCCACAGGCCCCAGACGACCCGACACAGGCAACCGGACACGGGCATCCAACCACCCGACCCGAAACGCCACTAGCGTCACCGACCCGACCCCGCGACAGCTTGCTCGTTACCGACCCGCGCTCCTAGGTCCGTGTCCTCGCGGCTCGGTGGACCGGGCGGGTGGGGCCGGTAGGAGCGGCGGCGGCGGAGCCACACCAGCGACGCCGCGGCGCTGACCTGCTCCGCTGTCTCACGCGGTAGCCAGCCACCGGCGACGCTGATCCCCGCGTCGGCCAGGACGTCGCCGTTTGGTGGCGTCAGGTTGCCGGCTTCATCCAGGGTTCCTGCCGCTGCCGGCTGCGCGGGCGGCGGTGGCGGTGCGGCGATCGCGTGGGAGCTGACGCCGAGGACGGCTGCGCCGGCGATGCCACCGGCGGTGGCTTGCCAGGGTGTCGGCAGCGGCATGCGCCGCAGCCACGACACGGTCGCGCTCAGGCGGGTCAGCACCCGGATCGCGACCGTGTAGGCGAGCAGGAGCCACACCAGCCACGCCGCGACGGTCAGCGCGGCAGTGAGGGTCTGCTCGGTCAGCGGGTGCTGCACCCACTCCCGTGCCTGCGCCGCGGTTGGCCAATCACGGATGGGTGGTCCGACCAGTGACAGCAGCACCATCGGAGGGCCGGCTAGAAGCGTGAGGACGAACAGCAGCGACATCAGCTGCCGTGGCCACCGCACCTCACCCGCCTCCACCCGGCGACATGCCAGCCCTGCCCGGTCCCGTAGACGGCGTGGCGGGAGCGGTCGGGGCGGGACGCAGGACGCGGCTCCACAGCCGAGCAGCCCACCAGGCCGCGACAGCGATGGCGTAGATGACGCCGAGCATCCCGGCGGCCCGCCTGCTCACGATTGCCGCCGAGATCACCGCGAGGGGGGCAGCGAGGATGAGGCGGAACATCAGGGGCGTCACCACTGCCATGACCACGGCGATGCCGAGGAGGAGACCGCCGACGCGGCCGGCGATGTCGATCCACAGGATCCGATCCGGCCACCGGTCGGCGGTCAGGGAGTACTGGATCAACCCCATGCCGAGCGTGGCGGCGACGATGGATCCGGTCGGCGCGGCCAGCAAGGCCGACCAGCCGCCGTGCGGGGCACGCCACTGCCGGGCGGCGACGACCGCCATCGCCACGGCCATCACCGACACCGGCGCGATCGGCCACAACGCCCACTGCAGGTACGGGCCTACCGGCATACCGAAGTATTGGCTGGTGACCACCGCGTACAGGCCAGCGATCGCCGCGCCGAGGGACACCGCGGCGAGGATCCCGACGCTGACCCTTCCCCCTTCGGTTCGGGTGCCGGGGGTGGGACTGCGGGCGGCGATCAGCGAGCCGAGGACCGTGCCCGCGGCCAGGCACGCCAGCAGGGCCATCACGGCCGCCATCGTGAACTCGCCCCAGTTCACACTCACCGAGTAGTAGACACCTAGCACCCCATGCTCCTCGGCGGTCAGGAGGCACTGCCAGATCAGGGCCAGCGACGCGAAGCCGGGCACCGCGATCGCCGCCGCCCGACGCACGGGTGGCACCGGCACCTCCACCCGCTCGACCGTTCCGGTATCGACGGCGCCGACGTCAGCGGCGCCTCTGGCCGCGACCAGCGCCGGCTCGGGCACGACTATGGGTGCGGCGCCTGTGCGCTCGGCGATCGCCGCCGCCAGGTGCGGTAGCTGGGCGCTGCCGCCCACACAGTAGATACCGGCGAGGTCGCCGACTGTGAGCTCGGCGGCGGCGACTGTCTCCTGCGTCAACTGCGCCACGCGCCAGGCCACCGGCCGGACGGCCTCGTCGAGCATCGCGCTGTTCGCTATGACCGGCGGCCGGTCCGGGAGCGGAACCGTGACAGCCGGATGGATCACCAACGCTTCCTTGGCCACCCGAACGCTGTCCCCCGCCGACGCGCGCTGACCCTCTCCCGTCGACGCGCCGATGAGGGCGTCGGCGAGCGCGTGATCGATTGCGGTGCCGCCAGCCGCCGCGTCGGCGAGGGTCGCGAGGACCTCGAACCCGGCCGGCCCGCGGCGCAGCACCGTCACCTCCGCGCCAGCGCCGACATCGCAGACGGCAAGGAACGCGCCGACCGGCACCCGCACACCAGTGGCGAGCAGATACTCGGCGACCGCCACCGGGGCCTCCACCAGACGCGGCTGCGGCAACCCCGCCCGGTGCGCGACCTGCCGCATCCAGGTCCGCCGCCGGGGCCCCCACCCCGCCGGGACCACCACCCGCACATCCCGCACCGGCTGACCGACGACCCGCTCGGCTTCGGCGGCGACCCTGCGCAGCGGCGACGCCGCCACCTCCAGCGCCTCTGCGCCAGCGTCGCCCGCCGCCGCACCCTCCACCGGGAGGCGCTGCTTCGGAATGAACGCTCCAGGCTGATCGGGTGCGGGCTGCCCCGCCGACGCCGCCCGCCCCTCAACGGGCGCGTACAACACGCTGGGCAGGTACGGAGCCCCGTCGAACGACAACACACACGCACTGCCGTCGGCCCACGCCAGGACAGCTCGGGTTCCAGCGCTGCCAGAATCGATCGACAACCGCACTTCCCCCGCCCCCATGCCCACAGTCAAACATGAGGATCACATTCACGTCATCCACCTGCCCGCTACCCGCGCGCCGGCATCCTCTCCAACGAGGACCTCGCCTTGCCTGCCCCACCAGACTCCGCAGCGCAGAACGGGACGTAAGCCGGGAGCCGGGGCGACGCCCAGGATCATCATGGAGTCACGAGCGCTCGCGCGGCGTACGGAATGCCTTGCCCTCTTTCTCCCCATTCCGCATTCCCTGGTCGGAAAAGACAAAACCTGTCCGTCTTACGCTGCCGCGAAGGGGTCCTTCATGGCTGTGTAAGACGCGGACGATCTTGCCGGGAAGCCGCGCGCTGTCGGCGGGGACTCCCGATAGCGGGGATTGCGGGAGACGAGTTCGACGCGCCCATGTCGGACTCGGCAAGTCCCGGAGAGCGGCGGGTGAGGACACGGGCTGGAAGGACGGCGCCGCAGGACGGCAAGATGGCGGCGTGACCGCCCCGACCCGGCCGCCCCTGGCCACCCTGGATGCGGTGCTCGAACGGCTGACCTACGTCAACGAGGAGACCGGCTACACGGTTGCCCGCGTCGCCACCGAGCGCGGCAGCGACCTGCTCACCGTGGTAGGCGCGCTACTCGGCGCGCAGCCGGGCGAGACGCTACGGCTACGCGGGCGCTGGTCGTCGCACCCGCGCTACGGCCGACAGTTCGAGGTCGACTCCTACACCACCGTGTTGCCGGCCACGATCCAGGGCATCCAGCGCTACCTCGGCTCCGGGCTGGTCAAGGGCATTGGCCCGGTGTTCGCCGAACGGATCGTCGCGCATTTCGGCCTGGACACCCTGCGGATCATCGAAGAAGAGCCCGCCCGCCTCGTTGAGGTGCCCGGGCTCGGCCCGAAACGCACGGCGAAGATCACCGCGGCGTGGGAGGAGCAGAAGGCCATCAAGGAAGTCATGGTCTTCCTGCAGGGCGTCGGCGTCTCCACCTCCCTGGCGGTGCGGATCTACAAGCAGTACGGCGACGCCTCCACCGACGTGGTCATCAAGGAGCCGTACCGGCTGGCCGCCGACGTTTGGGGCATCGGCTTCAAGACCGCCGACACCATCGCCCAAGCCGTCGGCATCCCGCACGACAGCCCCCAACGGGTCATGGCCGGACTGCAGTACACCCTGTCCGAGGCCACCGACAACGGCCACTGCTACCTGCCCGAACCCGACCTCATAGCGGACGCCACCAAGATCCTCGACGTGCCCGCCGACCTCGTCACCCGCTGCCTCGACGACCTTGTCGCCGACGAGGGCGTCGTCCGCGAGACTCTCCGCGCAGCCGGCGGACAGCCGGTGCAAGCGGTGTACCTGGTGCCGTTTCACCGCGCCGAGCAGTCCCTCGCCAACTCGCTGCGGCGCCTCCTGCACGACCGGGCCGACCGGCTACCCCACTTCGGGGGCGTCGACTGGACCAAAGCCCTGACCTGGCTGAAGGCCCGCACCGGCAACGACCTCGCCCCCGAGCAGGAACAGGCGGTCCGCCTCGCGCTGACCTCGAAGGTCGCGGTCCTCACCGGCGGGCCCGGCTGCGGCAAGAGCTTCACCGTCCGCTCCATCGTCGAACTCGCCGCCGCGAAGAAGGCCAAGGTCACCCTCGTCGCCCCGACCGGCCGGGCCGCCAAACGCCTGTCCGAGCTGACCGGCCACCCCGCCGCCACCGTGCACCGACTGCTGCAACTACGCCCCGGCGGGGACGCCTCCTACGATCGAGACAACCCTTTCGACGTCGACCTGCTCGTCGTCGACGAGGCGTCGATGCTCGATCTGATCCTGGCGAACAAGCTCGTCAAGGCCATCCCGCCGGGCGCGCACCTACTGTTGGTCGGCGACGTCGACCAGTTGCCCTCCGTCGGTGCCGGCGAGGTCCTGCGCGACCTACTCGCCGCACCGGTCATCCCTCGGGTGCGGCTGACACAAGTCTTCCGCCAGGCCGCCCAGTCCGGCGTGGTCACCAACGCCCACCGAATCAACGCCGGCCGCCCGCCCATTCTGCGGGGCTTGCCGGATTTCTTCCTGTTCGCCTGCGACGATACCGACGCCACCGCCGAACTCACCGTCGACGTCGCCTGCGCCCGAATCCCGGCCAAATTCCGGCTCGATCCGCGCCGCGACGTGCAGGTCCTCACTCCCATGCACCGCGGACCCGCTGGCGCCGGCGCGTTGAACACACTGCTACAGCAGCGGCTCACCCCGCACCGCGAGAACCAGCCCGAGCGGCGCATGGGCGGCCGAGTGTTCCGCGTCGGCGACAAGGTCACCCAGATCCGCAACAACTACGACAAGGGCCAGGCCGGGATCTTCAACGGCACCCTCGGCGTCGTCACCGCCCTCAGCGCTGAGGAGCAGACCCTGACAGTCCTTACCGACGAAGACGAGAGCATCGACTACGACTTCGACGAACTCGACGAACTCACCCACGCCTACGCCATGACCATCCACCGCTCCCAAGGCTCCGAGTACCCCGCCGTCGTCATCCCCCTGACCACCAGCGCCTGGATGATGCTGCAACGCAACCTGCTCTACACCGCCGTCACCCGCGCCAAACAACTCGTCGTCCTCGTCGGCTCCCGCCGCGCTCTCGCCGCCGCTGTGCGCACCGTCGGCGCCGGACGCCGCCACACCGCCCTCAATCATCGCCTCACCTGACGACGCGCGCCCGGGCATGGCGTTCCCCCCGCAGCCCCAGCTACTCCGCCCGCGCCGGTTCCAGCCGATCATCCTCATCAAACAGCACCGCTACCGCGGGTTCGCTTGTTCGGCCGCGTCGACGCTCGTGTCCGTACCTCGGGTCGAAGCCGAGCAGCGCGATGCGCAGGCCACCGACGCTGCTGTGGCGCAACCTCTCCGGCTGTGGATACGGCAAGGTCCAGACCGGCCGCGCGGGCGGATGGTTGAGGTAATCGGCGAAGGATCTCCGAGAGACGATGAAGGGACGCGATCTTCACGCCTGAGACGAGGAGACAGCGCTCATGTAGCCTCGAAGAGTGTCCTCGCCGATTCCTCACGGTGACCCCGCCAAGCGCATCCTCAGTCAACTCACGGCCTTGGTCGACGAGTTGGAGTCTGTGACTCCTCCGAGCCGAACCGCCGCGCGCAACTCGCTGCGAAATGCGCTGACGGCAGAGGCGACGCGGCTCGAACAGGCGGTAAGTCGCCTCGATCCAATCCTCAGACCGAGCAGCCTCTTCGACCCGAGCGCTCCGGCCACCACTGGTCGCATCGTCGCCCTGACGACGATCGCCCAGCAGCGACATCCGCTGGTCTCTCTTCAGCCCTTCTACGGTGCCGGCGTCTACGCCCTCTACTACAAGGGTCCGTTCGGCGCTTACTCCCTGCTCTCGGGAACGGAACAGCCGATATACGTCGGCAAGGCCGACCCAAAGAATGTCGCGGCGAAGGACGCGGTCAGTCAGGGAACGAGCCTGTTCGACCGCCTCAACGAGCATAGGAAGAACATCGCCAAGGCGACCTCGACGCTGCGCGCGGAGGACTTCGACTGCCGTTTCCTGATCGTGCAGACGGGTTATCAGCGCGCTGCCGAGGAGTACCTCATCAACTTTTTCAAGCCCATCTGGAACAACGAGATGAGGATCTGCTACGGCCTGGGCAAGCACGGGGACAGCGCCACCACTCGCGCGAACAAGCGATCCCCCTGGGATACCCTTCACCCTGGCAGAGGATGGGCCGGTGGCCTCATGGAGAACCAGAAACCGGAGAGCCAGATCAGAGGGACTGTACAAATAACGGCTGATCGACCGATCAAGGGAGAGACGCCAGATGACGACCGAGACGACCGTGGGACAGCCGGCCGCCGAGCCGGTGGGTGCGGTGACGGATGAGCAGTTGATCGCGATGCTGGCCGATCGGGCTCGTGGGGACGGGCTGCGGTTGACCGGGGAGGGTGGG
>NZ_WBKR01000269.1 GCF_008868155.1 Micromonospora sp. ALFpr18c
ACCACGTGCCGGTGGCGCTGGGCGCGCTCGGCGAGGACGGCGGCCAGCACCGACCCGCCGGCACCGACGATCACCGCGTACGGGGCGATCAGTTGGGTGGACAGCTGTGCCGGGCCCGGCGTCGACCAGCGCGGCACGGTGCTCAGGTACGCGAGCGCGACGAGCAACGGGCCGGCCGCCCCGGACGCCGCCGCGCCGACCCGGTGACCCGGTGATCGGGCGGCCCGCCGCGCGGCCGACGCCCCGATCACCAGTGCGGGGACGAGAGCCAGCAGCGCACCGGGCCAGTAGAGCTGGTCCCCGATCCAGTACCGGGGGTGATCCGGGTCGAGCTGCCACGTGCCGAGCTGAGCACCGACCAGGCCGCGTCCGACGCGTTCCCCGTCGATCACCGAGACCACGGCGAGCAGCCACAGCCAGGCGGCCGTCGCGGTCACGTTCACCGCGGCGGCGCGGGAGCGCAGCGCCCAGAGCGCGACGAGTACGCCGATGAGGATGCCCAGTGCCGTGTGCGCGGCGGCGATCCGCTGTGGCACGTCGCTGTCGGCGCCGACCGCGACCCGCGCGGGCACGGCGACGAGTAGCACGGTGACCAACCCGCCGAGCCCGGCGCCGAGGGCGATGGCCACCCGCCCCAGCAGGTCACGGCCTTCGGCGGGAGCCGTCGGTTCGTGCAGGCCACGGCTCTCAGCGGGAGCCGTCGGTCCATCCACGGTGGGCGGTCGGTCGGTCCCGGTCGGGTCGGTGGCGGGAGTCGAGGGACGCTCGGACCCGTCCGCCGGCACCGGGGTGGGCACCTCGGGATGGGTCACCGGCGCCGGCCGCTGGTGCAACCGCTGTGCGCAGACCGCGCCGAGCACCGTTGAGCTGGCGGCCAGCCAGGTCGCCCAGGCGAGGCCGTCCGCCCATGCCGTGTCGGCGGCGCCGGCGTCGGTGGGCGTCCAGGTGATGACGCCGAGCCCGTAGCCGAAGCCCAGTTGTGCGGCGCCCGCGCCGGCAGCGACCCCGATCGCCGTCGCGATCGATACTCCCCAGCCCCGTCTGGCCATGCCGGGCAGCGTAACGTCCCGTCGACGGCGCGGCGAGTCGCAGATGATCCGCCGGCACGGGCCGATGGGCGCGAACGGGTTTGGCGGTGACCGGTACGGTCGCCGGTGATGAGGCGGTGTGCGGTATGACGGATGTGAACACGGGGCGGCAGGAATCCGCTGGCGACCGGGACGGGGGCGGCCCGAGCAGGGCCACCGTGCTGCTCGGTGGCGGGCTGGTGGCGGTGCTCCTCGCCGCGGTGGGCGCGACCGGCGGTTGGCTGCTGGCCGGCGATGACGACGATCCGGAGCAGCCACTCGCCGTGACGACCGCGTCCGCCACGCCGACCACCCAGACCACCGCGCCCAGGCCGAGTACGGGCCGGACCACGCCCTCGGCTCCCCGCACCACCGCCACCACGACCAAGGCGTCCGGGCTGACCGTGCCGCCGGTGCTCGGCGCCGATTTCGAGGAGGCCCGGGACATGCTGCGCAAGCAGCGCCTGGGCTGGCGGCTGGTCTTCGGAGGTGGCACCGGTCGTACGGTGGAGAGCGCCTCACCCGCCGTGGGCACCGAGGTCGTCCGGGGCACCACCGTGCAACTCCAGATCGCCGGGCCGCCGCCGCCCGCCGAGGTGCCGGATGTGGTTGGCGACGACTGCGCCAAGGCCGCCGACGAGTTGGTCGAGGAGGGCCTCTACCCCAGTTACCGCAGCGGACGCAGTGGAAAGGTCACCCGGCAGGAACCGGCCGAGGACGGCCCGGCCCGCTGGAACGACCAGGTCAGCATCTGGTGCGGTGCGGATCCGAACGGCCAGCCGACCGCGAAACCCACCTTATGATCCGCGTCGGCCGGTGACCGTGTCCCGGCTCGCCGGGGCCGCTGATCCCCGCCGATGGTGCCGTGGGCCGCTAGGTTGACGGTCGAGGGCCATGCCGCCCGCCCGGTTCGGGAAAGGACGTGCGATGAGCGACGACCGCCAGGAGCCGCCCGCCGGGGAGCACGACGACGACCGGACCCGCGCCCTGCCGCCCGCCGACCGGCCGCAGCGGACGCCCGCCGCGCCGGACGAGACGGCGCCGATCGACCGGGCTGCCTCACCCGACGAGACGGCGCCGATGGATCGCTCCGCCTCGCCCGACGAGACGGCGCCGATCGACCGCTCCGCATTCGCGCAGCCGGCCGACCGGACGGCGCGGATGCCCGCGGAGCGGTCCAACCCCGCGCCGTGGTCGGGGCGGGCGGAGGTACGGCCGCCGCGACCGGCCGAGCCGGGCGGCGAGTGGTACGCCGAAGATCAGGGTGGGCGGCGATGGTGGCTGCCGATCCTCTGGGGTGTGCTCGCGCTGGTGCTCGCCGGCCTGCTCGGGGCCGCGCTCTGGGTGGTGCTCAATGCTCGGGACAGCGACCGGGACGACCCGGAGTCCACCCCGTCGATTCCCCCGACCACTGCCACCAGCGCCGCGCCGACCAGCGCCGCCCCCACCTCCGCGACGCCGAGCAGTGCGACGCCGAGCAGCCCGCCGCCGTCCAGCGAGCCCGCCGAGGTGCCGGTGCCGCCGGTCGCCGGCCTGCCGCAGGCCACCGCCGAGGGGCTGCTGGACCGGCTCGGCCTGCCCTACCGGGTGGTGTACCGGCCGTCGGAGCTGCCGCCCGGGACGGTGGTGGGCACCGATCCGGAGGCCGGTACGACGGTGTCGACCGGCGAGGACGTACTGCTGATCGTCTCGCAGGCCCGGCCCTCGACCGGGAGCAGCCCGACCGCGCCGAGCCCGACGGCGACGAGCACACCGTGACCGGTGTTCACCACATGCGGCGGCGGGTGCCGACCAGGCCGAGCCCGGCCAGCGAGATGGTGAGACCGAAGATCCCGGACCAGAACAGTGAGCGGCGCACGTCCGTCGAAGCGTCCCCGGTCGGGCCCGCCTCGGCGAGGTCCTGGCGTCCGTCGGACTGACCACCGGCACCGGCGCCGGCCACTGAGCTGGTCGGGTCGGCCGCTGCGGCGTGGTGGCTCGGGGCGACGGCGCCGATCCAGCCGGGGTCGTCGTCCAGTGGTGGGTCGGCGTCCACCACGGTGATCTCCGGTGCCGGCACCGGGGTGGTCAGCCGGGTCGCGGACGACGCCGGGTCGCGGACCAGGACCACGGCTGTGGTCACGGCCGCGAGCAGAGCGAGCAATCCGAGGGCATAGGCGATACGGGAGCGGTGGTGCCGCCGCGGGGCGGGCTGATTGACCATGACCATCCCAGGATCAGGGCCCGGGACGTGCGGGTGGAACGGTGCCGGGGTGGGCGTACCAATTCTATGGTGACGGCACGCCCACCGGCGGCGGATCGCGGTGGTCAGCCCACCCGGACGGGGGTACGGGAGACGGGCCGCCGCGTCCGTACGGTGTGCGGGCGGGGTTCCGGTGCGGCCTGCACCTGTTGCAACCCTTCCCGCTGGACGAAGATCGACCGGCGGTTGACCGCGTCGCCCGCGGCGTTGAGCTCGTAGCCGTCGAGCCAGAGCCAACCGTCGTACGTCGGCCAGTCGAGCACCCGGATCACCCGGAACATGATCGGCCTGAGGAACTGGACACTCGCCGCGCGAGTCACGTGCAGAACGTCACCGGAGCGGGGAAGCACATGGGCTCCTGGGAGGGTTGGCCGGCGGTTACGCCGGCGGTGACTGGTCGGGGAAGAGTCTCGGCCGGTGACGGGGTCGTGCCTCGTGGACCGGTGGTGCGGATGGTGGTGGTCGGGCCGTACTCCGCTGGTGGCGTGCCGCCACCCGACCATCACCCGGCTGCTTCCAGGAACCGCGCCCGCCGCCGCAGCTTGCCGGCTTGCAGCGGCGGGGTCATCACCCCGGAGCAGGTCTCGGTGGCGCCGGCCGGGCCCGCGTCGTGCCCGACGCTCCCGGATCGGTGGGGTCACCACTCCGGGGGATCAGGCGGAGACGCTGAGTGATCCGAGGCATACGGACAGAGTGCATCAGCGACGTGCTTCATGCAAGTTGCACGTCGACTTTTGCCGATACATGAGCGTGTCGCGCAAAGCGGCGCTTGAAGCCTTCCGTGTCCGGACGGCACACTGGGGGCCGGTGTCGCCCGTCGCGGCCGGCCGATGACCGGCACCACCCCCTCGCCGCGAGCGTTCGCCGGTCGACGGTCGCGCCCCCGGCGGGCGGCAGCCAGCGGCGCGTCGACCGGAGGTAGCCCGGGTGGGGTCGAGCAGCCAGCGGCGGGAACCAGTGACTCGAAGGTTGCGCGATGAGTGAACGGCGCAGCCCGACCATCAGAAGGCGGCGGCTCGGTGCCGAGCTGCGCCGCCAGCGGGAGTCCGCCGGGATCACCATTGAGGTCGTCGCCGAGCAGTTGGAGTGCTCCGCGTCGAAGGTCTCCCGGATCGAGACCGGCCACACCACGGCCACGCCCCGCGACGTGCGGGACATGCTGCGGATCTACGGCGTGGTGGGCGCCGAGAGCGACGAGCTGGTGCAGATCGCCCGGGAGGCCCGACAGAAGGGCTGGTGGCATCCGTACAGCACGGTGCTCGTCGGCGCGTACGTCGGTCTGGAGGCTGCGGCGAGCTCGATCCGGGCGTACGAGCAGCAGGTGGTGCCGGGTCTTCTGGAGACCGAGGAGTACGCCGGTGCGATGATCCGCGCCGCCCGGCCGGACTTCACGGCCGATCAGGTACACCAAAGGGTGCGTGTCCGTCTGGGTCGTCAGTCGTTATTGACCCAGGACGATCCGGTCGATCTGTGGGTGGTGCTCGATGAGGCGGTGGTGAGTCGGCCGGTGGGCGGGGACGAGGTGATGCGCGGCCAGCTGAAGAGGCTGGTCGAGGTGGCCGAGTTGCCGAACGTGACGCTTCAGATCCTGCCTTTCGAGGTGGGTGCGCACGCCGGCATGGACGGGACCTTCACGATCCTCAGCTTCCCTGAGCCCGGTGATCCGGATGTTGTGTACGCGGAGAACGCCACGGGTGGGCTCTTCCTCGAGAAGAGCGACGAACTACAGAAGTACAGCTTCATCTTCGATCACATCCGCGCTGCGGCCATACGTCCGGAGGAGTCCGTCGCACACATCGCAAAACTGGCAGAGGAGCCGTTGTGGAAATGGCGACCAAGGGGTTCCCCGTGGACCTGACGCAGGCAGCATGGTTCAAGAGCTCGAAGAGCGGGCCGAACTGTGACAACTGCGTGGAGGTGGCGTACGTGACGGGGGCGGTCGGAGTGCGGGACTCGAAGGACAAGGCCGGCCCGGCCCTGGTCTTTGCCCCGGGTGACTGGCACGCCTTCGTCGACGGCACCAGAGGTGGTGTGTTCGGCTCGGCCTGACCGAGCGTCGCGTGAGGCCCCTGTCCGGTTCCGACCGGGCGGGGACCTTCCCGTGCCCGGGCCCCGGGCGCCCGCGCCGCTGTCGGGGGCGTGGGCCGCGAGGTTCCGCCGGGATTCCCGTCGCCACAGCGGGTCCGTCTCGTTGAACCGGTCGGTAGCGGCGCTGATCGATGATCCGCCGCGCCGATCCGCAACCGAGCGAGGTAGGCGAGACGGATGACGACGATCGGGTCAGACAATCTCACCAGCGGTCCGGGTAAGCCGGAGCGGTTCGGTGGCAAGTACCGCGGGGCGCGTCGGGACACCGTACTGACCGAGGTGGTGTCGAGCGACCAGGAGGCGTCCGCCGCCGAGTCGGTCGATCCGCCCCTCTCCCTGCCCTCACTCGACCCGAACCCGCTGGTCGAGCCATCGTTCCCGCCGAGCGGCTGGCCGATGGAGGCGACCGGCTCGCTGGCCGACCACCCGCTGCTGCGCGGTCTGCTGCTGGAGTTGCCGCCGAAGGGCAGCGTGCCGCCGCCCGGATGGCTGGACCGCTGGTTCGAGGCGACCAGGGCGATCCTGGAGCTGCTATACGTGCAGGGGCCCGGCCGCTCGCGCTGACGTCGACGCCGCCGGGCGGGTCCGCTCGGCGAACCGGCTGTGTCGCAGCGCGTGCCGGACGCCGATGACGGCCACCGTGAGCGCGCCGACGGTGATCGCCGGCCCGGTGACAGCGGGCTCGGCGCCGAGGTCGGCTCCGGCTGCCGCGATCACCGCCGGCAGCGTGGTCAGGGCGCTCACCTGCAAGGGCAGCCCGACGAGGGGATGTGCCGCCGCGGCACGCAGGCCGTGCGGGGCCGGGGTGGCCGGCGCGCTGGCGAACGCGCCGGCGCCGGCCCACAGCCGCCGGATCCGCCGTACGGAGCAGACCGCCACCACCAGCGCGGGGCCGACGGCCAGGGTCAGCCCGGCGGCGGCCCGGTCGACCGGGGCGGTGCCCGCGCTGAACAGCCCACCGACGAGCGCGGCCGCGGTGAGGGTCACACCGCTCAGGGCGAGGACCAGCAACCATCCGGTACGCCTACGCAACGTGCGGGTGTTGCGCAGCCGGGGCAGGCCGTCGGCCAGGACGCCGGCGGCCAGCCAGACGGCGGCGATCGGCAACAGGATGGTGAGCTGACTCTCCATGTCGGAGAGTCTTTCCCGGATCGACGTCGAGCGAATCCGGGCCGGTCCCCCCTTCACCCCG
>NZ_WBKR01000270.1 GCF_008868155.1 Micromonospora sp. ALFpr18c
CCCACCCTCCCCGGTCAACCGCAGCCCGTCCCCACGAGCCCGATCGGCCAGCATCGCGATCAACTGCTCATCCGTCACCGCACCCACCGGCTCGGCGGCCGGCTGTCCCACGGTCGTCTCGGTCGTCATCTGGCGTCTCTCCCTTGATCGGTCGATCAGCCGTTATTTGTACAGTCCCACATGACCCGTGATCAAAACAGCCCGCCCGGTAGCGGCCGCCACGCCACGCCGCACATCCCACGAGTCCATACAGAACCGCAGGTCAACCCAAGATCAACTTAAGCTACGTGGCATTGCGCCCGAGCCCTCCCCGCAGCACGCTCCGGGGATCCGGTCCGGGCACTCCTCCCACCCGGCACCGGAGGCCTCGTCTCGCCCAGCGCCGCTTGCCGTGCCTTCTGCGCCGCGCCCGAGCTATGCGACACCCACCACAGGTGGGGCGCAGATGACCGAACCACCGCAGCGGCCAACTTTGGTGCCTTCGGGGGCCGTATCGGCCGGGGGCGAGGGCAGGGAGCAGTTCCGTGGGTTGATGAAGGACGTCGCCTACTTGCAGTCGACGATCGCCCCGTCAACCAACACAGAGGGCACTTCACCTTTCCGTGCCGGCGGGGCCGAAGCCGAATCTCCATGGACGCGCGTGGCCTCGAGTTCCGCCCGGCGGGCTTAAAGCCACCTGCTCGGTGACCTGATGCGGATGGCCGACTGAGCAACGTCCACCTGGGGCAGGGTCGGGTCGCCCGGAGGGATCTCACCTCCGGGCTCCCACGGAACGGAGCGTGACAGTCTCCCGTCACTCCGCTCGTACCACCCTGGCCGTCATCAGAGGGTCTCGCGGTCAACGAGTTCGGTGCAGGGGGTCGGCTGGAGGGGCACTAAAGAGAAGTCGTGCGCCGGAAGGCCCGTCGAGTTAAGGACGTGCACGGCGGCGGACGCGGCACCACATCTACTGATCCAAGGCATCAACCTCCCCGACCTGCATCAGATGCGTTGGGCCAGGACACAAACAGATCGAGTCGGCCGGGTTCAGTGGTGAGCACGTGAACCTACGGAAGAGACCCTACGTTGTAAGTGCTGTACATCCATCCACAAAGGAGCAACGTGCTGCCTCGAGGTCCAAAACTCGCCCCGGCTCTCCCGGTTTCACATAACCTCGCGGCTATGGCACCCCAACCGCCTAACCCGACCGCAACGGCTCCGAACGCCTCCTCGCGATCACGAGAAAGCCAGATCACGATGAGGACCAGGACCCAGGCTGCTGCTACGACCTCAACGAGGGCCCCTGCGAAGCCGGTGGCCTCCGAAGAGAATCCGGCTCCCGTCCCATCGGGCCCGGCGGAGTCCTTGTCGAATCCGGCACCCCGCAGGCCATCGCCTCCAGCGGAGTCCTTGTTGAATCCGGCTCCCACTCCGTCGGGTCGGACACCCCGTTGAAACCTTGGTCGCTTCGGCCAAGCGCGCAGCGTCGATGACTGCAGGGCCCTTGTCATCGGCCCGTCGCAGAAATACCCCGTACGCCGCCGGTCCCGTCCCCGCTCTGAGGGCGGGACCGGCGGCGTCTCAGGTCGCTTCGGCCCTGGCGGGTGCGGGACCGATGGTGCCGCGCTCGTAGTCGATGCGTTGGTCGAGGTCGAGTTGGAAGGTGCCGTGCAGGGCCACGTTGGACCAGAACAGCGGAGTGAGACCACGCAGATCATGTTCGGTGAGCCGGGCCGCCCACTCGGGCTCGGCCAGGACCCGGTCGACCATTCTGGTGTTGACCAGCACCAGCGCCGATTACAGCAGGTGCAGGGCGAGCATGGAGATCTCCTGAGCCTCGCGGTCGACGCCGGGCAGTTCGGCCTCGCGGCCGTAGTGGATGGCCACGTTCGCGGAGTTCCACTGCTCGACGACCTGGAGCCCTTCGTGGATCTCCCGGCGCAGGCCCGAGTCGGCGAGGTAGTCGGCGATGAACGCCGTACGGACCGCGCGGCCGAGTTCTTCGATCGCGGCGAGGGTGGGGTGCTTGGGGCCGCGGGTGTTGAACCGACGCAGGATCTGCTCGGCCTCGGCGGTGCCGAGCTGCAAGGCCCGCGCGTACTTGATCATTTGGTCGTATTCGCGGGTGATCAGGTCGCAGTTGATCGTCCGGGAAGAAGGCCCCGACCCGCTGCGCTTTCCCGACCTCTACAGCCCCGCAGCGCCCGAGGACGACCGGGACGAAGACGACGACCTCGAACCGCTCGACCTCCCCGAGCGCGGCGCCGTCCACTGACACCACCGCGATCAGTAGCGACCGGCCCCGCCAGCACGAAATGCTGCGCGGGGCCGAACCGTCTGTAGCACCTCAACCAAGATCAGATATTTGGCGGGCTGGGACAGCTACCCAAGCGCGGGGCCAGCTGGAGCCGGTCCTGCCGGCGGTGCGCGACGTCGAGGCCGGCGCCCTGGCTCGCATCGCGGAGGCCGAGACCGCGATGACGGCCGCCGTGCAGCGCGCCCAGGCCGCCGAGGCCGAGCGGGACCAGGCGCTCAACGCCGCCCACACCGCCGAGCGTGAGCGCGCCCAGGCCCACACCGAGCGCCACGCCGCTGTCGCCCGCGCCCAGGCCGCCGAGCGCGACGCCGCCGACGCGGTCGCCCGCGCCGCCCGCGACGTCGCCGACGCCCGCCAGGCCCAGGGCCGCGCCGAGGCCGAGGCCGAGGCCCGCGCGACGACCGCCGCCCGGGAGACCGAGCGCCGCCGCGCCCTGGAGGAACGCCACGAGGAACTGCGCGTGCAGTTGCGCGACGCCCGCGCCGAGAACAAGACCCTCGCCGGCGAACTGCGCGCCACCGAGAAGACCCTGCGGTCCGAGACCACCCGCGCCGAGCGCGCCGAGTCAACCGCCGCGGCGGTCACCGTCGAACGCGACGCCGCCCGCGCTGACGTCACGCGCCTGAGCGCCGAGATCGACACCATGCGCGGCGACCTGACCGACGCCCGCGCCGCCGGCGAGCACCTGCGCGGCGAGCTGGCCACCGTCACCCACCGCGCCGAGACCGCCGAGGGTCGCGCCGAGCGCGCCGATGCGACCGCCGCGGCGGTCGCCGTCGAACGCGACGCCGCCCGCGCCGACGCGGCCGGCGCCGAGAGCGCCCGCCGTGACCTCGACGCCGAGCTGCGCGCCGAACGGGCCACCCTCGCCGAGGTTCGCCGCCAGGTCGAGCAACTGCACACCGAGCGCCGCGCCGCCGAACAGGCCGCGCAGGAGGCCCGCGCCGACGCCATCCGACACGAGGGCGCCGCGGCGGCCGCCACCGACCGCGCCCAGACCGCCGAGGCCCGCGCCGAGCACCTGCAGACCCAACTCGACCAGGCCCGCAGCGACCGCACCGGTGGCAAGCAGTGAGCGCCACCGACGACATGCTGCTCGACCGCGATGTGTCCGGATGGCTGATCTACCAGATGCCAGACGGCCGACAGGTCCGCGTCGACGTCGACACCCGCCGGCCGTTGCGCTGGACGGTGGACATCCCGGGCGGCGACCTGGTCGACGGACTCTCCACCGAGCAGGTCGAGGCGCTGCTGCGCCGCGAAGCCGCACGCGGGGCTTGACCAGACCCGCCGTCACTCACGCACCAAAAATGCATAAGGTGCCTAGCGAAAATCTTGCAAGGCACCTTATGCATTGCCTATGGATTTCGATGTTCCGATGGTCTTTGTCGACCTGGTCGACCGGCTCGGCCCGCCCGTCCCCGTCGAAGAGGCGCGTACCCAGCGCTGGACCGAACTGGTGGCGGCGGCCGAGGCCGGCACGATCACCCTGATCACCCGCGACGGCTACGAGTGGGCCGCCCTGGTGCCGCTGTCCGAGGTCGCCGAGCCGGTGGCCGCCCTGCCGGTGTGGTCGCTGTCGGAGGCCCGCAACAAGCTCGGCCAGGTGGTCCGCGAGAGCCACGCCCGCGCTCAGGTGATCACCCGGCACCGCCGGCCGATCGCCGCGGTGCTCGATGCCACCGTGCTTGTCGACCGGCCCGCGCCGGCCGCCCGGATCGCTGCCGAGGCGCTGCTGCAGGCCGGGCGCCGCATCGTGCTGCAATTCGACGAGGGCAACCCCGGCCGGATGGGACATGACGGCGACGTCGTCGAGGAGCCCGAGGAGCAGTGCTACCTGGCCACGGCGCTCGACCACGACGAGCGCACCGTCGCGGTCGGCATCGGCCCCAGCATGGGCGAGGCGCTGCTGCGCCTGGCCGCGCCGGCCGCCGTCGAGGTGGCCGCCGAACCGCCGTTCTAGCAGCCCGTCGAAGGGCGGGTTCCGTGGCGTCGCAGGCCCTGGCCTGGACGCACGCGGTGACCGCCAGATCGGCGGCGCGAGCCGACCCCCTCGCCTGGACAGCATCCGGGGGCCGACCCGCTACTCGGCCCCGCGCTTGGGTAGCTGTCCCAGCCCGCCAATTATTTGATCTTGGTTGAGGGCGCTACAGACGGTTCGGCCCCGCGCAGCATTTCGTGCTGGCGGGGCCCGGTCGCTACTGATCGCGGTGGTGTCAGTGGACGGCGTCGCGCTCGTGGAGGTCGAGCGGTTCGAGGTCGTCGTCTTCGTCCCGGTCGTTCTCGGGCTCGACGCGGCTGTAGAGGTCGGGGAAGCGCAGCGGGTCGGGGCCTTCTTCCCAGTCGAGGCTGTCGGCGTCGGGCCAGCCGGCGCGGTCCTCGGCGACGTGGATCGCGTGGTTGGTGGCGGGGTCGGTGTCGCCGTGTACGGGCTCCATGCGTTCGTCGTAGACGAGGAACTGCCCTCTGTGGTCGCGGGCGAGTTGGACGTCGTCGGGGTCGATGCAGAGGACGACCTTGTTGATCTCGGTGTGTTCGGTGTCGTCGTCGATCTCGACGCAGACCATGATCGGAGCGTCGTACCGTACCCACCTGCGCATGGTCCGTCCTTCGTGTCCGCCGGGTGTTGGGGTCGGCGTTCAGGGTATCGACGACGGTCCCGGGTCGCTGCCATCCGGTGATCGTCGTCTGCCAAGGGTGTTGTTTGTGCGCCGGGAGTGGGAACTGGATGACCTGATCGCGTCGTGGACGCTGGTCGATGCCGATCAAGAGCTGTTGGTGGGCAAGCATGATGTGCCGCGGTTGAGCTTCGCGTTGATGGTGAAGTTCTTCGAGATCGAGGGGCGGTTCCCGCGGCACGTCGGTGAGGTCCCGACGGCGGCGGTGGACTATCTCGCCCGGCAGCTCGGACTCGCGGCGGGTCAGCAGGCGCGGTTCGAGGTGACCGGCCGTAGTGCGGAGCGGTTCCGTACGCAGATCCGTGAGGCGTTCGGGTTCCGGGTGTTCGCCCGCGGTGACGAGGACAAGATGATCGCGTGGCTGGCTGAGCAGGTCTGCCCCAGCGAGTTGAACGAGGATCGGCAGCGCGAGGCGGTGCTGGCCCGGTGTCGGGCGGAGAAGCTGGAGCCGCCGGGCCGGATGGACCGGATCATCGGCACTGCGAATCGACTCGCCGACGCCCGGCTCTGCGAGGACACGGTAGCTCGTCACACGATCTGCGCGGCCTGACCCCGCTGTTCTGGTCCAACGTGGCCCTGCACGGCACCTTCCAGCTCGACCTCGACCAACGCATCGACTACGAGCGAGGCACCACCGGTTCCGAGCCTGCCGGGCCGAGGCGACCTGAGACGCGCCGGTCCCGCCCCCAGAGCGGGGACGGGACCGGCGCGGGGTATTCCACGACGGGTCGATGACTCCGGGGCCCCGCAGTCATCGACGCTGCGCGCTTGGCCGGAGCGACCAAGGTTTCAACGGGGCTTTTGAACCCCCGGAGTGGGAGCCGCATGCGAGAAGGACGCTGCCGTGCCCGATGGGGTGAAAGCCGCGAAGGTAGAAGTAGGTGGAACTGGATTTCTCGATATGAGGGCGGCGGCGGTACTCCTGCCATAAGGAGCAGTTGCTTGCTCGGCGGAAGGCGGCGCCGTAGGGCGGGTTCCAGAAGGCAGCCCAGCATAGGAGTGCGCGTAATGCGCCGAAGTCTCGGGCGTCGACGCCACCGCCGGCCGCCCAGGACGCCCGATTTCTCCATTTTGCTTTAACTCGTCGACTAGCCGAGCATAGTCGCCAAGGTTCGCCAGAACCCCTTCATATTTCAGACCCCAACAGACTTCCCTGAATTCGTTCGCGGCTTCAGGGATATTCGTGTTTTGGCTTATTCCAGGCACGCCACCACTTCTAAGCCATTCCGAAATGCTGCCGCCGGTGCGTGAATGGTAATTCACAAAGTCATAGATGTGTAAAGCCCAGGCCGAGATTTCGGCGGGTGTGGCCGCGGAAGGCGTGGAGGCGAGAGAGCGGTGCGAGGAATGGCTAGCAAGGGAAGGTTCCGTCTGTTGTTGGCGGCGAATAGAAGATGGCAAGCGTGTGGATGAAGATGATGGAGTGCCGGCTGATGCAGATGCCGCTTTCCGTGGAGGAGGGAGTATCCGCTGAGGCCTGTCCGAACGCGACGCTGGAGCAGCAACAGACGGTCCGACGCTCGCACCATCATCCTCCGTCCGGGCTTGCCGCTTGCTGCCGCCGGAGAGGGAATCGGTCCACCCTTTAATA
>NZ_WBKR01000271.1 GCF_008868155.1 Micromonospora sp. ALFpr18c
CGCCCCGCGCATCCCCCCGGTTTGGTTCCCCCGCACGTCGTCGGACCATCGTCGCGATAACGCTGCGTACTCATAGAGTCACACTGAGGCAGGGACGCGTCAAGCCATTCCGGGAAAGTCGGACTTGTGTCGTAGCGACGGGCGCGCGTCAGCGCAGCCCCGACGTCGCCACGTACGCCTCACCGGCACCACCGATCCGCAACGGCTCGCCGGCCGCGTCGCCGATCGCCGCCTGACCCGAGACCAGCGTCACCGCACCCGCCCCGTCGTCCACCGTGATCGACCCCGAGGCGCAGAGCACCACCCGCGGGCCGGGCAGCAACACAGTGACCGACGGCACCGCCGACCCGACCCGGACCCGGTGCAGCGCGAAGTCGTCCACCGGCACCGGCCAACAGTCCACCCCCGGGCCGACCGGCCGCGCCGTCCGAACCGGGTCGTCGAGCACCTCGAAACGCAGCACCCGCAGCAACTCGTCGACGTCCACCCGCTTCGGTGTCAGTCCGCCGCGCAGCACGTTGTCGCTGGCCGCCATGATCTCCACGCCACAGCCGCTCAAATAGGCGTGCAGGTTGCCGGCGGGCATCCAGATCGCCTCCCCCGGCACCAGCCGCAGGTGGTGCAGCAGCAGCGCGACCAGCACACCCGGATCGCCCGGGTAGGCGACCGCCAACCGGCGGGCCAACTCCGCGTCCGGGCCGTCGGCCGGCGCCGCCACCACGGCCGACAGCAGGTCCTCGCGCTCCCCGGCCGGCCAGCAGAGCAGCGTCCGCACCGCCGTCCGCAGCCCCGCCGGCCCGGCCCGCAACGCGTCCACCACCGGCGTCAGCACCGGTACGCCGAACGCCGCGAGCGCCTCGGCCGACTCGGCCGGTGCCCGGAAGCCGCACAGCGCCTCGAACGGGGTGAGCGCCACCAGCAACTCCGGCTTGTGGTGCGGGTCGGAATAGTTGCGTTCCGCCTCGGGGCGCTCCGCGTCCGCCGCGTACCCGGCCCGCGCCTGCTCGGCGTCCGGGTGGGCCTGCAGGCTCAGCGGGGCGTCCGCGGCGAGGACCTTGAGCAGGAACGGCAGCCGATTGCCGAACCGGTCGGACACCCGCTGGCCGAGCCACTGCCCCGGTTCGTCCCGCACCAGGTCACAGAGGCTGACCTGGAGCCCGGCGCGCTCCACCATGGCCGGGGCGCCCGGGTGGGCGCCCAGCCACAGTTCCGCCTCCGGGCCGGCGCTGGGCACCGGCCGGCCCTGCAACAGGGCGATCGCCGAGCGCGACCCCCAGGCGTAGTCCCGGATCGGTCCGTACAGGAGCTCCACCCGTCAGCCCCCGGGCCGCCCGGCCGCCTCGCCCGACACGTCCTGGGCCTGGGGCACCGCGGTGTCGGCGGCGGCACCGGTGCCGGCCTCGGCGGCTGCGACGCTGTAGACGTCCGGCTCCAGGTAGATCACCCGCGCGATCGGCACGGCGGCACGGATCCGCGCCTCCACGGCGTTGATGCCGCGGGCCAGGTCGTGGGCGCTCTCGCAGGCCGGAACGCCGATCTTCGCGGCGACCATCAGCTCCTCCGGACCCAGGTAGAGCGTCTTCATGTGGATGATCCGCTCGACCTCGGGACCATCGGTGACGGCGTGCTCGATGGCGGCCAGGTCCTTCGGCTCGGCACCCTCACCGAGCAGCAGGCTCTTGGTCTCGATGGCCAGCACGACGGCGATGACCACCAGCAGTACGCCGATCATCGCGGTGCCGGCGGCATCCCACTCGCCGTTGCCGGTGATCAGCGTCATGGTGACGCCGAAGAGCGCGAACACCAGACCGACGAGCGCGCCGAAGTCCTCCAGAAGCACCACCGGCAGCTCCGGCGCCTTCGCCCGGCGGATGAAACGCACCCAGGACTGGTTGCCCCGGATGTGGTTCGACTCCTTGATCGCGGTCCGGAAGGAGAACGACTCCATCAGGATCGCCGCGACCAGCACGGTCACCGGCACCCACTGCCACTCGCTGATGCCGTGCGGATCCGACCACTTGTGCCACGCCTCGTAGAGGGCGAAGAGGCCACCGAGGCTGAACAGCACGATCGACACGATGAACGCGTAGATGTAGCGCTCCCGGCCGTACCCGAAGGGGTGTTCCGGGGTGGCCGCGCGCTTGGCCCGCTTGCCACCGAGCAGCAGCAGACCCTGGTTGCCGGAGTCGGCGACCGAGTGGATCGACTCGGCCAGCATCGACGACGACCCGGTCAGCAGGAACGCGACGAACTTGGTGACGGCGATGCCGACGTTGGCCAGCAGAGCGGCGACGATCGCCCTCGTCCCACCGTTGGCGCTCATGCCGCCGCTCCGCTTCGCCCGACGAAGCCGACCGGTCCGCGCATGACGCGCCGCCCCCTACGTTCGTTCACTGGTTCGACAGCTCCTTCATCTCGGTGATGGCCGGTACGGCCATCGGATCCAGCCCGTGGGCCAGAGCAAGGTAGATCGAGGCGAAATCCGGCACCGCGATCAGCGAGGCCAGCCGCTCCAGCGCGGAGCCGCCCTCGGCGGTCACCACGTCACACCGCACCCCGCGACGCTCGGCGAGGGTCTGCACCGCGTCCGCGCGGCGCTCCTCCACGGCGAAGGGTTCGTCGGTGTCGTCCTCGGCGTTGAGCCCGCCGTCGCGCAGCAGCACCAGCCGCAGACGGGTCCCCTCGCCGTCGTCCTCCGACGGGTCGGCGAAGATGTCCCGCTCCCCCTCGGCCAGACCACCGAACACGCCGTCGAGCAGGCCGACCCGACCACGACCGGCCTCACCGAGCGCCCCGGTGACCACCGGGTAGCGGGCGTTGGCCGACAGGGTGTCACCGAACCGGCGGGCCGCCACGGTCGCCAGCGGGGACGAACCCCAGACGATCGGGATGGACCCGGCCAGGCCCATGGCCAGCGACTTCGCCGGGTTGACGAAGGACTCCGCGGCGGAACGACAGCGGTCGGCGTCCGCGTCGAGCCGGGCGGCGGTCTCCGCCAGATCCGCCTCGTTGACCTTCACCAGGCCCAGCGAGCGGGCGGCGAGCAGCACCGGCACGGTGAGCGCCCAGAGGCTGGCCCGCGCCGGCGCGCGCCGGGGCACCGGGATGAACGGCGCACGGGCCTGCTCGGCGATCGACTGCAACTGCGAATCCGGGGCACCCACCGCGACCAGCCGGGCACCCCGCCGGTGCGCCGCCTCGGCGGCGCCCAGCGCCTCCGGGCTCCGACCGGACGCACTCACCGCGATCACCACGTCGGCGGCACCCACCCAGCCGGGTACGCCCGCGCTGCGGTGCCCGATGATCGGGACCGGGCAGCGCGGGCCGGCGACCGTGGCCAGCACGTCACCGGTACGCCCCGCGGTGCCGATGCCCGCGATCACCACGGCCCGGGGCCGCCCGTCGTCGGCCAGCACCGCCAGATTCGCCTCGGCGGCCAACGCCGCGCTCTCACGTACCTGCGCGCCGGCCGACGCGGTGTGTCGGAGCATGCCGCCCGGATCGTGCTCGGCCAGCGCGTCCGGATTGTCGAGCAGGGCCTCGTCGGCTTCGCGACGACCGCTGACCCCGGCCGTACCGTCGATCATGATGCCTGCCCGGGGCCGCCACGCGCCTCGTCGAGCAGCAGCACCGGCACGTCGTCCCGGACCTCGAAGATCCGGCCGCACTGCGTGCAGGTCAACGTCTGCGCCTCGGCATCGTAGGTGAGCGGGGCGTGGTGCGTGTCCGGACAGGCGAGAATCTCGAGCAACTGCGGATCCAGGGCCATGGCACGGCTCCTTCCACGTGTGCGGCTTGACCGGCGGCGGTGCCGACCGGCGCAGGCGATCTTATCGGCGAACGCGGTTGAGCACGTCGTCCCGGAGCGAGACCATCCGTTCCCGGGTGGGTGCTTCGACGTTGAGCCGCAGCAGCGGCTCGGTGTTGGAGGCACGCAGGTTGAACCAGGCGCCGTCGGGGAAACGCAGGGTGAGCCCGTCCATCTCGTCGACGACCGCGTCGGCGTACGCGGCCCGCACGTCGGCCACCGCGGCGGCCTGGTCGGCCACCGTCGAGTTGATCTCGCCGGAGGCGACGTAGCGCTCGTACTCCCCCGCCAGCACGGACAGCGGCAGCGACTGCTCGCCCAGCGCGGCCAGGGTGTGCATCGCGGCGAGCATCCCGGTGTCGGCGAACCAGAAGTCCCGGAAGTAGTAGTGCGCCGAGTGCTCACCACCGAAGACGGCATTGGTCCGCGCCATCTCCGCCTTGATGAACGAGTGCCCGACCCGCGCGACGACCGGCTTGCCGCCGTGCTCGCGGATGATCTCCGGAACCGCGCTGGACGTGATGATGCCGTGGATCACCGTGGAACCCGGGTGCTTCGCCAGCTCACGCGCGGCCACCAGCGCGGTGATCGCCGACGGCGAGACCGGCTCGCCGCGCTCGTCCACCACGAAGCACCGGTCGGCGTCACCGTCGAAGGCCAGCCCGATCTCGGCGCCGTGCTCGACCACGGCGCGCTGCAGGTCAACCAGGTTCGCCGGATCCAACGGGTTGGCCTCGTGGTTGGGGAAACTGCCGTCCAACTCGAAGTAGAGCGGCACGATCTCCAACGGCAGCGCCGACAGTGCCGCGTCGCCGAGCACGGTGGGAACCGTGAACCCACCCATCCCGTTGCCCGCGTCGACCACGACCTTCAACGGCCGGATGCCGGACAGGTCAACCAGCTTGCGCAGGTACGCGGCGTAGTCGGGAAGCAGGTCACGCCGCTCGGCCGGTCGGGTCGGCTCACCCGCCGGACGGGATTCACCCGAGTCCAACAGGGCCTGCGCGCGGTCCCGGATCTCGGCGAGCCCGCTGGCCTGGCCGATCGGCCGGGCACCCGAGCGGCACATCTTGATGCCGTTGTACTGCGCCGGGTTGTGGCTGGCCGTGAACATCGCCCCGGGCAGGTCGAGCGAACCCGAGGCGAAGTAGAGCAGATCGGTGGAGGCGAGCCCGATCTCGATCACCGAACGGCCCTCGGCGCGGACGCCGGCCGCGAAGGCGGCAGCCAACCCGGGCGAGGTCGCCCGCATGTCGTACCCGACGACGACCGCGTCGCCCGGCTCGTCGGTGGAGTTGAGAAGCTGGGTGAACGCGGCTCCAAGTGCCTCGGCGACCCGCTCGTCCCACTGGTCCGGCACCGTCCCTCGGACGTCGTACGCCTTCACAATCCGGGACAGATCAGACACTAGTTTCGCTCCTTGGCCGCAGTTTCCACCGAACCTGAGCGTATCGGAGGGGAGGGGTCCGGCCCCGCTCAGCCGGGGAGCCGGGGCATGACCGTGGTGTGCTCTCCGCCGTCGGACGGATCGTCGGGCTGCCCCTTGGCACCCGGCGCACCCGGCATCGGCTGCGTCGCGTGCGGAGTCGACTCCGTCGCGGCAGGCCGCGTCCCGTAGACCCCACCGGGGGTGGGCCGCGGGACGGGCACCGTCGGGTAGCTGCCGGGCGGCGGCTGCTGGCCGTACACCGAGCCGGGGTGACCGGGCGCGGCCGGCGACCCACCGCCGGAGCGGTAGGTGGTGCCGCCGGGGTTGCCCGGAAGCGGCCCGGACGGCCGGTCGGCCGGCGGCCGGTCCTGCCGGGAGCGTCGCACCAGCAGGACGATGAGCAGCAGCCCGACCGCGACCATCGCGATACCGAAGAACATCACCGGCGAGCCACCTCCGGACTCGTCGGCGGCCGCCGACGCGTCGGGCGCGCCCGACGTCGGACCCAGCGCGACCGGGTTCACCGCCTCAGCGGCCGTCGCGGCCTCGGTCGGACTCGGGGTCGGGGTCGGCTTCTTCGACGGCGTCGGCGACGGGGTGACCCGGGCACCGGTCACCTTCGCCGTGTCGGTGCCCCGGCCCAACTCCTGACCGGCCGCGCTGGCCCCCACGCCGGTCACCACGAGCCGGCCGCCCGGAGCGCCCGCGGCGAACGCCACCCGGTACCGCACCGTGATGCCCTTGCCCTTGCACAGGGTCGGCTTCGCCGGCGACGTCTGCGCGGTCACCGCGCTGCCGTCATTCCCGGACACCGCCACCGGGAACCAGCGCCCACCCGCGTTCACCTGCACCGCCACCTGATCCGGCTGGAGACCCTCGAGATGCAGACCCAGAGCGGTCCGCAGCACGACGCACCCGTCGGAGCGCTTGCGCACCGCGACATTCACCCCCTGGGGGGAGCCACCGGCGGCGAAACTGCTGGCCGAAGCGACCCGGACCGAGTCGTCGTCGGCCAACGCCGGCGACGCGCCGAGCAGCACCAGGCCGCCCAGAACACCGCAGATCGTCGCGAGCCGCGCCGCGCGCCGACGCACCGTCATGATCACCTCACCGTTTCTCCCCGGGTGGGGTCCGCGGGTCAGGCTACTACCGGCCCACCCCCACCCCTGGTCATAGAGCGGTCCGCATGTGTGCG
>NZ_WBKR01000272.1 GCF_008868155.1 Micromonospora sp. ALFpr18c
AAACGCTGGGTCGTGGAGAGAACCAACTCCTGGATGAACGGCTTCGGCAAGATCCGCCGCTGCACCGACCGCAACGCCCAGATCATCGACTTCTACCTGTACCTGGCCGCAGCGATCGTCACCATCCGTCAACTCATCCAACGAGCCCGCACGCTCTACCGCTGGGACACCCGACCCACCACCCGCCGACTCAAGTAACGCCTATTGCCGGTCGCTCTAAGCCTCGTCGAGCAGATGCTCGCGCAGGGCCGCGAGCTGCGCGTCGGTCACCCCGGCGTGCCGCAGGTACGCCTCGATCGAGCCGTGCCCCGCGCGCAGCTCGTCCAGGAAGATCTGCATCGCCTCGGCGGGCGAGGCCAGGAACAGCGCCGGCACGTCCGCCCCGCCGGGCGTGGTCTCGGCCAGCCAGGCACTGAACCGGGCGGACGCCTCGCTGCTCAGCGCGTAGTCCGCGGCGATGTCGGCATCGTCGACGCCCAGCACGGCGAGGGTCAGCGCGCACACGATGCCGGTGCGGTCCTTGCCGGCGACGCAGTGCACCACCACCGGGGCGTTGGTGGAGTCGGCGATCAGCCCGACCGCCTCGGCCAGTCCGGCGGTGCCGGTCTGTGCCAGGTCGGCGTACCGGTCCGCAAGGTAGCGGGCCAGGCTGGCGCCCTCCTCGTGCGGCGTCTCGGCCCAGTCCGTGTGCTCCGGGTGGATGTGCCGGTAGACCAGCCCCTGGTACGCCGGCACCCGACCGTCGCGCTGCACCTCGGTGGGGCGGCGAAGGTCGATGACGGTGCGGATGCCGATCGCGGCGAACGCGTCGCGGTCCTGCTCGTCGAGGCGGTGCAGGGAGTCGGACCGGTAGAGCCGGCCCCGGCGTACGGTGCGGCCGTCGTGGCCGACATAGCCACCGACGTCGCGGAAGTTGAAGGTCGCGGGCAGCGGGATGTGTCGGTTGTCGTCGATGGCGTCCACGGTGACACGGTAACGGCCGGCGCGGCTTTACCCCCACCGGCCGTCGGTCCGATCGACTATCGGGCCGTTCCGGGCGGGAGTGCCCCGTACGTCTCGTCGTAGTAGCCGCCCAACTGGTCCCGGTAGGCCGGGTCGCTGTGGCTGGTCTCGTCGTACTCCGGAGCGGCCTTGATCTGGTCGCGGGTCCGGTCGACGGAGACGGTGCGCTGGTCGTGGTCGACCTGGTTGACCGTGCCGGCCGGCAGCATCACCTTCTTGCCGAAGATCCACGGACCGGTGTCCACCACCAGGTAGCTGCCACCCACCTCGTGGCTGGCGCTGTCGATCTTGCCGATCCCACCGTCGGTCGCCTCGACCTTGTAACCGACCAGGTCGGCGTCGGCCACCCCGGCCTGGTCGCGGTAGCGCCAGGGGTCGAAGGCCCCGGCCGGCGCTCCGCCGGGGACGGTGCCCTGGTCGCCGCCACGCAGCGGGTCCGGCCCGGCGTGGGCGGCGTGCGGGTCGATCCTGTCCATGCCGTTCACTCCTGACTGTCGCCGATCACCTCGGCGGCGGTGGGTGCGGTGCGTCCCCGCAGGAGCTACCCGGCCGTAGCGGCCCGGAAACGGCGACCAGCGGGCGTACGCGCGCGTCAGGTCAGCGCGGCCTCGGCGTCGAGCGTGACCGCGGCCGCGTGCACGACGGCGGAGATGCGCAGCGCCTCGTGGATCTGCTCCGGGGTGAAGCCGGTGGCACGCAGCCTCTTCTCGTGCGTCTCGAGGCAGATCCCGCAGCCGTTGATCGCCGACACGGCGAGGCACCACAGCTTGAAGTCGCCCTTGTCCACGCCCGGCCTCGCGGTAATCTGCATCCGCAGTCGGGCCGGCATCGAGGCGTACTGGTCGTCGCCGATGAGGTGCGTGGCCCGGTAGTAGATGTTGTTCATCGCCATGATGGCGGCGGCACCCTTGGCGGCCTCGACGCCCTCCGGTCCGAGGTGACCGAGCGCCTCGGCGGCGATCTCGCGGAGCACCACCGGGTTGCGGGCGGCGACCGCGCAGGCCAGCGCCGTGCCCCACGCCTGCACCGCGCTCAGCGCCGAGGTGCCGATGGTGGAGTCGAGGTTGAGTCGGATGTCCCGGGCGTACTCCGGAAGGGCCGCCCTGATCGCGCCGAGGCCCATGGTTCAGACCCCGCTGCCGAGGAGCTGTGCGTCCCGGTCGACGGCCTCCGCCGGGCTGATGGAGGCGCGCTCCACCGGCCCGACGGAGACCGGACGCCACGTGCCCTCGTGGGACGTGTGGTTGATCGTCTCGGACGCGTTGTTGGCGCCCCGCGATACGCCGGCGAAGAGTCCGTGCTCAGGTAAGCGGTCACTGACGGTGAGCACACGTCCTCCTTGCGGATGGCGCGGTGGCCATCCTTGGATCCGTTCCAGATGCTGCCGCATGGCTGCTCCTGCCGGTGCGCGGCCTGATGGCTTGTGAAGCCGATCACGAGCGATGGTTCTGAATGAACGAACCCTCAGTCACCGTCCCGGCATGTGGGCAGTATCTCCCAAAAGCGGGGAAGGGGTGGCAGAGTAGCCGTCGTGACCAGCACCGACCTGATTATTGCGACCTAGCGCGCCGGCTCTCCCCTCCGCCGAGCGCGCAGACCTCCCGCATCCGCGGGAGGTCTTTTTGTTGCTCCGAGAAAGGATCCTGATGACGTTCCAGGTCTACGACACGACGTTGCGCGACGGCGCCCAGCGCGAGGGGCTCACCTACTCGGTGGTCGACAAGCTGGCGGTGGCCCGGCTGCTCGACGAGTTCGGCGTCGGCTTCATCGAGGGCGGCTGGCCGGGAGCGGTGCCCAAGGACACCGAGTTCTTCCGGCGGGCGCGCACCGAGCTGACCCTGCGGCACGCCGTACTCGTCGCGTTCGGCGCCACCCGCAAGGCCGGCGTCGCGGTCGCCGACGACCCCCAGGTGCGCGGCCTCCTGGACGCGCAGACCCCGGCGGTCGCCCTGGTCGCCAAGGCCGACATCCGGCACGTCGAGCGTGCGCTGCGCACCTCCGGCGCGGAGAACCTCGCGATGATCCACGACACCGTCACCCACCTTGTCCGTGAAGGGCGGCGGGTCTTCGTCGACGGCGAACACTTCTTCGACGGCTACCGGCACGACCCGGCGTACGGCGCCTCCGTGGTGCAGACCGCGCTCGCCGCCGGCGCCGAACGCATGGTGCTCTGCGACACCAACGGCGGCATGCTGCCGTCCCAGGTGACCGCCGTGATCCTCGACCTCACCAACCGGCTCGGGATCGACCCCGCAGTGTTCGGTATGCACGCCCAGAACGACACCGCATGCGCCGTGGCCAACACGATCGCCGCCGTCGAAGCGGGCGTCCGCCACGTCCAGGGCACCGCCAACGGGTACGGCGAACGCCCCGGCAACGCCGACATCTTCGCCGTCGTCGCCAACCTCCAACTCAAGCTGGGTATGCCCGTCCTACCGGACGGCTGCCTGGAACAGATGGTGCGGGTCTCGCACGCCATCGCCGAGATCGCCAACATCGCCCCCGACACCCACCAGGCGTACGCCGGGGCCGCAGCATTCGCTCACAAGGCGGGGCTGCACGCGAGCGCGATCAAGGTCGACCCGTTGCTCTACAACCACGTGGACCCGTCGGTGGTGGGCAACGATATGCGGATCCTGGTAACCGAGATGGCCGGCCGGGCCAGCGTCGAGCTCAAGAGCCGTGAGCTCGGCCTGGACCTGGCCGGCCGTCCGGAGGCGCTGACCCGGGTCACCAAGCGGATCAAGGAACTGGAGGCCGATGGCTGGTCCTTCGAGGCCGCCGACGCCTCGTTCGAGCTGCTCGTCCGCTCCGAACTGCCGGAGGGCGGCCCGGCCCGACCCTTCACCCTGGAGTCGTACCGGGTGCTCGTCGAACACCGCGAGGACGGGGCCGTGGTCTCCGAGGCGACCGTGAAGATCCGCGTACGCGGCGAACGCGTGATCGCCACCGCCGAGGGCAACGGCCCGGTCAACGCCCTGGACGAGGCGCTGCGGGTGGGGCTGGCCCGGCACTATCCACAGTTGCGTGACTTCGAGCTGGCCGACTACAAGGTGCGCATCCTGGAGGGCAACCACGGCACCGGCGCGGTCACCCGGGTCCTGCTGGAAACGGCCAACGGCACCGGCCGCGACTGGACCACGGTAGGCGTCCACCCCAACGTGGTGGAGGCAAGCTGGCACGCCCTGGTGGACGCCCTGACCTACGGCCTAGCCCCCACCCGCGTCTGACAGCCTTCGCGATCTTGCACCTTCTGTCGTTGATTCACGGCTTATGCGCCTAATCTCGGGGCAGGAAGTGCAAGTTCGCGAGGGGTGGGGAGAGTGAGGGTGGTGAGGACTGGGCGGTGGTCGCTGTTGGGGAGGGTGTGCACGCTGAGTGCGCGGACGGCGATGCGGCGGTCGACAAGCACGTGGTCGATCGTGACCGGGGGGATGAGATCGCCGTCGTACGGGCCCCAGGTGCCGGTCAGTCCCTCACCGGTGGCGTCGGCGGCGTCGACGTAGCCGGTGCGCAGCAGGGCGCGCAGCGGACTGTGGTCGAGAGTGGAGTTGAAGTCCCCGGCGAGGATTCGCAGTTCCCCATCCGGGGTGGCCGGTGGCTGGGCGGTCAGGTCGGCCCGCCAGGCGTCGACCTGATCCACTGCGTACGGCGCCGAGGGGTGGGCCGACTCGACGCGAACCGGAGGTGCGCCGGGGACGGCCAGCGTGCCGTACGCCTGGCTGAAGCCCCAGCCGCCACGGTTGTTCCGGATGCCGGCACCGCTGATCGGCCAGCGTGCGTAGAGCCCCGACCCGGGGGTGCCGTCCTGGGGGTTGAGCTGCCGGTGGGGGAGTAGTCGGTCGAGGCCGAGCCGGTCCAGGGCGGCCTGCGCGTCCGGGGTGAACTCCTGCACGGTGAGCACGTCGACGTGGTGTGTGCGGACCAGGTCGACGAGGGTCCGGGCGTCCCCGGCGCCGGCGAGTAGGTTGGCCGTGAGCAGTCGGACGGTGGGGCCGGTCGCCGCCGGTTGCGGGGCGGCCAGCGCCCGGGGCGCGACCACGCCGAGCAGCGCCACGGCGGCCAGTGCCGCGACCGCCGCCGACCACCAGCGCCGCAGGGCGACCGCGAGGGCGAGGGCCAGCACGCTCCATCCCGCAACGTACGGGGTGAAGGCGAGTGCCTGCACCAGCGGCCCCCGGTCGAGGCCGGCGATCCGGATCGCGGCCCAGGCGGCCACCGGTCCGACCGCCAACCAGCTGAGGACGGTGCCGACCCGCCGGAGGGGGCGTCGGAGCGGCGCGGTCGAGGTGTCGACGATCATGGCGGTCAGCCTAGTGGGAGCGGTCGACGCATTTCATGAATGGTGGTGCGCTCACCTTTCACAATTGACTGACGGCTGACCGACAGCTCACTAAATTGTGATCAACTATTGACGCCCGGCTTTTTATGGTGCTACGTTCCATCTGGTCTAAACGACGCAACTCTGAGTAGTAACCCCAGCTCAGGCGGGATGTGGATCGTCGAGGAATCCACTTCCTTTATCCGTCGTAAACCTATTTTCAGGCAATCATCCGTCCCGCCCCGCGGGTCGGCCGAATTCGCACGGTCACACAAGGGGGACCTGTCATGAACACATCCTTCCGACGTAAGGCGGCGGCGGTCACGTTCGCCGTCCTGGCGCTGACCCTAGCCGGGGGCGGGATCGCTGTTGCCCAGCCCTCGGCGAAGGCGCCGCAGCAGGCTGTCCAGCCGACGGCGAAGCGCGTGGACAACCAGCCGCCGGTGACGGCCGAGTCGGCGCGTAAGGCGCAGGCCGCGCTGAAGGCCGGTGGGGCCACCACCCTGGTCGCCACCACCGTCTACACGGTCGTCAACTCCAACGGCACCAAGGCCCGCGGCACCGGCACCGTGCTCAAGTACGGCCCCGGACAGTACGAGGTGCAGTTCGGCTACACCGTGTCGGCCGGCGCCTTCCTGGCGACCATCTCCCGCTCCGACTCCTGCTGCATCCCGCCGGCCGGAGAGGTCTCGGTCGCCCCGCGGCTGAGCACGCCCAACGCGGTCTTCATCCAGACCCGCAACTCGTCCGGCACCCCGGCCGACCTGGGCTTCACCCTGCTCACCCACACTCCCTGACGGAGTAGGGCCCGGCCCCCGCGTCTCGTACGCGGGGGCCGCACCCGTGCCCGCTCACCGTAGGCCGAGGCCGACCCGCCGGGTCGTCGACCGGCTAGCCCTGCATTCCGCACGTGGCTGATTGTCAACACCACTCGAGTGGGTCGATGTCGAGGAGTTCGAGGAGATGGAGTTGTAGGGGTGTGGGTTGAGGGATGGTGTGTGGGTTGCCGCTGGTCGCG
>NZ_WBKR01000273.1 GCF_008868155.1 Micromonospora sp. ALFpr18c
CCCGGCGGACGCCCAGGCGGTGTTCTTCGCGGCCTGCATCGGCAGCATCTTCGCACCGGAGGACGGCGCGTCCGGCGGCTCGGCGGCGGCGCTCCTGCGCCTGTGCGACCTGGCCGGGTTGCCGATCGTCGTACCGGCCGGCACGGCCGGCCTGTGCTGCGGCACGCCGTGGCAGTCCAAGGGCTTCCCTGCCGGTCACCGGGAGATGGCCGAGCGCACGCTGTCCGCCCTCTGGACCGCCAGCGACGAGGGTCGGCTGCCCATCGTGTGTGACGCGTCGTCCTGCACCCACGGGCTGAGCCAGCTGACCGACGCGCTGGCCGAGGAGGACCGGGCGCGGTACGGCGCTCTGCGCTTCGTCGACAGCGTGACCTTCACCGCCGAGCACCTGCTGCCGGCGCTGCCCGAGCCCCGACGGTTGGGCTCGTTGGCCCTGCACCCCACCTGCTCCACCGTGCACCTCGGCGGCATCGACGACCTGCGCGCGGTGGCCCGGGCGGTCGCCGACACCGTGACCGTGCCGGACAGCTGGGGATGCTGCGCCTTCGCCGGCGACCGGGGACTGCTGCATCCCGAGGTCACCGCCGGCGCCACCGCGGCCCAGGCCGCCGAGGTCAACCAGCGCGACCACGACGCGTACGCCTCCTGCAACCGCACCTGCGAGATGGGCATGAGCCGGGCCACCGGGCAGCCGTACCGGCACGTGCTGGAGGTACTCGTCGAGGCGGTCGAGCCGCCGGCGTAGCTGGACGACCGCGGCGGCTGGTCGGATTCCTCAGCTCGAACTCCACAGCGTCGCCTGGGCGGCGTACCCGTCGTCGCCGTCGCGGCGCAGCACCGTGATGAACACGATCCGGCCCCGGTTGGTCTCCAGGCACACCCGACTGCGGCTATCGATGCTCACCTGCTGCACGCCGTGGGTCTGCAACGGGCGGCGCAGCCGTCCCGGGTGGGCTCCGCCGGCCCTGGCCACAACACCACCGCCCGCCCCCAGAACTTGTTGTACACCGAGCCGTTGAGATACCCGTCGGAGTTGAGGTCGGTGCTGGTGTTTCCCCGCGCCGGCGGTTCCTGGTCGAAGTCGCGCGGCGTGGAGTCAAGGCGGATCTCGCCCTTCCACAACACCGGAGCGGCGGCCGGCCCGGCCGACGAGGGGGTGCCGCTGGAACTCGTCGACGGGGAGGTCGGCTTGCCGGCGGAGATGCCGCCGTCCCCGTAATCGACGAATCGCATCGCGGCGTGGATGACGCCCCAGGACGAGGCGGCGCAGAACACCGCGGCGGCCCGGCTACGCCGGCGACCTGGACGTGCTCGCCCGGGTGCCGCGGACCGCCCACGCGCGGGCCGTCAGCCGGATCGACCCGTCGGGGCCGTGCGGCAGCCGGGCGGCGAGCAGATCCCGCAGGGCTACCCGGTCGGGCTCGGCCAACGAGGCCAAGTAGGCCGGGGCCGAGCCCTGCCCGCCGAGGAACGGGGTCCAGTAGTCGGCAAAGTCGGTGAAGACCGTCGGCACGTCGATCGCCTCCACCGACACATCGGTCAGCCCGCCGTCGCGCCACAGGGTGCGCAGCGTCTCCGGCCGGCAGAGCGAGAAGCGGCGCCCGTCGTCGCGCGCCACCGCGGCGGGATCGAGCGCGCCGGCCGCGTCCCAGAAGTGCCGCATCATCTCCATCCCCTCGGCGTAGTCCCAGACGTACGCGGCCACCACCGCGCCGGGGGCTGCCACCCGGGCGAAATCCGCCACCGCCCGCGCCGGTTCGGGTACGAAGTTCAGCACCAGCCCACTCACGATCACGTCGACGGCGCCGTCCGGCAGCGGCAGTGCTCGGGCGTCGCCGACCGCGAAGACGGCCCGCGGGTCGCTGACCCGGGTACGCGCCTGCGCCACGAAACCCTCGGAGGGGTCCACGCCGGTGACCTGCCGCGCTCGCGCGGTCGTCAGCACCGCCGAGGTCAGCACGCCGGTGCCGCTGCCCACGTCGAGCCAGCGCAGCCCGGCCGGCAGGTCGATCCAGCGCACGAACTCCGCCGCGACGAGCCGGCTCCACCGACCGACGTATGCCTCGTACGCCGCGCCGTCGACCCAGACCGCAGATGCCATGGCGGCACCATACGATGCCCAACGCGGCGGCGCTGGACGTCCGTGTTTGGGCAACCGTGCCCTTGACGGTTCGGGGGCCACCTATGGTCGAGACGATGTGGTGACCGTCCGTACGACGGCGTACAGGAGACCGCGATGAGTGGGAAAGATCGACCCAGGGGCATCAGTCCGACGGCGGTGGAGAGCGCACCGGGATTGTGGCGCATCGATCTGCAGAAACACGATCTCAGCATCCCCGGACGCGAGGTCATCCAGACGCGGGTGGAGTTCACGCCCGACTCACCCCCGTTCACGCACTTCCATCCGGGCGAAGAGATCATCTGCGTTCTTCAGGGGTCGCTGGAATACACCCTTGCGGGCCAGCCGCCGGTGGTGTGCAACGCCGGCGATGCTCTCACCGTGCCGTACGGGGTGCATCACCAGGCGCGGAACGTCGGCGACGGCATCGCGGTCGAGCTGGCCACCTACCTCGTCGAGAAGGGCAAACCGCTCCTCACCAAGGTGGAGTGAGCCGCTTCCGGTTCAGCAGGTGGCAACGGATCGGCGGCCCGGTCATCGGCATCGGTCCGGCGGGGTCGACCGATCCCACATCCGCCGGTACATTGAGTTCCATTATGGAACTCAATGTCTTCTGGCGCTGGTGGATCGCCGGCACGACCAGCCACCTCGGCTCGGCGATCGGCGCGGTGGCCCTGCCGCTGACCGCGCTCACCGTGCTGGACGCGTCGGTCTTCGAGATGGGCCTGATCACGGCGGCCGGCTATCTCGCGTACCTTCTGATCAGCCTGCCGGCGGGAGTGGTCGTGCAGCGCGTGCCGCTGCGCGGCATGCAGGTCACCCTGGATCTGATCCGGGCCCTCGCCATCGCGTCCGTCCCCCTGGCCTGGTGGTTCGACACCCTCACGGTGGCCCAGCTGGTCGCGGTCGCCCTGGTCGTGAGCTTCGCCAACGTGCTGTTCGACGTGGCGAACCAGACCTTCCTGCCGGAGATCGTGCCGGCCGCGCAGTTGCAGGCGCGCAACAGCCTCAACTCCGGCACGCATGCCGCCACCCAGCTGGGCGGGCCGTCCCTGGGCGGGCTCACGGTGCAGCTACTGGGCGCGGTACCGACGCTGTTCGTGGACACCGTCAGCTATCTGATCTCCGCCGTGCTGCTGCGCACCCTTCCCGAGCGCACGGTCCAGCGGCCGGTCGAGCGGCCACCGATGGTCCGGATGATCCGCGAGGGCTGGCATTTCGTGGTCCGACACCCGATCATCGGCCCGGCCATGTGGGACGCCACCGCGACCAACTTCGTCTGCGGCGCGATGCTGGCCCTCTTCCCCTACTACCTGGTGCGCGACCTGCACGCACCGCCGGTCATGGTCGGGCTGCTGCTCGCCGCCGACGGCCTCGGCACGCTCATCGGCGCGACACTGACGACCCGGTTCACCGATCGGGTCGGCACCGCACGCGGCCTGATCATCGCAGCCTTCGTCGGCGTGATCGGCGCGCTCGTCATTCCGCTGGGCACGGGCACCGCCGCCTACCTCGCCTTCGCCGTCGGCAACCTCATCTTCGCCGGCTCCTCGGTGGTACTCAGCGTGACCACCCGCACGTACCGGATGCTCGCCAGCCCGCCGCATCTCCTGTCCCGGGTGATCGCCACGGTCAAGTTCGTCTCCTGGGGCGCCATCCCGCTCGGCGGCCTGCTCGCCGGCGTCCTGGCCGGGCCGCTCGGGGCCCGAACCACCCTATTGATCTTCGGGGCGCTCACCGTGCTGTCCCCGATCATCTACCTGTCGACTCCGATCCGCGGACTGCGCGACCTGCCGATCGACGCCGCCCCGGCACCCGCCGGCGACCGCCTCCCCGCCGAGCCCTCGACGCGCTAGCGATCCACCTGTCGAGACAGCCGGTCGGCGACGGTCTGCACCGAATGTAGGGTTTTTTCGCATACACCCGGTTGATGCGAGGAATGCTCAGCTACGTTCCCCTTGGTGGCGGCAACCGATTTGTCGCTTTTCTGCACCGAAGTGCCGTGCAGAGACATGGTGTACGGAGAAGGGCCGGGTAGCTCGATGTCCAACTATCTACACCCGAACATCAGCGAAGCAGCGGCAGATCAGCCACGTCCGCCCACGAGGCGGCGGATGCGCTGGGTCGTCGCCGGGGTGGCCGGACTGACCGGGGTGGCCGGCATGGCCGTCGTCGGGCCGGCGGGAGTGAGCGGAGTATTCGGATCCGGTGGCCCCGGCCTGTCGAACGCCGGAACGCAGCTCGTGGCCGACGACAGCCGGTCCGGCGGGGAGGACAAGGGAGGACGGGATCCGGGCGGCCGCGACGACAAGGACCACCAGAAGGACAAGGACAACAGGGAGGGCAGGGGCGACGATGTCCGGACCGTGCCCTGCGGCGCCGACGAGCTGATCGCGGCGATCGTCCACGCGAACGCCAGCAACGGGGCGAAGCTCCGGCTCGCCGAGAAGTGCACCTACACGCTCACCAGGTCAGCGCCCCCTCCACCCGTGCCCTTCGGTGCCGTCGGCCTGCCGATCATCACCCAGCCGGTCACCATCGACGGCAACGGGTCCACCATCGTCCGCGCGGCCAACGCCACGCCGTTCCGGATCCTCGAGGTCGGCGGCGGTGGCGACCTGACGCTGCGCGACGTCACCATCAAGGGCGGCCAGGCCGACGGTGGGCTCGGCGGCGGCGGCGGTGGCATCCGGATCGACGTCGGCGGCAAGGCCACCATCGAGAACACCGACGTGGTCTACAACCACACCAACGGCCCGGGTGGCGGTATCGCCAACTTCGGCGTCACGAAGATCCTCGGCAGGGACGACCACGGCAAGGACCGGGACGGCAAGGACAAGGACAAGGACAAGGACAAGCACGGGGACGGCGACAGCACCATCAGCAACAACAGCGCCGTGTTCGACGGCGGGGGGATCTTCAACAACGGCAACCTCACCGTGCAGAACACCAGACTGAGCTACAACAACACGATCGGGGTCGTCAACATCCTGCCGATCGGTGGCGCCGGTGGCGGGCTGTCGAACAGCCGCAACGCCGTCCTCGACAACGTGCGCGTGGACAACAACACCGCGGGTTTCCGCGGCGGCGGCATCCGCGGCGGGATCAACTCCACCACCGAGATCAAGAACATCGAGGTGAACGACAACCGGGCCGGCAGCGAGGGCGGCGGAATCTTCACCGATGGCGTCTTCCACCTCAAGCACGGCAACGTCCACCACAACGAGGCCGGGCAGCGCGGCGGCGGCGTCTTCAACCAGATCGGCGAGTTCGTGGCCGAGGAGAGTCGGATCAGCGAGAACACCGCCAGCACGAACAGCACCATCGAACACGGCGGTGGCATCTACAACGGCAGCGGCACCGTCGTCCTGCGGCGCAGCACCGTCGAGCGGAACAGGGCCGTGGGCTCGAGCTCGCAGGGCGGCGGGATCTACAACAACAACACGCTCAACCTGACCGAAACCAAGGTCACCGAGAACATCTCCACCCTGGCACCCGGTGGGATCTTCAACGACGGCGGCCAGGTCACCGTGGACCAGAAGTCCGCCATCACCGGCAACCGGCCCACCAACTGCACACCGAGCTCACCCCCGGTGCCCACCTGCTTCGGCTGATCGTCAGATCATCCCGGCAGTCGGGGCACAGGAGGTAACGGGAGCAGATCGGGGCATCCGGTCTCGCCCGGGCTCGATCACCAGGATCGGGCCCGCGGCGGGGCCGGATGCCGGCTGCGGGACGCGGTTGCGGTCGGGGTCACGCAAGGGCCGACGGCAGGGCGAGGATGGCGAACCGGACGACGCGTCCGAGCAGGCATGCGGCGGCGAACTCCCAGTGCCGCAGGCCGGCGGTTCCGGCCGCGGTGCTGACCAGGGCGAGTGGTGGGACGCCGACGGCGGCGGAGAGGAGCACCGTCGGCAGGCCGGTGCGGCGGTGCGGGAGCCAACGCCGTACGGGCTCGGCCCACCGGGCGACCCGGGCGGCCACGCTCCGCGACTGGTTGCGTCGTGCCAGCCGCCGGGCCAACCGGCCGCCTCCCCGCCGAGCGGCTTCGAACAGCAGGAGCTTCCCGGCGGTCTGCCCGACCGCCAGGGCGAGCACGGCGATCACGGCGTACCCG
>NZ_WBKR01000274.1 GCF_008868155.1 Micromonospora sp. ALFpr18c
CGGGTCGATCCGGCCCGGGACCAGCCGTTCCTCCAGGTTCTCCAGGCCCGCCCAGGAGATCAGCGCCGCCTCCGGCCCGCCCCCGGTGACCGGGTGACCGAGCGCGGTGAGCAACGTCGCCACCTCGTCGGCGACCGCGCCGCTCAGGTCGAGCAGGGTGGCTGGGTCGGGACGGCTGAACAGCATGGTGTGCACGGCCAGCAGTCGACCGAGTTCGGTGACCGGTTCGGGATGGTCGTCGACCCGCAGGTCGACCAGCACGTCGCTGCCGCCGGCGTACCCGCCGCCGCGCTCGACCACCAGTAGTCCGGCGCTCTGCCGCCCGCGCCGGTCCCCGCCGGCCTCGTCGCCCGCGCGCAGCGCGGCGAGCAGCCGCTCGGCGAACGGTAGCGCCGCCCCGGCCAGCCACGCGTCCGCGAGGGCGTCGACGACCTCCGGGCCGGTGAGCACGTTGCCCTGGGCGGCCCAGCCGTCGCCGGTCCGCCCGCCGGCCCACGGATGGCAGGCCGGACCGGTCCAACTCGCGCCCGGACCGTCGGCTCCCACCACACCCAGCTGGCGGTGCTCCCGCTCGGGGTCGGCGGCGATCAGGCCGGCCACCACGTCGACGGCGGCCACCCCGGTGCGCAGCAGGGTCAGCCCCTGGGGGCGGTAGGCGAGGTTGACGTGCGCCTGGGTGGCCAGCGCGCCGATCTCGGCCTCCGCCGCCGGCACCAGCGCCCCGGCGGCGAGGAACTTGCTGGCCACGGCGACGCCGTGCAGGCGGCCGTCGGCCGAACGGGCGACGAGGGAGAAGGTCACCCGCCGAGACTAGCCGGGCTGTCCGCGTACGCCGATGGGTCAGAACGGTGGCGCGGCGGCCTCCGGTGGGGCGCCGTGCGCCCGGCGGGCGTCGGCGACCGCGACGCCACCGAGCACCAGGACCCCGACGGCGGTGGCGGCCAGACCCACCACCATCACCAGGTGGGTGTCGGCCGCCGAGCGTCCGATGGTGGCCGGGTGACGGGCCTTCATCACCGCCTCGGCCAGGATCTGCCCGGCGCGCTGGACATAGATCCGCCACAGCACGATCGACGTGGCCAGCGCCAGCCCGAACGCCCACACGTGCCCCGACTCGTACGGCCCCTTGCTGTAGGCGAAGCCGGCCACCAGGATCGTCTCGCCCAGCGCGACGAGGAAGAACTGCTGGTACCTCTCCGCCAGGTGCTCCCCGGCGATCTCCCACTTGGAGATGGTCGACCGGCCCAGCCCCGGCACCGGCCAGCCGCACCGGGCGGCCGTGTACTCGATGACCAGCGCCGCCGTCCAGAGCTGCACCTGAGTGTTGGTCGGCAGCAGCGCCCCGCCGATCCACAACACCCCGGTGGAGGCGAACACCACCGTCATGCGCACCTTCAGGCGGCGGTACGGGTGCGGTCCCAGCGCCATCGACAGGATCAGCTGTCGGGACACCTGCGCGACCACGTACGCCACCGCGAACATCAACCCGGTCTCGGTGAACGCGCGGAGGATCGCCACCCCCATCACCATCGAACCCACCAGGGCGGTCAGCACGACGGTCTGCAGCGCCAGCTTGTACGGGTCGTACCGGCTGGTCGTCCACGCGGTGCCCTGCCAGACCGACCAGAGCGCGAGCAGCAACAGCAGCGTCTTACCGCTGCCGGTGACCGCCGCCCAGCCATGCTCCCGCGCCGGGCTCTCGGTCAGGTCCTCGAACGCGCGCGCGGAGATCCGGGTGAGCGCGAATACGTAGACGAGATCGAAGAACAGCTCCAGGAAGGTGGCCCGGCCCGGCGTTGCCGCCGCCGGGACCGGCTCCAGGTGTCCCGCCCCCCTGGAACCCATGCTCAGCGGCCTGCGCCGGTGGTCCGGTCCACCTGGCAGTCGTAGCACCCGGTGGCGGTGCCGGCGGCCGGAAGCCGGCGATTCTGCCCAGTACGGGGATCTTGCTCGCGGACCCCGTCAACGGGCACGATCGATCGGTGACGAATCGATGGGGTATGACGGTGCCGCTGGGCGGGATCGCGCTGGCCGACCATGACGCGGTCTACGCGGCGCTCGACCGGGCCGGGTTCACCGACGTCTGGTCGTCCGAGGTGGCCGGGACCGACGCGTTCACCCCGCTGGCGCTGGCCGCGGCCTGGCAACCCCGGCTGCGGTTGGGCACCGCGATCACCCCGGTCTTCACCCGGGGCCCCGGTCTGCTGGCGATGAGCGCGGCGGCGCTGGCCGAGGCCGCACCGGGCCGATTCTCGCTCGGCATCGGCGCGTCCTCGCCGGTGCTCGTACGGGACTGGAACGCGGTGCGGTTCGACGAGCCGTTCCGTCGTACCCGTGATGTCCTTCGCTTCCTGCGGGCCGCGCTGCGCGGCGAGACGGTCGACGAGGTCTACGAGACGTTCACCGTGCGGCGTTTCACGCTGGAGCGGCCGCCGGCCGTGCCGCCGCCGATCCTGCTCGCCGCGCTGCGGCCGGGGATGCTCCGGCTGGCCGGCGCGGAGGCCGACGGGGTCATCCTCAACTGGCTCAGCGCCGACGACGTGCCGCGCGCCCTCGCCGAGCTGGGTGAGCGCCGCCCCGGATTCGAGGTCGCCGCCCGCATCTTCGTCTGCCCCACCGAGGACGCCGCGTACGCCCGAGCGCTGGGCCGGAGGCTGATCACCAGCTACCTCACCGTCGGGGCGTACGCCGAGTTTCACCGCTGGCTCGGCCGCGACACGGTGCTGGCGCCGATGTGGGAGGCGTGGGCGGCCGGTGACCGGCGCGGCGCCAACGCGGCGGTGCCGGACGAGGTGGTCGACGCGCTGGTGGTGCACGGCACGCCGGAGCGGTGTCGTGCCCAGGTGCGCCGCTACGCCGACGCCGGTGTGGACGTGCCGGTCTTCGCGCTGCTGCCCACCCCCGAGGTCGCCGCCGGCGGCGCGACCGCGCTGCTCACCCTCATCGCCCAGTTGGGCGTCGAACCGGTGGGAGCGTCCGCATGAATCTCACCGACCGGATCGTGGTGGTCACCGGCGGCGCCGGTGGCATCGGGGCCGCGCTGTCGCGCCGGTTCGCCGCCGAGGGTGCCGCCGCCGTGGTGGTCGCCGACCTGGACGCCGACGCGGCCCGCGCGGTGGCCGAGGGCATCGGCCCGGTCGCGCACGCCGCCGCCCTCGACGTCACCGACGAGGACCAGGTCCGCGCGTTGGTCGCCGACACCGAGAAGCGGTACGGCCGCATCGACCTGTTCTGCGCCAACGCGGGCGTGACCACCGGCGGGGGAGTGGAGGTCGACGACGCCGGTTGGGACCGGGCGTGGCGGGTCAACGTGCTCGCCCACGTCTACTCGGCCCGTGCGGTGCTGCCCGGGATGCTCGCCCGTGGCGGCGGCCATCTGCTGCACACCTGCTCGGCGGCGGGCGTGCTCACGGCGGTGGGCGACGCCGCGTACACCGCGACGAAACACGCCTCGGTGGGTTTCGCCGAGTGGCTGGCCATCACCTACCGGGACCGGGGCATCCGGGTGAGCGCGCTCTGCCCGCAGGGTGTGGAAACTCCGATGCTCGCCGACGGGATCGCCGAGGGTCACCTCGGCGCCCGGGTGATCGCCGCCTCCGGCGCGGTGCTCACCCCCGACGAGGTCGCCGAGGCGGCCGTCGCCGGGCTGGCCGAGGAGCGTTTCCTGATCCTGCCGCACCCGGAGGTCGCCGACTACGCGCGCCGCCGGGCCGAGGACCCGGACGGGTGGCAGGCCGGCATGCGCAAGCTGGTCCGCCGCCTGACCGCCTGACACCGACCTGCCGCTACCGCTGCGGGACGCGCCCGGCGGCGAGCAGGTGCGCGCTCGACCCGACCAGCGCCGGTTCGCTGCTGTACACCTGGGCGAGGTCCACCGCGGCGGCGAAGACGGCGTCCTGCGTCGGCCCGCCCGCCGCCGCGTCCGCCGCCGTCCACGCCGGGCCTTCGACGTCGTGGACGACCACCCCGGTCAGCCCCGCCTCCGCGCACTCGTCGGCCACCTCCTCGGCGCGATGGAAGTAGGCGTGGGTGAAACCGATCCGCGGATCGTTGGTGCCGTCGGTCAGCAGGGTCCGTGCCTCCGCGAGTGTCCTGGCGTCCAGTCGTCCGGTGGCCGCGAAGTCCAGCGCGCCGGCGAAACGGGAGATGGCCGCGGCCACGACGCGACCACCGGGACGGGTGACCCGGACGGCCTCCCGCAGCGCCCGCAGCCGATCGGCGCGTCGCACCAGGCGTACTCGCCGGTGCCCCCACCGACGTCCAGGACGCGAGCGCCCGGGCCGGGCAGGAGATCCCCCAGGAGCTGCATCGTGCGGATCCACTCCAGGCGTGCCTGCGGCCGGCCGGTGAGCCGCTGATCCTCGCGGTAGCGCTGCGTGTAGTAGTCGATGATGTCGCTCGAATGCTGATCCACGCTCTGATGGTCATCGTTGTCCGGCGCGCGGGCCAGCGGATTACGGTGGTGCTCGGGTGCCCGTCCGCCGCGCAGATCAGGACTACTGCCGAGCGGCGGTCACCAGGGTCATCCGCCGGGGCGCGGGCGCGTGGCGGACGTGGCGGAAGCCGACCTCGGCGAGGCGGTCGGCCACCCAGTCCGGCGCGATGCGCAGCTTGCGGTACGCGCTGGTGGACAGTGTCCAGTCGCGCTGGGCCGTCCGTTGGTGGAGCAGGTCGTGGACGGTGACGACGTCCGGCCCGTACTCCAGGATGCAGGTCAGGATCGTGTCGGCGTCGGAGTGCACCGGGATGATCCGACTCGTTCCGGTACGGCTCGTGCTGAGGTCACGGAAGCTGAGCACGAGGCGACCGCCCGGGGTCAGGGCGGCGTACAGATCGGCCAGGAGTTGGGTGACGGCCGTGCGGTCCGGCAGATGGGTGAGCGTGTCTCCCATGCACACGGCCAGCTCGGCGGTGCCGGCGGGAAGATTCGCCGCGACCTCGCACAGGTCGTCCTGGACGACGCGGATGGCCGGATGGTCACCGGCGTAGAGCTCCAGTTCGGCCAGGAGCTTGGCGCTGCTGTCGACCGCCAGGATGGTCGGATGACCCATCCGGGCCAGGGCGATCGACTGGAAACCCGAGCCGCAGCCGAGGTCGACCGCGACGCCGGTGCCGGTCGGCTCGGCGACGCCGGCGCGACGGAGAACACCGAGCTGCTCCTCGACCAGGGCGGCGTGGGGCGCACCGAACATCCACGTGTAGTGGTCGGCGAGAAAGCCGTCGTAGTGCTGGTCCATCGGCGCTCCCACCCGGTTGCCTGCCGCCGTCCTGGTCTCGTTGGCCCTGAGTAGTTCACACGAGCCGGAACGGACCCATCCCCCGTCAACGGGAGCACACTCCCCTGCACGGGGGAGGAGGAGTCCGTTCATCGCCACCCACCATGGCGTCATGACTGTCGCCGCTCGTACGCGCCGATCCGCCGCCGCTCCACGCAGAGGCTGGGCGATGGCGTGCGCCGTCTTCGTCGTCGGTGCGGTGGCGCTGCGCCTGTACTGGATCGCGGGTGGCCGGTGGGGCTACACCGCCTGTGACCGCACTGATCTGGTCGACCCGGCGGGTGGCGCGGGGCGGACCGCGTCGAGACGCTGCCGTTCTGGGCGGGATGGGGAGCGGTCGGAGTCGGCGCCATCCTCGCGGTGGTGATCGTGTGCGCGGTCCGCTTTCCCGGCCGCACCGCGACCACGGCCAGCTGGGCCGCGGCCTGGCGACTGTCCCTCGTGTTCACCGACGATGCCGTCACCCGGTGGTACATGATCTTCCTGTCCGCCCTGTCGATGGGGTTGGCCCTGTCAACGCTCGGGCTCGTGCATCGCTGGGGACAACGGGTGCCTCGGTCGGTCCCGCTGCTCGGGGGTCGTCCGATCCCGGCGCGCCCGATCGTGCTCGTCGCACTGACCGGGGGCTGGCTGCTGGTCGCCATCTGCGCGTACTTCCTCCTGAACCAGAGGTTCCATCTGGTGCACTCCACCTGGGTGGGAATCGGGGAGGACGAGCCGGCACATCCGCCGCCCGACTGGGAGGTCCTGCGGTACTACGCCCCACTCCTAGCCTGGGGCCCCCTGGTCCTGGCAGTAGCCACCGATTACCAAAAGCGCGTACGGCGAGCGACCACCCGCTCTCGGTGATCAAGAGGTTTGCGTCAGGAACGGGGCCAGATCTGACGCAAACCTCTTGATCACCGAGGGGAGTGGG
>NZ_WBKR01000275.1 GCF_008868155.1 Micromonospora sp. ALFpr18c
GGGGTTGTCACGGTCAGTGCGGAGATCAGAGATGATGTCATCGGCGGGTGGAGTTCCTCGGTGGTCGTGCAGCGTCAAGAACTCCATGATCACCTTGAGGGCTTCACCCGCTTCATCCGCCTCCACACAGGCCACTCACCCCACGAAATCCCTGTTCAGCGCCCCGCGCCGCGAGAACGCAACAGCCCTGGCATCTCGGGTGGCTGGTCACCGGCTACAGCGAGGCCCGCGCCGTACTGGCCGACCCGCGATTCAGCTCGCGCCGCGAACTGCAGCACTTCCCCATCCGCCACCCGATGGTGCCGACCGAGCCGACTCCGGCCGCGCCGGGCTCGTTCCCGGAGATGGACCCGCCCGACCACACCCGCTACCGCAAGCTGCTCACCAGCCACTTCACCGCGCGGAAGATCAACCTGCTGGCGCCGCGGGTGGAGGAGATCGTCACGCACTACCTCGACGAGATGGAGAAGGCAGGCCCACCGGTCGACCTCCTCGAGGCGTTCGCCATGCCGGTGCCGTCCCTGGTCATCTGCGAGCTGCTCGGCGTGCCGTACGAGGAGCGGGCGCAGTTCCAGACCCGGTCGGCAGTCATGGTGAACATGACCTCTACCCCGGAGGAGACCGCCGCCGCCTTCGGCGGCCTGCACCAGTTCGTGCACGAGATCGTGTTGGCCAAGCGGGCCGCGCCGACCCAGGATCTGCTCGGACAGCTCGCCGCCGGCGACGAGTTGACCGACGAGGAGCTGACCACGATCGGGCTCAACCTGCTCTTCGCGGGACACGGCCTGACCGCGAACATGCTGGCCCTGGGCGCCTTCGCGCTGATCGACGCGCCAGAGCAGCTCGCCGCGCTGCACGCCGACCCGGCGCTGATCGACGGTGCGGTCGAGGAGCTGCTGCGGTTCCTCACCATCGTGCATGTCGGGCCCACGCGGACCGCCCTTGCCGACATCGAGCTCGGTGGTCAGGTCGTGCGCGCCGGCGAGACGGTGACCCTGTCGCTGCCCGCCGCCAACCGCGATCCGGCCCACTACGAGGACCCGGACATCCTGGACATCAGCCGCGGCTCGCGCCAGCATCTGGCCCTCGGCCACGGCCTGCACCAGTGCCTCGGCCAGGAACTGGCCCGGATGCAGATGCGCATCGCCTACCCGGCGCTGTTCGGTCGCTTCCCGGACATCCGGTTGGCCGTCCCGCGTGAGCAGATCCCGATGCGCGACCAGATGGCGTTCTACGGCGTGCTCGCGCTGCCGGTTGCCTGGGGCTGAATCCCTGTTACGCGAAACGGCCGCTTCCACGTGCACGTGGAAGCGGCCGTTTCGTGTCCGAGATCAGGCGGAACGGGCGTCCTTGCGGAACAGCTGGATCACGATCGCGCCGACCGTGAGGTGCATCAGCACGAGCGCGACCTTGGTGCCGGTCGTGGCGTCGACCAGGAGCGGCAGCACCAGCGAGATCAGGAGCACGACGACCGCCACCGTGGTCCAGATCGCCTTGGCGCGCGCCGTGAACTTCTCCAGCAGGGCCAGCAGGGCCCAGCCGAACAGCCCAGCGAACACGGCCGTGAGCACCACCGCGAAGACCGAGACGTCCTGCGGGCCGGAGCCCTGGTCGACCTTCAGCTCGGCGCCGGCCGCCTTGGCGATCAACCACACGACGACGGCGCCGACCACGGCGGCCACGATGGCGATGGCCCTGGTCCGCGCGCGCGACGTGCCGCTGACGGCCCGGGTCGTGGAGGCTTCCGCAGACATGAATTGTCTCCTTCTGGTGGGGAGGTGCGAGGCGTGGTCCGACCGTACCAGATGATACTTTTCTTTACTATCTTGTTTTGAACGGACCCTTCGGCCAGGCTTACTCCGGTACGAGATAGTTCCAATCGCGGACTAGTTGCTAGGCTGGGTGGCATGAGCGACGTGCCTGACCTGATGTTTCTCATGTCCTGGGCCACCCACGCGCTGGCCCAGGAGCACGCCGTGGCCCTGTCCGGCCTGGGCATCTCGACCCGGGCCTACTGCGTGCTGGAGCGTGGCCTGACCGGTGAGCTGACCCAGAGCCAGCTGGGTGAGCTCTGCGGCATCGACAAGACCACCATGGTCGTCACTCTCGACGAACTCGAGCGGGCCGGGCTCGCCGAGCGCCGGATGTCGGAGACCGATCGGCGAGCTCGGATCGTCCGGGTCACCCTTAAGGGCGAGCAGATGGTCGCCGAGGCCGGCGAGATCGTCGCCCGGCTCCAAGCCGAGATCCTCTCCACGGTCCCGGCTCGCGACCGCAAGGTCTTCCTGGACGTGCTCGGCCGCCTGATCAATGGCCGGCTCTCCACGATCGTGCAGGCCGAACGGTCGGTCCGGCGGCGCGCCGCGAAGGCGGCGTGACCGCTCAGGCGCCGATGCTGCGCGGGTGGCGGAAGAAGTTGTAGCGGTCGAAGGCGGTCTTCGCCCTGACCAGTCTCGGATAGTTCTCCGCGTAGTACTGCTCCCGCCAGTCGGGCAGGTCGTAACTGGGGAAGTTGACGTAAGCGCCGGTGGAGAACGGTTCCAGAGCGACCGCGCCGGCGTCGGTCCAGGTTGTCGCGGCCGCCGCGTCCGCCGCCGACGGATTGGCATCGGCGTAGGTGGCCACGTAGCCCATCACCCACTGGGCGTCGCGGTGCACGAAGGCGGTCTCGGACCGGCTCCGCTCGTTCGCCACCCCGCCCACGCTCATGCAGTTGAGCACTCGCGTCTGCCCCGGGTGCCGATCGGCTACCAGCGTGTCGACGGCACGGCTGACGTCCGCGGCGGCGAACGGCCGGGAGACGAAACGGAAGGCGTCGCGCTGGAACGTGCCACGGTGCACGCTCGCCTCCGGGTTGGTGCCCACCCGGTGACAGGCCTCCATCGAGATCTGGTCGCAGCCGTACATCTTCTGCATGGCCTCGGCGTACGGCAGTTCGGCGGAGACCCTGCTCAGCGGAGCCGCGCCGGCCAAGCTCGCGAGCTGGTCCAGCGAGGTGTCCAGCGCGGCCTGCGTGCCGTGATGCACGCCGTAGACGAAGACCAGCGTGTTCTCCTCGGGCAACCCGTCCGGCAGCACGGCGACCATGGTCGAGCCCAGGTCGACCGACGCCGTCGCGGTCCACTCCTGCCACGCGGGAAGCACCGTCTGGATGTCGGCGAACGACCACTGGGTGTTGTAGTAGACGGCCCGGGGCTGGTCGATGCGACGCACCTCGAAGTCGACGACCACCCCGAAGTTGCCGCCGCCACCGCCGCGCAGCGCCCAGAACAGCTCCGGCTCCTGGGTCCGGGAGGTGGACACGATCCGGCCGTCGGCCAGCACCACGGTGGCCGAGACCAGCCGGTCACTGCCCATGCCGTACTTGCGGGTCTGCATGCCGATGCCGCCGCCGGAGTAGTAGCCGCCGGGGCAGACCGTCGGACAGGTGCCGGTCAGAAGCTGCGTCTGCTGCTTGCTGAGGGTGGTCAGCGCGTCGATCGACTGGGTACCCGGCCCGACGTGCACGGTCCGGGAGTTCGGGACGGCGTGGTTGATCCGGGAGACGTCCAGCACCACGCCCGGCCCGGTCGACCAGCCGGCGAAGTTGTGACCGCCGCTGCGGGTGTGCAGCGGCAGACCCCGGTCCTGGGCGAACCCTCCGAATCATCCGAAAAGTTCGCGGATAACTCCCATTGCTCGTGGCGAGATCGCTTCGTCAGGGTAGAAGTCGCTGCACAGACGTATAGCGTCGTCCACCGTCGTTACCTTGGCCAGCGCCGCCAGGGCGCGAAGGTCGTCCACGTCGCGGGTCCGCGCCGCGAGCGCTTTCATCGCGAAGATGTGCTCCGGCGAGGCGGCCATCACGCGCAGGCCAGGATGGTCGAAGACTCGCCGCTTGCCAGGGTCGTCCTTGCCGGATACGTACACGCTGGCCTGCTCGTTGAGCCACCACGGCGGTAGGCCCAGTTCGTCGGCCACTGCACGCGCCTCATCGAGGACGACTCCGTGCGGAACGAACATCGCGTCGACGTCCCTGGTCACCCGCTTCGCGTCGTAGGCGAGCGCCATCGCGGCACCACCCACGATGAAGATGTCAGCGACGACTCCGCGCCGGACAAGCCGGTCGCCCAGGTGAGCGAAAGCGCGTTCGAGTTCCGCGCGCCCCATGAGGACGCCGTCTGATCCGCTCACGCCGCGGCCAGGTCGTGAACGGACAGGTACACACCGTGCTTCCGGAATGCAGCCGGGGCCCATGCCAGGGCGTCAGCCCGGTGGATGGCCAGTTCAGCCGGGAACCATGCCCGGCGCAGAACACGTGCGTCGACCCATGCGGGCGGAGCAAGATCCGCCTGAGCCAGCAGGTGCTCCGCGAGCGCGGCAAGCAGCGCGTCCCACCGCGGGTCCCCGGTCAGCCCGGGCTCATCTTTCAACAGGTCGACCCTGGTTTCGGCGGGTTCCCAGCGGTACTCCTCCAGAAACTCCCACACGAGTTTCCAGCGAGTCTGGTCGGTGTCCGCGGATGCCAGATGGGTGGCCAACCTGGCCAGACTCATCGGTTCGTAGCTGGTACCCATCGGGCAGGCCTCACCTTCGAGCCGACGGCTTCATTCGTTGCAGACTATCGCGATGCCGCCCGCGAACACCGCAGAGGTGAGATGGCGACGGGTGCCCGATTTGGGCCGCGCCCCCGCTCGGAGGGTTCACCCATGCTGCGCGCGCGGCAGCACCCTTGTGATCTTGGTTGTAGGCAGCGCAATCTGTGACGTTGCCTGCCAACTAACAGGGCATGCATGCGAGCGTGACTCTCAGTCAGGATGTGATCGGGAAGACTACGAAGCTGATTGATTTTCTCGCGGATGTGACAGCCGCAGTCGAACAGGTCAGCGTGGTGTGGCGCAGCCAGTGGGTCGAGATGCCGTGCACGGCCACCCAGGGCAGGCGCTCACCCATGCGTTGCCACAAATGGTCGTAGCGGCGGCTGGTGATCGGTCGGCCGTTGCGCGCGCGCAGGAGCGGATCGGTCGGCAGGACCGCGCCGCGGGCGGCGGCGTGCTCCCGCAGGTGTCCGGCGAGATCGAGGGTGATGGGCTGCCAGCGGACAGTGGATCCTTTCTCGGCGAGGCGGACGAGCCCGTTGGTCGCATCGAGGTCGACCAGCCGTAGGGCCAGGGCGCCGCCGCGGCGGCCCGCGGTCTCGGTGTGCAAGCGCAGGAGCAGCGCGTCGAGGATGACGTCGTTTCCGCTGGTGCGCGCCATCGCGTTGATCTCCTCCAACTCGTGTGCGGTCAACGCGCGGCGGGTGCCGGGTAAGCGTCGGGGTTTCGCTACTCGGTGCGCGGGGCTGGCGGCGGCGTCGATCAGCCCGTCGGCGATGGCACATCGGTAGAACGCGCGGGCGGCGGCGATGAGGTGCTCACCGGCGTGCCGGCCGTTGCGGCTGTTGCGCCGCGACACGGCGCAGGCGATCATCACCTGTTTCAGAGCCTCGAACTCGCTGGCGGTGACGGAGTCCAACGGTCGCTCCGGCCACGCGGCGGCCATCCGCTCCCAGTAGGTGCCGTAGGTGCGGCGTGCTCCGGGCCCGGCAGCGGCGACAACACGGGGCAGGTACTCGGCGACCGTCGGCACAACGGACGGCGTCGCGGGGTGCGATTGCAGGTCGGTCACCGTGACGCCCAGGCGAGCCAGGACTTGGCGAGCGGCAGCGATGGCGGCGGGGTCAGTGTTCATTGCCGGCTCCCGCCAGGTGCGTGTGCAGGTCGGCGAGCAGGCGTACGACGGTGTTGACGGGATGCATGTCAAGCCCCGGGTTTGATGGAGAGTTGGTTAGCTGGTTTTCAGGGGTGCGGTGACCGGGTGGGTCATCGCGTGTAGTGCCTCGTGTTCGGCGGGTGGGACGTGTCCGAGCTCGCCGTGCAGCCGCCGGTTGTTGTACCAGTCGACCCTCCCTGTCACGCTGATGTGAGACAGCTCGTCTACCAGGGGATACTCTTCCTGGACGGTTCTGAGGAGAGATCATCAGCATGACGTCGAAGTCCTACGAGAGTCTGGATCCGGACGCCCGGCCCC
>NZ_WBKR01000276.1 GCF_008868155.1 Micromonospora sp. ALFpr18c
CGGAGTTCATGGTGTTCTGGCTGGCGGAGGCCATCTCGGACCAGTTCGTGAACAGGCTGAAGTTCATCGATCCCCATCGGGTGCCGGTGTCGTGGGTGGTGGCGTAGACGAGTTGTCGGCCGTTGTAGGGCGCGACGGTGAAGTCCTTGAGTGACACCCAGCCGGACTTCGGGTTGGCCAGCACACCGGTCGAGGACCAGCGGTACGTCGACGGCAGGTCACACGTGCCGCTCGGTGGTGGCGTGGTCGGGTTGCCTCCGCCGTCGACGCGAACGAGTTGCCACTGCTGATTGCTGCCGTTCCAGTCGTCGTACTGCACGATGTTCCCGCCGTCCGCGGTCGAGGCACCCTGCACCTCCACGACCTTGTTGCTGTTCCGGTTGATCAAGCGGATGTAGCCGCTGTCGGAGTCGGCCAGCCGGAACTGCTGGTTGGTCCCGTTGCCGTCGGTCCACTGCACGATGCTGGCACCGTTGGCCGTGGAGAAGTTGTAGACGTCCAGCACCTTGCCGGACAGTCGCGACTTCAACCGGTAGTAGCCGCCGCCGGAGTCCACGAACTGCCACTGCTGCTGGTTGCCGTTGTTGCGCGCCCACTGCGTGATCCGGGCGCCGTCGTTCGTGGCCAGGTTGTACACGTCCAGGGCCTTGCCGCTGTTGCGGTTGACCAGGACGTACCACGCGTTCGTGTCGACCGTCGCCGCGGCGGCGGGCGTCGACACCGCCACCGCGGCGGCACCACCGACCACCAACGCGGCCACGCCGGCGCTGACGAGTCGCAGCAACCATCCGCGACGCCGCCCCGAGGGCGGTGTGATCGATGGAGACCTATCCAAGGCAGACATGATCCTCCTCCAGTGACCAGGAGCCGAACGGTTCACCCGAGGCGGGCGCACCGTGTCGCGCGGCCGGACCCATGCACCGGGAATGTTCGCGTTAACACGACCCCCTGCACGTCCAGACGCACGTCTGAATCGGGGTTGACGAAGCAGGCTTGCCCGGTAAGCCGCGGGTGTCGTCGCCCTTGTCCATCGACTGTGAGCGATAACATGCTGTTCGTCAAGTCGTAATCCGCACGGAACACCGCCCGTTCGCACACCACGCCGACGGCGGCGGGCTACGGCGCCCGGGGTCGCCGAGGTTCCCGCCGCGACCCGGACCCGGGCGAGGAATTCGGTGATCGTGGTTAGTCGGCCGGTGCCTGGCTGTTAACCTGCGGCAATGTCAGCGGCTTCGGGAAACGTCCCACCCGGCCGACCCGGACCCGATCTGGCCGACACCGGCCGGGTGGCGGCGTTCAGCGACGGCGTCTTCGCCATCGTCATCACACTGCTGGTGCTGGACCTGCGGGTGCCCGACTTCCACGAGGGCGACCTGGCCGATTCACTCGTCGACGAGGCCCCGTCGTTCCTGGCCTTCATCGTCTCGTTCATCTACATCGGCGTTCTCTGGCTCAACCATCACGCGGTGCTCCGGCTGGTCCGTGGCAGCACCCTCGCGCTCGGCTGGATCAACCTCGCCATCCTGTTCGGCGTGGTTGTCATACCGTTCCCGACCGCGGTCCTGGCCGCAGCCCTCACCGACGGTGATCGGGATGACCAACGGGTGGCCGTTGTCATGTACTCGGTCGCGGCGGCACTGATGTCGGCGCCCTGGCTGGTGTTCTTCGCGTATCTCCGCCGCCATCCGGCGCTGCACGGAGATCATGTCGACCGGGAGCAGGTCCGCGCGCAGGAGGCGCGACCGATCACCGGGCTCGTCCTCTACGGCCTGGCCGGGCTCCTCGGCTGGTTCGTGAATCCCGTGCTCGGACTGATCGGCATCGTCGTGATGATCGTCTACCACGGCGTCACGAGTGAAGGGATCCGTCCCGGGTTGCTCCATCGGCCGCGGATCCGCCACCAGGACTGACCGGTCCACGACCGATGGTCCGGGTCGCTGGTGGCGGAGCCGCGCCGATCGGCGGTGCGTCCCGCCCGGATCAGGCGGTCTCGGTGATCGGCCGGTCGACCCAGCTCATCATCGCTCGCAGGGCACGGCCGGTCTCCTCGATCGGCTGGGCCGCCGCCTGCTCCCGGTACCTGCGGAAGTTGGGACGGCCGGCATCGTCCTCGGCGATCCACTCACGGGCGAACTCACCCGACCGGATCTCCGCCAGGATGCGGACCATCTCCTCCTTCACGCGAGCGTCGATGACTCGCGGACCCCGGCTGTAGTCGCCGTACTCGGCGGTGTCGGAGATGCTGTACCGCATCCGCGCGATGCCGCCCTCGTACATCAGGTCGACGATGAGCTTCAGCTCGTGCAGGCACTCGAAGTACGCGATCTCCGGCTGGTACCCGGCCTCGGTGAGCACCTCGAACCCGGTGTTCACCAGCGCCGTCACCCCGCCCGCGAGCACCGCCTGCTCACCGAACAGGTCGGTCTCGGTCTCGTCGGCGAACGTCGTGCGGATGGCGCCGGCCCGGGTGCCGCCGATGGCGGCCGCGTAGGACAGGGCCAGCGGGAAGGCCCCTCCGGTCGCGTCCTGCTCCACCGCGACGAGGACCGGCACCCCCTTGCCGTCGACGAACTGTCGGCGTACGAGGTGCCCCGGCCCCTTGGGCGCGATCATCGCGACGTCCACGTCGGCGGGCACCTTGATGAATCCGTATCGGATGTTGAAGCCGTGGGCGAACAGAAGTGCGTCACCGGCGCGCAGATGCGGTGCGATCTCGTCCGCGAACAGCGTCCGCTGCACGGTGTCCGGCGCAAGGACCATGATGGTGTCGGCCCATTCGGCCGCCTCCTGCGGCGTCCGCACGTCCAGACCCTGTTCCTGCGCCTTCGGACGACTCCGAGACCCCGTCGGCAGACCGACCACGACCTCAACGCCCGAGTCGCGCAGCGACAATGCGTGCGCGTGCCCCTGACTGCCGTACCCGATGACGGCGACCTTGCGCCCTTGGATGATCGACAGATCGGCGTCCGCGTCGTAATACATGTCGACTGTCATTCTTTTCCTCTCCAGACCACCACTTCCGACCCTCACGGCCTGGATGTGGGGCATCCAGCGCACGGCCGGCCGTCAATTACCGACGGTAGCCCGGGGCGAATGTAAGAGGACTTGACGCCGAGTGGCATAACGGCTCGGTGCGGGGCCAGCGCCGGTCCAGTACGCGTCCACTCGTGTTCCAGTCGGCCGGCCTAATCTTTCCCGAATATGCGAGCCTGGCCGTTCTCAGGATTCCGTTCCGGGCCGCTCAGAGGCGCTCCAGACGCGTGCACCTCACCCCTTCGGTTCACCATCTTAGGAGTCTCCGAGCAATGAGCAACCTCGATGAGGGCGTCCACAGCTTCACGGTCGACGGCACCCGCCAGGTCTACCACGTCGCGGGCACCGGACCGGTGATGATCACCCATTCCGGCGGCCCCGGGGTTGACTCGTCCTACCTGCGATCCGCTCGTTTGGAAGAGCACTTCACGATGGTCTACCCCGAGCCCGTCGGCACCGGCGACTCGGGCCCACTTCCCGCCGGCGCGACCTACGTCGACACCTACGTCGACTTCCTGCACGCCCTTGTCGACCATCTCGGCGTGCCTCAGGTGCACCTGCTCGGCCACTCCCACGGTGGCTTCGTCGCCCAGCGGTTCGCCCTGCTGCACCCCGAGCGCGTTGCCGGTCTCGCCCTCTACAGCACCTCCCCGACCACGACCCCGGACTTCTGGGAGGCGGAGCGGGCCGCTGCGGCCGCCTACCCGCAGCGTCATCCCGACGTCCCGGAGGCCGCGCAGGTACTCGAGGCGATCGGGCGGTCCGAGCCGGCGCAGACCGACGAGGAGGCGACCAAGAACCTCAGCGCGATCCTGCCGGTGTACTTCGCCGACTGGTGGGGGCGCCGTGCCGAGTTCAAGCACCTCCAGGACAACATCAGGAGCTGGATCACCCGGTTCGACTCGTACGAGATCGACTACCGGGCGGAGTTGCCGAAGATCGCCGCCCGCACGGTGATCGTGACCGGTCGGCACGACTTCATCTGCGGTCCGGTCTGGGCGGAGATGCTCCACGAGGGCATCGCCGGTTCGCGACTGGTGATCCTGGAGAACAGCGGTCACTTCGGCCAGATCGAGGAGCCCGACGAGTTCCTCGAGGCGGTGACCTGGTTGTTGCGTGGGCCGGCGCCGCAGAGCGGCGAATAGGTTCCCGGACCCGCCTTTCCATCGCCCGCCGGGCGCACGGCGCACCGCCGGCGTACGCCGATCCGGCCGCGCCGTGGCAATTCACCGAAGGAAAGATCATGCAGGAGAATCTGGCAAGTCTCGTTCGGCTCCTGGAGCGCAACGCCAGGGAGCACGGCGACCGGCCGGCGATACGCGTCGGGCGGCAGGTGCTCACCTGGGCCGAGGTGGACCATCGGGCCCGTGCCGTGGCCGGCCTGCTCAGCAGGTCCGTCGCTCCGGGAGACCGGGTCGTGTTGTCGTTCCCGACCGACGTGGACTTCCTGCCGGCCCTGTTCGGCTGCTGGTACGCCGGGGCGATTGCCGTTCCGGTACCACCTGGCCGGGCCGGGGAACGCGCGGCCGCGCACGCGCAGGCGTCGATGGTCGTCACCACCGACGAATTCGCCGAGGTGTTCCCCGGCCGACACGTGACGGTGGACCAGGCGCTGGCGGCGAACCGGACGGCGGAGGGGGCCTCTCACGAGGTGGCGCTGCTGCAGTACACGTCGGGCTCGACGGGGTCACCCAAGGGCGTGCTGGTGACGCACCGCAACTATCTCGAGAACCTGCGGATGCTCGACGAGTTCACCCGGTCCGTCGCGCCGCAGATCCGTGATCTGCAGATGGTCTGCTGGCTGCCGCACTTCCACGACATGGGCCTGGCGTTGATGATGTTCACGGCGCTGCGGGCCGGAACGGCGACCATGATTCCGCCGATCAGCTTCCTCAAGGACCCCGCGGGTTGGCTGCGTGCCATCGGCGAGGTCGGCGGGAACCTCACGGCGGCGCCGAACTTCGCCTTCGACCTCTGCGTACGGCGGGTTCCCGCCGAGGAGGCGGCCCGCCTCGACCTCAGTTCGATGCGGCTCGTCCTGAACGCCGCCGAACCCGTGCGGGCGGACACCCTGCACCGGTTCGCCGAGCACTTCGGTACGGCCGGCTTCCGCCCGGAGGCGATGGCGCCGTGTTTCGGGCTGGCTGAGGGCACCGTGTTCGTCAGCGGTGTGCGCTACGGCGGCACGCCCCGGACGGTCCGCTTCGACCGGCAGGCCCTGCAGACCGGCTTCGCCATCGAGGAACCCCTGGCGGGGCGGCCGCTGGTCGGCTGCGGTCGGCGCGCGGAAGGGCTCACGGTGCGGATCGTCGACCCGGACACCCTGGTCGAGCGACCGCCGGGCGTGCTCGGCGAGATCTGGGTGCACGGGCCGAGTGTGGGCCGCGGCTACTGGCGCAGCGAGAACAGCTCCGCCGTCTTCGAGGCCCGGATGGCCGGTTTCGACGAGCAGCCGTACCTGCGCACGAGCGACCGGGGCTTCCTCTGGGAGGGAGAGCTGTTCGTCACCGGCCGGCTCGCCGACGTGATCGACCTGGACGGGCGGCTCCTGCACCCCGAGGACGTCGAGCACACCGTCGAGCGCAGCAACACCGCGCTGCACGGGCGCCGGTGCGCGGTGGTGCCGTACGGCGAGAAGGGCGACCGACTCGCGGTCGCTGCGGAGGTACGGCTACCGCTTCCACTGGACGCCCCGCGACAGGCCGAGTTCGAGTCGGTGATCCGCGAGGCGGTACGCGCCGAGCACGGCGTCGAGGTCGACGTGATCGTGCTGGTGCCCACCGGCGCCCTCCCGGTGACCACCAGCGGCAAGGTCCGGCGCGTGAAGGCCCGCGCGCTGGTCGCCGAGCTGCTGCCGGCACCCGCCGACGACGTCAACCGCTAGGAGCGTGGGTCAGTAACGCTTCGTTCGGGGTGGTCGGTCGTTGACCAGTCGTGGGTAGTGCGAAGACGTTTCGGCGGTTCGATCCGGATCAGATCTTGTTGTTGCCGCCGTCGTTGGACGAGT
>NZ_WBKR01000277.1 GCF_008868155.1 Micromonospora sp. ALFpr18c
AGCCGGCGGCGACCCCGCCCCCGCCCAGCCGCGGACCTCGCGGCCGCAACGCGGCGTACTGGCTCTACCTGCTCCCCGGAGCGGTGCTGTTCATCCTGGTCATCGGCGCACCGCTGGTCGGCACCGGCTACCTGTCGTTGACCAAGTGGTCCGGCGTCGGCGACCCGACCTGGGTGGGCCTGGACAACTACCAGCAGCTGCTGCACGACGACGTGTTCTGGGCGTCGTTCCGCAACACCGTCGCGATGATCATCGCGATGGTCGTGCTGCCCACCCTGCTCGGGCTGCTGCTCGCCGCGGTGCTCTTCGACGTCATCGGCCGCCGGTTCAAGCCCCGCACGGCCGCCGCGCTGCGGGCCGCGTTCTATCTCCCGCAGGTGCTGCCCGTCGTGGTGGCCGGCATCGTCTGGGGCTGGATCCTGCGCCCCGACGGCGCGTTCAACGGCCTGCTCGACGCGGTCGGCCTCGGTGCGCTGCGCCACGACTGGCTCGGCGACCCGGACACCGCGCTGCCGGCCGTGATGGCGGTGATGATCTGGGTGCAGATCGGCTACCCCGTGGTCGTCTTCATGGCGGCGCTGCAGCGGGTCGACCCCGAGTTGTACGAGGCCGCCGAGGTCGACGGCGCGAACTGGTTGCACCGGTTCCGGGCGATCACCCTGCCGCAGATCCGGCCGGAGACCTTCGTGGTGGCCCTGACCTGCACCATCGCCGCGTTGAAGGTGTTCGGGCCGATCTTCGCCCTGACCCGGGGCGGCCCGGAGAACGCCACCAACGTGCCGTCGTACTTCGCGTACTACACGTTCTTCAAGAAGCTCCAGGTCGGCTACGGCTCCGCGATCTCCACCGTGCTCACGGTGATCATCGTGGTGGTCGCCGGTGTCTTCATCTGGATGCAGGCCCGCAGCGAGCGTCGGGACCGGGGGTTCTGAGATGGCCGTCATGATCACCGAAGCCCCCGCGCCGGCCGGTCGGCCGGTACGCGACCGGCACCGCCGTGGCGCGAGCCGCTGGGTGGTGCTCACCCTGGTCACCCTCGGCGCGCTCGTCATGCTGGTGCCGTTCGCGTTCATGCTGCTCAACGCGTTCAAATCGCCCGGTGACTACTCGTCGGGCGGGCCGCTGAGCTGGCCGACCGAGTTCTACACCAAGGGCCTGCGGACGTACTGGACCGAGGTGAACTTCCCGCTGAAGCTGTGGAACTCGGCGCTCATCGCCGGGTCCGTGGCGGTGCTCGGCGTCGCCGTCTCGCTGCTCAACGCGTACGCCCTGGGCATCGGTCGGGTCCGTGGCCGGCTGTGGATCGTCGGGCTGTTCCTGCTGGCCAACATGCTGCCGCAGGAGGCGCTGATCTACCCGCTGTACTACGTGGCGAAGGAGATCGGCCTCTACAACACCCGACTCTCGGTGATCATCATCTTCACCGTGATCCAGAGCGCGTTCGGCACCTACCTGCTGGCCTCGGTCCTGGGGACGTTCCCGCGCTCGCTGCTGGAGGCCGCCGCGCTCGACGGCGCCGGCAAGTGGACGGTGCTGTGGCGGGTGGTCTTTCCCAACCTGCGGCCCACCCTCGCGGTGCTGCTCATCTTCTTCTTCATCTGGACGTGGAACGAGTTCCTCATCCCGCTGGTCATGCTCATCGACAACCAGACGCAGACCATCCCGGTCGCGCTCGCGTCGTTGCAGGGCGACCGGCTGATGGACGCCCCGACCACCAACGCGGGCGCGTTGATCAGCCTGGTGCCGGCCATCCTCTTCTTCCTCATCTTCCAGCGCACCCTCGCGCGCGGCATCACGGCAGGAGCCGAGAAGTGAAGTTCACCGACGGGTACTGGCAACTGCGCCCCGGTGTCAGTGTCCTGCGCCCCGGCACCGTCGAGTCGGTCGAGCCGGACGACCGCGGGTTCACCGTCTTCGCGCCGACCGGTCAGATCACCGGACGCGGCGACACCCTCAACCGGCCCGTGGTGACCGTCCGGTTCTTCACGCCCGCCGCCGGCGTCGTCGGGGTCACCATCGCCCACCACACCGGCGGGCTTCCCCGGGAGCCGCACTTCGGGCTGAACACCGACGACGCGCACCCGGTCACCGTGGACGTCACCGGCCTCAGCGCGTCGCTGACCACCGGCGACCTGACCGCCCGCGTCGCGCTCGTCGACGGCTGGCGGGTCGAGTTCCTGCACGGCGACCGGCTGGTCACCGCGTCCACGGGACGCAGCATCGGCGTCGTCACCGACGCCGAGGGCCGCCGGCACGTCCACGAACGGCTCGCGCTGGGCGTCGGTGAGACGGTGTACGGGCTGGGCGAGCGCTTCGGCCCGTTCGTCAAGAACGGCCAGACCGTCGACATCTGGAACGCCGACGGTGGCACCGCCAGCGAGCAGGCGTACAAGAACGTGCCGTTCTATCTCAGCAGCGCCGGTTACGGGGTGTTCGTCGACCACCCGGAGCACGTGTCGTTCGAGGTCGGCTCCGAGGTCGTCACCCAGACCCAGTTCAGCGTCGAGGGCCAGACCCTCACCTACTACGTCATCGACGGGCCCACCCCGAAGGACGTGCTGCGCCGCTACACCGCGCTGACCGGCCGGCCCGCACGCGTGCCCGCCTGGTCGTACGGGCTGTGGCTGTCCACGTCGTTCACCACCTCGTACGACGAGAAGACGGTGACCGAGTTCGTCGACGGGATGGCCGAGCGTGGGTTGCCGTTGTCGGTGTTCCACTTCGACTGCTTCTGGATGCGCCAGTTCCACTGGGTCGACTTCGTGTGGGATCCGGAGACCTTCGCAGACCCGGAGGGGATGCTGCGCCGGCTGCACGAGCGCGACCTGAAGGTGTGCGTCTGGATCAACCCGTACATCGCGCAGCGCTCCTACCTGTTCGAGGAGGGCCGCGCGGCCGGCTACCTGGTGCGCAACCCGGACGGCTCGGTCTGGCAGTGGGACAAGTGGCAGGCCGGCATGGCGCTCGTCGACTTCACCAACCCGGACGCGGTCCGCTGGTTCACCGGCAAGCTCAAGGCGCTGCTGGACATGGGCGTCGACTGCTTCAAGACCGACTTCGGCGAGCGCATCCCGACCGACGTGGTGTGGCACGACGGCTCGGACCCGCAGCGGATGCACAACTACTACTCCTACCTCTACAACAAGGCGGTCTTCGAGCTGTTGGAGACCGAACGTGGGGAGGGTGAGGCCGTGCTGTTCGCCCGCTCGGCCACCGCCGGTGGGCAGCAGTTCCCGGTGCACTGGGGCGGCGACTGCGAGTCGACGTTCGTGGCGATGGCCGAGTCGCTGCGGGGCGGGCTGTCCCTGGCCGCGTCCGGCTTCGGCTACTGGAGCCATGACATCGGCGGCTTCGAGGGCACGCCCGACCCGGCGGTGTTCAAGCGGTGGGTCGCGTTCGGGCTGCTCTCCTCGCACTCGCGGCTGCACGGCTCCGGCTCGTACCGGGTGCCGTGGGCGTACGACGACGAGGCCGTCGACGTGCTGCGGCACTTCACCCAGCTCAAGCTCAGCCTGATGCCGTACCTCGCGGCCGCCGCGCAGGAGGCGCACCGCGACGGTACGCCGATGATGCGCCCGATGGTCCTGGAGTTCCCGGACGACCCGGCCACCGCGCACCTGGACCGGCAGTACATGCTCGGCTCGGACGTGCTGGTCGCCCCGGTGCTCAGCGCCGACGGTGAGGTCACCTTCTACGTACCCGCCGGCACCTGGACGCACCTGGTCACCGGCGCGCAGCTCACCGGGCCGGCGTGGGTGACCGAGAAGCACGGGTACGACAGCCTGCCGGTGCTGGCCCGCCCCGGCGCGGTCATCCCGTTCGGCTCCCGCACCGATCGACCGGACTACGAGTGGGCCGACGACGTGCGGCTGCGGCTCTACGCACCGGCGCCGGGGCAGCGGACCCGGGTGCGGGTACCGTCTCCCGGGCACGGTCCGGGCGCCGAGTTCGAGGTGCGCTACGACGGTGCCACGGCCAGCGCCGAACTGGTCGCCGGCGCCTCGACGGGATACATCTGCGAGATCCAGGGGACAGAACGATGACGCAACACCACTTCCCGGAGAGTTTTCTCTGGGGGTCGGCGACCGCCTCGTACCAGATCGAGGGCGCTGCCACCGAGGACGGCCGTGGCCCGTCCATCTGGGACACCTACAGCCACACACCCGGGCGGACGCTGAACGGCGACACCGGCGACGTGGCCGCCGACCACTACCACCGGTGGCAGCAGGACCTGGACCACATCGCCGAGCTGGGTCTGGGCGCGTACCGGTTCTCCATCTCCTGGCCCCGGGTGCAGCCGGGTGGGTCGGGCCGGTTCAACCAGGCCGGCATCGACTTCTACTCGCGGCTGGTGGACGGGCTGTTGGAGCGCGGGGTCCGCCCGGTGGCGACCATGTACCACTGGGACCTGCCGCAGGAGCTGGAGGACGCCGGCGGTTGGGCGTCGCGGGAGACCGCGCTGCGCTTCCAGGAGTACGCGGCCGGCATCGTCGGCGCGCTGGGCGACCGGGTGCACACCTGGACCACCCTGAACGAGCCGTGGTGCTCCGCGTACCTGGGGTACGCCTCCGGCGTCCACGCGCCGGGCCGCACCGAGCCGGCGGCGGCGCTGGCCGCGGTGCACCACCTCAACCTCGCGCACGGTCTGGCCGGGCGGGTGGTCCGCGAGCTGGCCCCGACCGCCGAGCTGTCGGTGACGCTGAACCTGCACGTCATCCGGCCGGCCTCGGATTCCGCCGCGGACGCCGACGCGGTCCGCCGGATCGACGCGCTGGCCAACCGGGCGTTCCTCGGCCCGATGCTGGACGGTGCGTACCCGGCCGACCTGCTCGCCGACACCGCGTCGGTGACCGACTGGTCGTTCGTGCGCGAGGGCGACGAGAAGCTGATCGCGGTGCCGCTGGACGTGCTCGGGGTGAACTACTACTCCAGCACCCTCGTCCGGGCCTGGGACGGGGTGTCGCCGCGCTCCGACGCCGACGGGCACGGCGCCTCGACCTCGACGCCGTGGGTGGCCGCCGAGCACGTCGACTTCCTGCCGCAGCCCGGCCCGTACACGGCGATGGGGTGGAACATCGACCCGCCGGCGCTGACCGAGCTGCTGCTGCGCCTGCGCCGCGAGTACCCGAGCCAGCCGATGATGATCACCGAGAACGGCGCGGCGTTCGACGACGTGGTGTCGGCCGACGGCCGGATCCACGACGATCGGCGCATCGACTACCTGCGCCGGCACATCGGCGCGATGGCCGACGCCCGGGCGCAGGGCGCGGACGTCCGGGGCTACTTCGTCTGGTCGCTGCTGGACAACTTCGAGTGGGGCTACGGCTACGACCGCCGCTTCGGGATCATCCGCGTCGACTACGACACCCAGGTCCGTACCTGGAAGGACAGCGCCCACTGGTACCAGCGGCTCGCCGCCACCGGCGAGCTGGACCAGCCGGTAGATTAACGATCTCTCCGCGCCGGCAAGCCTGAACGACGATCGTCCACCAGGCTTGCCGGCGCGGGAGCGCCCAGCCGCCCTGCCACTCATGATCGAAACGGCGATCGGTGGCAGCTCAGCGGTGCGGCGCTCGGCGTGTCGAGTCGCTCAGCTGCCAACGATCAAGGACAGTCCAGCCCCAAGGTCAACACTGGGGCAGACCGAGACCGCCCCGCTGGCTGGGCTGGATCCAGACTTCGGAGATGTAGCCGACGCGGCCGTCCAACCGGACGCCGTAGTACCGGGTCGAGGTGTACAGCTGCGGGTTGGTGTCGTCGGCCGGGTCGGAGTCGTTGCCGTTGGTGGTGCGTGGGCCCTGGGTCTGACAGACGGCCGGCTTGTAGGTGTCGCCCGTACGCCGATCGGTTCCGCCGATGTTGCAGCCCTTCTTGCTGCACGACCTTTCCGGGTAGGTGGTCAGGTAGGCCGGCACCGGGTCCTCGCCCATGCCGGTAGCACCCCTGGTGGCAAGATTGTGGACGGTCAGGGCCACCTGGACCGGAGCCTGTGGCGGGGGCG
>NZ_WBKR01000278.1 GCF_008868155.1 Micromonospora sp. ALFpr18c
GTGCCGACCGGTGGCGCCGTCCGGCTCACCCCTGCGTACGCCGGGCGGGGTGGGCGGCGTCGGTGCGTCCGGCGGGGGCGCCGAGGCGCCACCGCGCGGGGTGGCGGCCTCCGCGGCGACACCCTCGGGACCGAGCTCCGTGCGCTGCTGCTTGGCCGAGCGCAGGTCGTCGATCCAGCCGAACTCCTCGCCCGACACCGGCTCCTCCGGCTCGGCCTCGGCTCGGCCTCGACCCCAGCGGCGGCCCTTGGGGCGGGTATCGCGCCGCTCGTCCGGGCTCTCGTCCGGGCGGTCCGCACCACGCGATTTCACTATTGACCCTCTCCTGCGGCGTTCGTGCCGCTGTCCTGCATCGTGCCGGGACCACCCGTGCCCGTCGTCGGGCGACCGTTCTCGGCAGCAGGCGCCGGCGCGGTCTGCTCCGTTACGCGCTGGTCGGCCGCCGGAGCGTCCGTACGGGTGGCCGGGGCGGGCAGCCCGCGCACGATGCGGCGCAGCAGCGGCAGCCGGGTGGCCACCGACCGCTCCGCCCCGTGCGGGCTCGGCCGGTAGTAGTCGGTGCCCACGAGATCGTCGGGAACGTACTGCTGGGTGACCACGCCACGCTGGTCGTCGTGCGGGTAGCGGTAGCCGGTCCCGTGGCCCAGCCCGCGGGCACCGGCGTAGTGCGCGTCGCGCAGGCCGCGCGGCACCGAGCCACCCCGGCCGGCCCGTACGTCGGCGATGGCGGCGCCGATGGCGGTGGTGGCCGAGTTCGACTTCGGTGCGGTGGCCAGGTGGATCACCGCCTGGGCGAGGTTGAGCTGCGCCTCGGGCAGACCCACGTACTCGACCGCGTGTGCGGCGGCGGTGGCCACGCTCAACGCGCCGGGGTCGGCCATGCCCACGTCCTCGCTGGCGAAGATCACCAGTCGGCGGGCGATGAACCGGGCGTCCTCCCCGGCGACCAGCATCCGGGCCAGCCAGTGCACCGCGGCGTCCACGTCCGAGCCACGCATGCTCTTGATGAACGCGCTGACCACGTCGTAGTGGGCGTCGCCGTCACGGTCGTAGCGCACCGCCGCCACGTCGACGGCCTGTTCGGCGGTGGCGAGGTCGATCCGCCCGGTGCCGAGCGCCGTGGCGGAGGCGGCCGCCGCCTCCAGCGCCGTCAGCGCCTTGCGGACGTCACCGGAGGCGAGCCGGACCAGGTGGTCCTCGGCGTCGGTGGCCAGGGTGAGGGTGCCGCCGAGGCCGCGCTCGTCGGCGACCGCGCGGCGCAGCAGACCCCGCACCGCCTCGTCGTTCAGCGGTTGCAGGGTGAGCAGCACGCACCGCGACAGCAGCGGGGAGATGACCGAGAAGTACGGGTTCTCCGTGGTGGCCGCCAGCAACGTGACCGTGCGGTCCTCGACGGCGGCGAGCAGCGAATCCTGCTGCGTCTTGCTGAAGCGGTGCACCTCGTCGATGAACAGCACGGTCTGCGGGCCGCCCGAGCGGCGTTGGCGGCGGGCCGTCTCGATGACCGCCCGGACGTCCTTGACACCGGCGGAGAGCGCCGACATGGCGACGAACCGGCGGTCGGTGGCCGCGGCGACCAGGTGCGCGATGGTGGTCTTGCCGCTGCCCGGGGGTCCCCAGAGGATGACCGACATCGGCGCGCCGCCGGAGACCAGTTGCCGCAGCGGTGCCCCGGGGGCGAGCAGGTGGTCCTGACCGACCAACTCGTCGAGGGTCGCCGGACGCATCCGGACGGGCAGGGGCGAATCATCCGCTACCGGAGTGAACCCGTCGACACCGGCGGGACCGTCGGGCGCGTTACGCGGCCCGGCGGGGGCACCGAGGGAGAAGAGGGCGTCGGACTCCATCACGAAGACAGTACCGGGCCGGGCCCACGACGCCGGAATCGCGCCGCGGGCCCGCCACCGGTGATCGGTTCCGGTCAGCCACGGCCGGGGCGACGGCCCCGGTACCAGCGGCCGCCGCCACCGCCGCGCGGGCCGCTGCCCACGCCGGCCAGGTAGAGCGAGAGCAGGAGCAGGCCGATGAGCACGAGCGTGTTCCAGTTGAACAGGTCCGGCGCGCCGAAGTCGGTGTTGAGCAGGTCGAGCAGCAGGGCAAAGCCAAAGACGATGGCCGCGAGAATGGCGAGCATGTCGGTCCTCCGGTGGGGGTTCCCAGTAGGTCGGCGCGTGATGTACCCAATCGGTCGACTCGCCAATCTCCACCGTGGATCAGAGTGCCCGCGCGGTTTCTCCGGGCCGGCTTCTAGGCTGTCCGTCATGATCATCGACGACCAGGTGCTCCACGATCGGGCCGACATCCTGGCCGCCGCCGGCCACCACCCGTTCGCCCGGCACGCGCTCTGGCGCGACGCGCCGGCGCGCGGCTACCGACGCGACGGCGCGGTGCTCTGGTTGGTGCCGCCCGAGCGCGGGTCCGGCGCCGACGCGATCGGCCCCGCCGGGTCGGTGCTCGACCTCGTCGCCGCGCTGACCGCCGAGGGGGTGCTGGGGCGCGACTCCCGGCTGCACCTGCCCCGACTCGACTCCGCCCAGGTGGCCGACCGGCTGGCCGTGGCCGAGCACGTCGACTGGGACTTCCACTGGACCGTCGCGGCCCCGCCGCACCAGCCCGACGAGCAGCGGGTCGTCCGGCTCACCGAGGCCGACCACCCGGCGCTCGACGCGCTGATCGACGAGGCGTTCCCGAGCACCACGTCCCGGCCGGGCGACTCCCGGGTGGTCGACTGGTACGGCATCCGGGCCGGCGGTCGGCTGGTGGCGTGCGGCGCGGACCGCAGCCGGGGTGAGATCGGTTTTCTCGCCGGCCTGACCGTGGCTCCCGACCAGCGGGGACGCGGCCTGGGTGCCGCGCTGACCGCCGGCATGACCCGGGCGCTGCTGGCGCGGTTCGACACGGTCGGGCTCGGCGTCTACCCGGACAACGTCGGGGCGGTACGGCTCTACCGACGGCTCGGTTTCACCGACACCCACCACCTCACCTCGATCCGCCTCGCCTGAATGGTCAACGCTGCTCTGCCGGCACGGGAACCGCGGGCTCCGCGGTGACCCGGCGACCGGCGCGCCAGGCGGGCAGGTACAGCGGGGCGGCGACGGCCAGCACCACCGCGCCGACCACCATGGCCGTGGCCACGCTGGTCGCGGCGGCGAGCGCGGTCAGCACCACACTGCCGAGCGCGGCGGCCGGCTGCGCCATCATCGAGTTCAGCGACAGCACGCTGGTCCGGTACGGGCCGTCCACCTGACGGTGCAGCAGGCCACTGTGCAGCGGGTTCGACGCGCCGTGCACGGCGTAGCAGGCCAGGTACGCCACCAGCACTCCCACCGGCCCGGCGAACAGGCCCATCCCGACGACCGTCGCGCCCTGCAGGATGCGCAGCAGGGCCGCTCCCGGTGCGGCACCGGGCCAGCGCAGCAGCAGCGGGGTCAGCGCCGCGCCGGCGGCCGAGACGATCCAGGCGGCCGAGTTGGCCGGTCCGAGCAGCGCGGCGGCGCGTTCCGGGTCGCCGACCACCTCGGCGAGACGGACCGGCAGCAGCGACTCGAAGGTCACCATGCCGAAGCCCCAGAACAACTCCACCGCCACCAGGGCCAGCAGCACCCGGGAGCGGCGCAGCAGGCCGACGGCCTGGCCGATCATCCGGGGCGCCTGCGCCACCGAGGTCCGCAGCGCCGCGATCCCGGTGGCCGGCCGTTCCTCGACCAGGAGGACGAGCAGCGCGACCAGCGCGGCCGCCTGTGCGACGATCGCGACAAGCACCGGCACGGTGAGCGCGCTGGCCGGCCCGATCGGGCCGAGCGCCACCAGGCCACCACTGAGCAGCGCGCCGGCGCCGATGGCCCCGCCGACGACGGTGCCGGCGTACCCGAGGCCCTTCTCGTACTCGGCCTGCGGGTCGGCGGCCAGGGTCGCGTCGACGTACCAGGACTCCAGCGGGCCGCTGTCCAGCGCCCGGTAGACCCCCTGCACGGCATAGACCAGGACGAACAGCCAGAACGAGTCGGCCACCGCGAACAGCGACAGCGAGACGAGGTTGAGCGTCCCGGCCGCGATCAGCAGGGGGCGTCGGCCGAGGGCGTCGGCGAGGCCGCCGGTCGGCAACTCCAGGGCCAGCACCAGCAGCCCCTGCGCGGTGAAGGCCAGGCCGATCTGCGGCAGCGACAGGCCGCGCTCCTGCATCAGCAGGATCATCACCGGGATCATCAACCCCGTGGGCAGCCAGCGCAGGCCGTACAGCGTGAGATAACGACGTCGGACCTGGCGGACGGTCAGGGCGCTCACCGTGCCTCCTCTGCTCGCGACTGCGGGACTCGCAGAACCGGCTCACTCCTCGCGCTCACTGGTACTCCTCCCGTAGCGGGTAGGCGGCCATGAAGACCTGCACCGGGCGGGCCTCCGGATCGGCGGAGTCGACCGGATCGGCCTCGCGGTGGTAGCGCTCCAGCACCCGCCACAACTCGGTCTTCAGCTCCTCCAGCCGGGCCGGCGGGATGGTCAGGAAGATGTCACTCATGCCGAAGGCGTCCCGCCAGGCGGGGGACCATTCGTGCTGGGTGGCGAACCAGCGGTCGGCGGTGTCGACGAGAAGCCGCACCTGGTCGCCCTGGATCCACTCGATCGCGGCCCGGGCGTCCGGGTCGTCGTCGAAGTCGGTCGGTTCCCAGTTGGTGACGTCGTGCGCGGCCTGCCACCAGCGCTGGCGGCCACTGCCCCGCTCGGGGTCCTCGACGACGAGCCCGACCTCGGCGAGTTGGCGCAGGTGGTAGCTGGTCGCGCCGGTGTTGGTGCCGAGCATCTCCGCGAGCGTGGTGGCGGTGGCCGGGCCTTTCACCCGCAACGCCCCGACCAGTCGCATCCGCAGCGGGTGGGCCAGCACCCGCACCTGTCGCTTGTCGATCCGTACCTCGCGTGGCTCCGGTCGCGAAGCCACTCCGTCATCGGCCATGACATGCACACTATCTCTGCACACTTTCTATGCACAAGAGTCCTGCATAGAAAGTGTGCAGAGTCAGCCGACGAGAACCTCGCGCACTCCCCGCAGCCGGGTGCGCAGCAGGCCGGCGGCGCGCGTGGAGTCCAGGCGCACGTCCAGAGGCCGCACCAGGCCGGTCTCCGCACTGGTGGTGGTCGTCAACCCGGCCGCGTCCAGGCCGTACCGCTCGGCGACCAGCAGGCCCAGCTCCGCCCGGCTGACCGCGTCGGGGCCGGCCACGTTGAGCAGACCGGCGTACGACGAGGCGACCAGCTCCAGCACGGCGTCGGCCAGGTCGGTGACGTCGATCGGGCAGCGCAGCTCGTCGGTGAACAGGGTGGCCCGGCCGGCGAGCGCGTCCCGACAGAGCTGGATCTGCTTACTGCCCTCCCCCACGATCAGGGAGGTGCGTACCAGGGCCGCACCGGGGTCGACCGCCCGGACGGCGGTCTCGGCCGCGGCCTTCGCGGCGCCGTACGCGTGCACCGGCGTGGGCGGCTCGTCATCGGCGTACGGCACCGGACGGCCGGCGTGCAGCGCGTCGCTGGACACGTGCACCAACCGGGCACCCGCCTCGGCGGCGGCGACCGCCACGTACGCGGCCCCGTCGGCGGTGACCGCCCAGTCCCGGTACCGGTAGGGGGTCCCGACCACGGCGTCCGGCCGCACCTCGGCGACCAGCGCGCGCACCGCGGCCCGGTCGGTCACGTCCAACCGCCGCGCGGGAACGCCCGGCACGGCGACCGCCCCGGAGTGGAAGGTCCCGACAACCGACCAGCCGGCGCTGACGCCCCGCCGCACGGCGGCATCGCCTTCGGCTGGGACCGGGTCTGCATGCTGCTCGCCGGCGCCGACTCCATCCGCGAGGTCATCGCGTTCCCGAAGACCCGGGGTGGGTTCGACCCGCTGACCGGC
>NZ_WBKR01000279.1 GCF_008868155.1 Micromonospora sp. ALFpr18c
GTGGGGGGCGTCGGCCGCCCGGCGGGCGAAGACGGCTCTTAGCGCACGGGGCAGCCGCTCGGTGGCGACCTGGCGCAGTGCGGGCGCGGCGAACGCGTACCCGCCGGCGCGGCGGGGGAGCAGCAGCCCGGCGGTGACCAGGCCGTGCAGTGCCGGTGTGGACCGGCCGGACCGCCAGCCGAGTACCCGGTCGACCGTCGCGCCGCAGATCACGCCGCCGAGGACGCCGGCGGCCATCAGGACCGCCCGCCGCTCGCCGTCGAGGTGGTCCAGTTCCGCGCCCACGGCACGGCGTACCGCCTCGGGCAGCGCCACCGGGTCCGCGCCCGCCGCGACCGACGCCACGTACGCGGCCGCGTGCCCGGGTCGTCCGCCCACCAGTGGCAGTAGTCGGTCGACCAGGGCCACCGGCTGACCGGCCCGGGTCAGCAGGTGGCGCAGCAGCCGCCCGGACTGCACGGTGGCCAGGGGTCGGATCGCCACCCGTCGGGCGGGGCCGGGTCGGGTGTCGGCCCACTGCGGCTGGTGCACGGTGAGCACGGCCAGCGGCAACCCGCGCGTCGTGGCCGCGGTGAACAGGGCGTGCAGGAACCGGCTCACCTCGGGCGCGGCCCGGTCCACGTCGTCCACGGCGACGATCAGCGGCCGGACGGCGGCCAGGCGCAGCAGGGCGTCCCGGCAGATCGCCGCACCGGCCAGCGCCTCGGTCGAGCCGTCCGGGGTGGCCAGCAGCCGCTGCAACGCCGGAACCGCCTCCACGACCCCGGCCGGCGGGAGCAGCGGCGTCAGGGCGGTGACCAACCGGTCGCGGACCAGCGCCGGGCCGTCGCCGTGCCGGATCCCGGCGAGGCCGCGCAGCAGTTCCGCCACCGGTGCCAACACCTGGTCGGGGTACGGCGGGCAGCTCACCACGCACCAGTGCACCGCGCGACCGTCCACCGTGTGCAGTGCCCGGGTCAGTTCGTGCAGCAGCCGGCTGCGGCCGCTGCCGCTCGGCCCGACCAGCGACACCCAGCGCGGCCGGTGCTCGCGGATCGCCCGGCTCACCTGGTCGGTGAGGGTGGCCAGTTCGCGGCGACGGCCGATCAGCGGGCCGTCGTGCCGGTCGGTGCCGGCGCGTACCGGGCCGACGGCGTGCCAGACCGGCATCGGGGGCACCCGGCCGGCGACCGGCACCGGAGCGAGGGGGCGCTGGGCGATCAGCCCGGCGGTGGCCCGAGCGGTGGTCGCGCACAGCGCCACGGCGCCGGGTGGGGCGTACTCCTGCAGGCGGGCGGCGGTGGTGATCACCGCGCCGCTGGCCACGCCGTGGCCGCCGCTGACGGCGCCACCCAGGTCGACGACGACCTCACCGGTGGCGACACCGACGCGGACGCGAAGTCGGACGTCGCCGACCATCGGCCGGCGGTCCAGTGCGGCCTGGATCTCCAGTCCGGCGCGCACCGCCCGGTACGCGTCGAAGCCGTCGGAGTGCCGGGCGCCGAAGAGCGCCATGACCGCGTCGCCGACGTACTTCTCGACCACCCCGTGCCAGCGGTGCAGCACCGCGGCGACGGTGTCGAAGTAGGCCCGTTGCAGCGCCCGCACGTCCTCCGGGTCCAGTCGGTCCACCAGCGCGGTGGAGCCGACGATGTCGGCGAAGAGGACGGTGACGGTGCGTCTCTCCTCCGGCACCGGCCAGTGCGTGCCCGGAGTCGGCTGCGCGTCGACGATGGTGGTGGTCATGGGTAAGCGCACCGGCCTTTCCCCCCGCTGACGGCTGACGACCTGGAGATTGGCATTCCTGGGCCGACGGGGGATCGGCAGAACGACGTATGTCGGCCACTCGCAACCTTTAGTCGCAATGTCGACGCGAGGAGTACCACAAGCGGCAGATGGCCGTAGAACGGTGCGGCGACCTGTGATTAGGCTGCGTCCCATGGCCAGCGATGTGGACACCGCACCGCTCGTGGGTCGGGCCGAGCTGGTGCGGACGATTCAGTCCGCGCTGCTCGGTGACGCCGCGCACGGGCAGACCGCCGCCGTCTTCCTGACCGGCGAGAGCGGTGTGGGCAAGACCCGGCTGCTCGGCGAGATCGGCGACCGGCTGCGTGACCAGGGCGCGCTGGTGCTCACCGGCAGTTGCCTGGACATCGGCGACGCCTCACCGCTGCACCCGCTGCTGCAGGCGTTGCGCCGCTTCGACGCCGACCTGTCCGCGTCGCGGGCCCGCACGTCCTCGGCGGTGCGGGGGCTGTTGCAGATGTTCGCCGACGAGACGGCCGGCCCGGACGGCGCGGGCGCGCTGCTGGAGCGGGTCGCCCGGGGGCTGCACCTGATCGCCGAGGGTCGGCCGCTGGTGCTGATCCTCGACGACCTGCAGTGGGTCGACCGCAGCACCCGGCAGTTGCTGCTCTATCTGCTGGCCGGCCTGGGTGACCTTCAGCTGTCGGTGCTGGCGGCGGTACGCGCCGAGTCGCTGCAGGGCGCGCATCCGCTGCGCCGGGTCCTCACCGAGCTGCGTCGGTTGCGGACGGTGCGGGTGCTCGACCTGGCACCACTGGACCGCGCCGGCACCGAGGAGCTCGCCGCGGCGGTGGTCGGCCGGACGCTTCCCGCCGAGGCCGCCGAGCAGGTGTGGCAGCGCAGCGGCGGCAACCCGTTCGTCATCGAGGAGTTGGCCCGCGACCTGCGCGACGGCCGCGACGGGCTGTCCGAGACTCTGCGCGAGATCTTCCTCGACCGGGTCGACGCGCTTCCCCAGCACGCCCACGCGGTGGTGCACGCGGTGGCCGCCGGCGTCGAACCGGTGCAGCACTGGCTGCTGGCCGAGGTGCTCCGGCTGCCCGAGGACGAGCTGATCGAGGCGGCCCGCGCCGCGGTGGCGCACCGGCTGCTGGTGGGCGCCGACGACGGGTACCGGCTGCGGCACCGCCTCGTCGCCGAGGTGCTGGCGCACGAGTTGCTGCCGGCCGAGCGTTCCGGGCTGCACCGCCGCTACGCCGAGGCGTTGACCGCCGCGCCGGGCGAGCTGCACCAGGCCCGGCTGGCGCACCACTGGCGGCTGGCCGGCGAGCCGGCGCGGGCGTTGCCGGCGGCGGTGGCCGCCGCGCAGGAGGCCGAACGGCTGCACGGTTACGCCGAGGCGCACCGGCACTGGTCGGCGGCGTTGCAGCTGGCCGGAGACTCCGGCTCGCTGGCGGTGGACCGGGTCGAGCTGCTCGGCAACGCGGCCGAGGCGGCGCACCACTGTGGGGAGCACGCCCGGGCCCTGGCCCTGCTGGAGGAGCTGGTCGCCGTGCGCGGCGGCGAGCCGAGCTGCGAGCTGCACATCCGCCGGGCCCGCTACCTGGCCGCCGCCGGGCGGTCGGCGCTGGCCGAGGAGGAGTACCAGCGGGCGCTGGAGGCGGCGGACTGCTCCCCGCGCGACCGGGCCACCGCCGCCGCGCGGTTGGCCGAGCTGCTGCTGCACCTGGGCCGCTACGCCGACGCCGGCCGGCGGGCCCGCGAGGCGTTGGCGTTGGCCGTCGACGTCGAGGGCTCCGCCACCGAGGTCGTCCTGGCCAGCTCGGCGCTGGGCTTCAGCGACGCCTACCTGGAGGACCCGGACGCCGGCCTCGCCGTGATGCGCGACGCCCTCGACACCGCCGAACGCGCCGGCCAGCCCGAGGACGTGGCCTGCGCGTACCTGCACCTGGCGGAGCTGTTGACCGGGCCGCTGAACATCCTCGAGGAGGGTGTGGTCGTGGCCCGCCGCGGCGCCGAGCGGGTGGCCGAGCTGGGTCTGGGCCGCACCTGGGAGACCCGACTGCTGGCCATCGCCATCAACGGGCTGTTCCGGGTGGGGCAGTGGGCCGAGGCGGAGAAGGTGGTGGCCGCCGCGCTGCGGCACCGACCGTCCGGTGCGGACGCCGTCGAGCTGCTGCTTGCCCGGTGCCGGCTGTCGGTGGGCTACGGCGACATCGACGCCGCCAGCCGGGACCTCGACGCGGTGGCGACGCTGCTCGCCGGCGGCGGGGCGCGACACGTCATTCCGCTGCTCACCCTGCGCTCCGGGCTGGCCATGTGGGAGGGCCGGCACGACGTGGCGCGGCAGGCGGTGCAGCGCGGCCTGACCGAGAGCCGCTCCGACGACGTGACGATCCTGTCCGCGCTGGTCTGGCACGGCCTGCGCGCCGAGGCCGAGGCGCACGCCAGCCGGAGCGTGGCGGTGGACCCGACGGCCGTACGCCGGCTGCGGGACGTGGCCGAGCGGGTGGCCCGCAAGAGCGCGTCCGCGGCCGGTCCGGTGCGGTCGGTGGTGGACGGGTTCCTGGCGCTGTGCGCCGCCGAGGTGAGCCGCCTCGACGGCAGCGACCCGGAGCTGTGGGCGGCCTCGGTCGCCGAGTGGGACCGGCGTAACCACCCCTACCCGGCGGCGTACTCGCGGCTGCGGCAGGCCGAGGCGCTGCTGGCCCGGCGCAGCCGGGTGGCCACGGCGGGCAAGCTGCTGCGGGCGGCGTACCAGGTGGCGCAGGGGTTGGGCGCGGTGCCGTTGACCTCGGAGATCCGCGAGCTGGCCGGGCGGGCCCGGGTGTCGCTGGAGGAGCGCGAGCACACCGACACCGGCCGTGGCGCCCCGTCGGGCGAGGCGGTCGACGACGAGTTGGCGACGCTCACCGTGCGCGAACGTGAGGTGCTCGCCCTGGTCGCCGAGGGGCTGACCAACAGGGAGATCGGGCAGCGGCTGTTCATCAGCGAGCGGACCATCGGCGTGCACGTGTCGCACATCTTCGACAAGTTGCAGGTCCGCACCCGTGTGCAGGCCAGCGCGATCCACCTGCGCAACCGGCGCGGCTGACCGACCGGTCCGTCAACGGGCGCGTGTGCGCGCCCGGATACGTCGTTCTACTGATCCGGCGATCGGGTGTCGGCTGAGAGGCTGAGCCCCGTCGACGGCGGCACGGGGGTGCCGCGGACCACCATGGAGGAGAGATGACCGAACCGGTCTGGGGGCCCGTGCACCGGGACATCGTCGACCTGCTCGCCGACCATCCCGCGGACGTGCCGGCCGTGGTCGATCACCTCACCAAACTTCAGGACCTGCTGGTGCGGCTGCCACCGCTGGAGGACAGCTGCCCGTTGGCCGACTTCAACAGGCTCTACCTGACCATCACGAGCAGTGTGCTGGACGGCCTGTACGACGACCGTTTCGTCGACCCGGTGTTCCTCTCCCGGTTGGACGTCGAGTTCGCGGCCCGCTACTTCGACGCGATGCGGATGTGGACCGACTCCAGCCCGGGTACGCCGAAGGCCTGGTCGTGCCTGTTCGAGCGGATGCGGGGGCCGGACGCCCGGCCGTTGCCCTCGGCGGCGGCGGGTGTCAACGCGCACATCAACTTCGATCTGCCGTTCGCGTTGGTGACCACGTTCGACCACCTGGAGTCGGAGCCGGTCGACGGCAGCGACCAGCACCACGACTACCTAGAGATCAACAACATCTTCGCCGACAAGATCCCCGGGCTGCGCCGGGGCTACCTGGAGCGGTGGCAGCTGCTCATCGACATGCTCAACGGCGACATCGACGACTGGTACCAGGGGGAGCTGGTCGAGTACACCCGCGATGTCGCGTGGCGCAACGCGCAGAAGATCTGGCGGTGCCGGCACGATCCGGAGGCCCACGAGTGTGAGCGCACGCGGCTGGACGACAACGCCGCGGCGCTCGGCCGGTTGCTGCTGTCGCCCCTCGGGGCGTTCCTGCAGTAGCCGGGACGGGGGGCTCCCGCGCTCCGCCCCGTGGGGGGCGGCGGAGCGCGGGAGCGCGTCCCGCCCCGCCAGTTCCGCCCGCCGCGCGGCCGGCCGCCACAC
>NZ_WBKR01000280.1 GCF_008868155.1 Micromonospora sp. ALFpr18c
CGATGATCAAGAGGTTTGCGTCACGACACGCCGTGGCCCGTGACGCGAACCTCTTGATCGCCAGGGGAAAGAGGGCCTGGTGGGGGGTTTACGCCCGGAAGTGTCGGTCGTGGCGGGTAGCGTCCGGCCACCAACTCAAGAAGGGGTGCGGCGATGGCGAGCGTGGCGGGTTGGGCGGCGGCGTCGACACAGGGCTCGTTCCCGCCGCTGCCTCGCGCGGTGGCGCAGTCCTTCTACCGCCGGATGCGAGCCGTGGCGCCGGCCGCCGTGGGCGCCATCGAACGGGACCGGGCGGGCGACGCCGAGCGTCCCTTCGCCGAGACCGCCTGCGGCCGGCTGGCCCGTTCGCTGGACGACGCGGGTCTGCGGGCGCTCGGCATGTGGACGCATCACCGGTGCATGCGCTTCTACGACGACGACACGCGGGTCGGCCGGCGGTTGATCCGGGAGATCGCCGCACGACCCGGGCTGGGCTGGACGGCCGACGAGGTGCGGTGGATGCTGCGCGAGTCGGTCTCCGCCGGCCCCGCCGCCGCGGACCGGTTCACCCTGCCCCGCGCCGCGGCGGCCCACCTGCCGCCGGCCGAGCGGCCGCTCGACGAGCTGCCGCCCGAGGTCGTGGTGCCCCGCCAGCGGCGACCCGGCTGAGCCACCCGACTGAGCCACCCGACCGAGCCACGCGGCTGACCGCCCGGCGACCGACTGGGGCAGGATGGACGCCGCCCCCGCCCCGACGGAAGGACGCGCCCGATGCCCGCGAGCGACCCGACCATCCTCGCCACCAGCATGGGCTTCCTCCGGGGCGACCGAGGCCCGTCCGACCTGCGTCCCGGGCCGGTCTTCGAGCTGGCGGCCGAGCTGGCCGAGGCCGGTACGCAGCCACGGGTGTGCTACCTCGGGCAGGCCGTCGGCGACCAGCCCACCTCGCTGACCGCCGTCTACGGCGCGTTCGCCGACACCCGCTTCCGCCTGTCGCACCTCGCCCTGTTCCCCATGCCGAACGTCGAGGACGTCCGCGCCCACCTGCTCGCCCAGGACGTCATCTGGGTCGGCGGCGGCAGCGTGGCCAACCTGGTCGCGGTCTGGCGGGTGCACGGGCTCGACGAGATCCTGCACGAGTGCTGGCAGGCCGGCGTCGTGCTGGCCGGCGTCTCGGCCGGGTCGATCTGCTGGCACGTCGGCGGCGCCACGGACAGCTTCGGCCCCCGCCTGCGCGGCTTCACCGGAGGGCTGGCCTGGCTGCCGTACGGCAACGGGGTGCACTACGACAGCGAGGGCCAGCGCAGACCGCTGATGCACGAGCTGGTCGGCGACGGGACGCTGCCGACCAGCCACTGCACCGACGACGGCGTCGGCCTGGTCTACCGGGGCACCCGCCTGGTCGAGGCCATCGCGGACCGCGAGGGCGTCTCGGCGTACGAGGTGAGTCGCGGTGCGGACGGCAGTGTGCGGGAGGCGGTCATCGCTCCCCGCCTGCTCGGCTGAGAGCGGATCAGACCCGGTCCTCGAACGCGGCACACACGGTCGCCCGTACCTGCGGCCCCTCGATCGCCCGCAGCAACTCCCGGGCGAGGGCGATCTGGTGCCCCTCGTCGACCGTCCGGTCCATCGGGGTCAGCTCCACCCGCCACCGGAAGTAGAGGTAGTCGTCCTCGTCGGTGGCGGCGAGCCGCGGGTCGGCGTCCTCGTTGGGGTTGATCTCCAGCAGGTTGCCGCGAACGTCCACCGAGTCCCGTCGGTACGGCACCGCGTCGGGCAGCCGGGTGCGGATCAGGTCCAGCAGCTCCGCCGCCGTCAGCGGACCGTCGACCATGATGAGGAACTGCAACGTCGTCTGCACGTCTGCCACCTTGCCAGATGCGGAACCGCTCAATCGAGCGGGAGGAACGGGCCGTTGTCGAACTTGCCGCCCCGACGCAGCACCGAGAACTGCACCTTGTGGGGCACGTGGGTGTCCATCAGCTCGCGCCGCAGATGGGTGAAGTCGGTGCCCAGGTCGAAGCTGGCGAGCTGACCGTTCTCGTTGATCCGGCGCAGCATCGTCTTGCGCAGCCGGGTGCCGTCCGGGGCCCGGGACAGGGACCGTTCGGCCAGGTCGAAGAAGGTCTTGTCGTCGACGATGAGCGCCACGTCGATGTCGGAGTCCGGGCGGGCGGTGCCGCGTACGCGGCTGCCGTGGGCGACCAGGTCCCCGTCGGGCAGCCCGGCCTGCCGCTGTGTCTGCCGGGCACCCCGGGCGAACCGGGTCCACTGCCGTTCGGTGAAGCCCTGCGGGATCTGCCGGGCGGCGCGGGTGGCTGCCGCTTCGCCCGCTTCGCCCGCCACGTCGTCGGCCCGCCGCATCATGCTGCGGGCGGCCTGCGCCACGATGCCCCGGGCGGCCGTCGTGGCGCCGTCCGGCAGGTCCCGTCGACGGCCGGTCACGTCGGCTCGCCCGACTGCTCGCGGGGCGACACCGCGCCCGCGCCCTCGTCCGCCTGCTCGTGGGGCGACACCGCGCCCGCGCCCTCGGCCGCCTGCTCGTGGGGCGACACCGCGCCTTTGCCCGCCTGCCGACGGCGTAGCACCGCGTCGAAGACCTGCGCCAGTTCGGCGGCGTCCTCGCCGGCGTGGTGCGTGTGCGGCACGTCGTGCAGACCCAGCTCGTGCTTGATCTTGCCCTTGCGGGTCTGGACCCACTCGCTGCCGGTCAGCCCCATCCAGTAGCTGCGCAGGTCGACGCCGGAGCCGGTGGCACCGAACGGGCTGTGGCCGACGAAGCGCACGAAGTACCAGTGCACGAACATGCCGTCCCACACCGCGGGTGCGGCGAGGAAGACCGGCCGGCCGATCCGGCGCAGCCCGTTGACCCAGGCCGCCGCGGCGGACATCGCCTCCTGGGCGGTGGGTGCCTCGCGGAGCAGGTGGTCCCGGTCCAGACCCGACACGGCCAGCGCGGCCGGGACGAACTCGTCGGAGATGGGGCGTAGCTCGGTGTAGAACGTCAGGTCCGGGCGACCGGCCACGGCCATGCCCAGCGAGATCATGCTGTACGGCCCGGGAATCGGCCCGTCCGCCTCGACGTCGACGCCGATGTACAGCTCGGGCAGGGGTGAGGTCATCCCAGCACCACCCCGATGGCCTGGTCGATCAACATGTTGAGGACGATGTCGGTGAGCTTCTTGAAGACCGGGATCTCCAGCAGTGAGGCCCCGAATGTCGGCGCCGCCGTCGCGAGCGCCTGGATGATCTGCACCAGCAGGATGATCAGCTGAACGATCACGTTGATCTTCAGGGCGAGGACGATGAGCGCGCACACGAAGAGCGTCGCGGCCACCATCTGCGCACCGGTGCCACCGTCGCGCAGCACCGACATCGCCGAGCCGTCAGCCTCCCAGCGCTCCTGGAACGCGGTCAACGCGTCGCCCTGATTGCCGGCCAGCACCCGCTGCGCGGCCGCCGTACCCTCCGCCGCCGCGTTGTTCAGCGAGTCGGCCATCTCCATCCACATCTGGCCGAGCTCGAACATCTTCGTCTCGTCCGACTTGGGCCAGGTGTAGCCCAACTCGTTGAGCAGGCCGGCGAGTTCGCCGGGCAGCATGATGCCCATCGACCCCGCCTTACCAGCTCTTCGTCGTGAACTGGGCGTCGTTGTCCTGCTCGACCAGGTCGTACTGGTCGGCCATCAGGCCCAACCCGTCGCCGAAGCCCCGCAGCCCGTCGACGACCGACCCGAGGCACTCCGCGGCGATCTCCTCGGCCACCTGGTACGACATGCCGATCAGACCGCCCACGTCGTCGTCGCCGAAGATGTCGCCCATCGAGGCCGTCCGCGCGCGCAGCGCCTCCCACTGTGCGGCGAGCTGCTCGGCCACCGTCGTCAGGTGGCCGCCGCCCTGCCGCAGCGCGGGTGGATGCACCTGCAGGTCGTCGCGCATGTCGTCACCTCGCTGCCTGCTGGATGCGCCGCACCGCGTCGGTGAGCGCGTCGGTCATCGCGGCCATGCTGCGTACCGACTCGTTCTGCAACTCGTCGAGCTGCTGGCCCAGGGCCACCGGGTCGACCGCGGGCGCGTCCGCCGCCTCGCCGGCCGCAAGGCGCAGGTCGTCCAGCGCGGCGTTGACCGCCATGGTGATCTGCTCGCCGAGCATCTCGGCGCCCATCCGCAGGGCGCGCGGGTCCACCGTCACCGACTCGACGCGTTGGCCGACCGCCACCACCTCGACCTGGCCGCCCGCTGCGGAGCCGGTGCCCCGCGCCGGCTGGACGTCCAGGTCGTCGGGAACCTGCCCGGTCGAGCGCATCGACGCCAGTGCCTGTCGCGTCTGCTGGAACAGCCGGTCGAATTCCGTCACCTGATCCACAACGCCCCCTAACGCCGCACGCGACATCGAGAGGGTAGCAACGGGATTCCAGCGCCGGGACCCACCGAGGCGCGACCAGGGCCGACGTCCGGGCCGCCGGAATCGGAGCCGCCTGGACCGGTCCGCCCGGCACCGGCGTAAGCTGGCCCGTCGTGAGTCTCACCATCGGCATCGTCGGCCTGCCCAACGTCGGCAAGAGCACGCTGTTCAACGCGTTGACCAAGAACGACGTGCTGGCGGCGAACTACCCGTTCGCCACCATCGAGCCCAACGTCGGCGTGGTCGGGCTGCCCGACGAGCGGCTGGGCAAGCTGGCCGAGATCTTCTCGTCGCAGAAGGTGCTGCCCGCCCCGGTGTCGTTCGTCGACATCGCCGGCCTGGTCCGCGGCGCGTCGAAGGGGCAGGGACGGGGCAACGCCTTCCTCGCCAACATCCGCGACGCCTCGGCGATCTGCCAGGTCGTCCGGGCCTTCTCCGACCCGAACGTCGTGCACGTCGACGGCAAGGTCTCCCCGGCCGACGACATCGAGACGATCAACACCGAGCTGATCCTCGCTGACCTGCAGACCCTGGACAAGGCGCTGCCCCGGTTGGAGAAGGAGGCCAAGCTCCGCAAGGACCGCTCCGCCGCGGTCGCCGCCGCGAAGGCGGCCATCGAGGTGCTCGACGGCGGCACCACCCTGTACTCCGGGGCCGCCGCCGCCAAGATCGAGCTGGAGCACCTGCGCGAGCTGCACCTGCTCACCACCAAGCCCTTCCTGTACGTCTTCAACGTCGACGAGGCCGAACTCGCCAACGAGACGTTCCTCGACGAGTTGCGTGCCCTGGTCGCCCCCGCCGAGGCCGTCTTCATGGACGCCAAGATCGAATCCGAGTTGGTGGACCTGCCCGAGGAGGAGGCCCGCGAGCTGCTGGAGTCGATCGGGCAGAACGAGCCCGGCCTCAACCAGCTCGTCCGCGTCGGCTTCCGCACCCTCGGGCTCCAGACGTACCTCACGGCCGGCCCCAAGGAGGCACGCGCCTGGACCGTCCCGGTCGGCGCCACCGCGCCGGAGGCCGCGGGGGTCATCCACAGCGACTTCCAGCGCGGTTTCATCAAGGCCGAGGTGGTCTCCTACGGCGACCTGGTCGAGCACGGTTCGATGGCGGCGGCCAAGGCGGCGGGCAAGGTCCGCATCGAGGGCAAGGAGTACGTCATGCAGGACGGCGACGTGGTGGAGTTCCGCTTCAACGTCTGAATCCGGCCTGTTCTCGCAGGTCAGCAACACGGCGCCGTCTTCGAGGCGCAGCATGGTGCGCGAAGATTCGGTGCTGGTTGGTGGTTGCGGTCCGCCGGTGTTCGGGTGGATCGTGATGGGGTTCGTCGTGGTCGACTCCGAAT
>NZ_WBKR01000281.1 GCF_008868155.1 Micromonospora sp. ALFpr18c
CTCGCCGGACGCGCCAACATCGCCCACGCCCGCCGAGACCTCCACGACCGCACCGACACCTTCGCCGTCTACGGCATCTAACAAACCATGATCAAACCGGACACTCCCGAACAACGCCGGGGCCGTGACCCGCGCCCAGGTGCAGGAAACGGGTCGTCTCGGAGATCAGGCGACGGAACTCGGCCACGAGATCCAGACGCCCGTCGGTGCTGTACGGACCGGCAATCCGGTCGTCGCGGTAGCGGATGCGGGCGCGGCCGGAGACGAATTCAACGACCGGTGGGTCGAGTTGACCGGTAGTCGTCCTCAGCCGCAGGCCGGCGATCGCGGCATCTTCGGCCCGAAGGCGGAGGAGCGTCAGCACTCGCGCGCCGTCCACCAGTGTGGCGCTTCCCCCGGCCCTCGCCGGCGTGAGCATCAGCGTGGCGAGCACGCTGGGCGGCTGCGCGTGCAGGCTGCGATCGGTGTGTGGCGACAGGGGCAGGTCGGTGAAACCGGCTTCATTGCCACCATCGTCGGTGCGGAGACGCGGCGCGATGACGGTCAGCCCGTCGGCCACCTGGTGCGGGTGGTCGACCGGGACCGTCCAGCGGTCGAGCAGTGCCCTGACCTCGGCCACGGACCCCTGCTGAATCAGGACGACGCCATCGCGGGCGAGGGTGACGGGTAGCAGATCCGGACTCACCTCGACCTCGCATCCCGCCTCCACCAACCGCATCCGCCCCGCCTACCCGCGGTCAGTCCTCAGGTTCGTCCAGCTCGACGGCCGCCGGCAGCTCCGGCCGGGCCGGGGGCCGAACCGGAGCAGGGGTGGGCAGCGCCCCCAAGCCCGCCCGGTCCAACGCGGTGTGCAGGTTCCCAACCAGTTCCTTGAGCACATCTTCCCGGGCCTGGTTGTAGGCGAGCTGTGCCGCCGCGCCGGCGGCGGCACCGGCGCGTTCGTAGCCGCCCCAGGTGTCCAGCCACTCGTAGGCGCCGTTGACTCGACGCATCCGGGCGACCCAGTAGACGGGCCATACCGACCAAGCTATCGACCACCGACGGTCAATCACCTCAGCCGTGCGTCCACTTAAGGACCATTCTGCTGAAGGTCAATTCGCCCGGCATGATCCAGCGCCATCTCGGCGTTCAGGGGCCGCAGTGATGAACCGCCACCCACGGAACACAGCGGCGGCCCCGGCAGACGAGCCGGGGCCGCCGCCATCGTTGACGTCAGCCGTATCAGCCCGTCTTAGTGCAGGTGAGGACCACCAGCTCGTCCTGCGCGACCTTGGCACCCGCCTTCTGGGACTGCTTCTTCACCGTCCAGTTCTCCGGCAGGATCACCAGCGTGTCGAACTCGTCCTGGCTGCCAAGCTTGATGTTGGTGATGCCGAGCCGCTTGAGTTTGTCCTGGGCGACGGCTGCATTGGACCCGGCCAGGTTCGGCATGATCACGGTGGTCGGCGCGGGCGGCGGCGCCGCCTGCGTGGTGGCCGGGGCAGTAGTGGGCGCGGTCGTCGTCGGGGCGACGGTGATCGGGGCGGCGCTGACTTCCAAGACAGCCGGCACGGAAGCCTTCGGCTCGGCGGTGGCCTTGTCGTCACCGTTGCTGCCGATCGATCCCACACCGACTCCGCAGCAGAACAGGACGAGGGCACCAACGATGAGGCCAACGATCATTCCCTTGCCCAGCTTGGGCTTCACGGAGGCAACCGCCTGCGAGGGCTGGAAGCCGCCGGCGTGCTCGGGCTGCGACGGGTTGGGGGTCACGGGGTTGGTCACTGGGTATGTCTCCTGATCTCTGCACACGGAGCGCGCCGACCCAAAAACCCTGTTCGGCGTTCGGGCAGAGTACGGCAGAGCTTCGCCGATCTTGCGGATGATCTCCAGAGGGCTGAATGGCCTGGTAGCGCCTCGTGCACACGGTGGCTTGCCCATCGTCCAGGGGCGCATCCCCAACGGGTCGTTTGCCGCGCCTCAGCAACCTCTGCGACTACGGGCAGCAAGGGGACACCCACGTGTCGACCGACAGTGCCATCATGTCCCAGTCGTCGCAGCCGAATGGAGATCCTCAATGAGTACTGTCACCGACCCGTTCGTCGACGGCACAACCCCGATGAGCGCGTACGAAGGACAGGTGTGGGACAGGCTCAACGAGCACTGGCAGCGCCGCAACAACCGCCGTAGTCTGCCGAACTGGGCGAGCGCTGCGCTCGATCGCTCCGGTGACGTCGCGCGACAAGCCGCGAGCCGCGCCACCAGGGCTATGCCGGAGGCGATCAAGGAGCCGGTCCGTCGCGGCGGCGACGCGGTTGCCGGCATGGCCCTGCGACCGGCGGCCGAAGCCGCGGCAGCGCTGCTGGAGCTGGTCAACGCCTGGGCCCTGGAGCTCAATGACCCGAAGGGCGTCGAAAAGGTCGCGCGCAAGCGCGGCCTCGAACTCGGCAGTTTCGCTGAGCTGCGGCAGCAGGACCTCAGGGTGTGCGACCGGCTCCTGACCCGCAACACACTCAGGTGGCGGACCGCCGGCGCCGTCGAAGGTGGCGTCATGGGCCTGCTCGCCATGGTCCCCGTCGCCGGGATTCCTGCCGCGATGACCGCGGACATCCTCGTCATCCAGGTCCTGAGCGCGTCGATCGCGTCGCGCATCGCGTACTCCTACGGCTACGACGCTAAAGATCCCGCCGAACAGCTCTTCATCGAACGCCTGGTACACCGGTCCTTCATGGCACAGGCCGCCAAGGTGGGGCCGCTGCGCGAGACCGCACGAGCGGCCAGCGCGATCAAGGGACGCGTGAGATGGTCAGAGAAGCTCCGCGCGGACCATCGCCTCGTGGCCGCCCTTGAGAAGTTGCTGCAGCACATGGGCCCGGCCGGCGCCACGGTTCCCGTGCAAAACGTCGCCAAGGTCGTGCCATTTGTGGGTGTCCTCATCGGTGCCGGGATGAATTCCGCAGTCCTCGGCAGCGTGGCCGCCGACGCGCAGCGATACTGCCAGACCCGATTTCTGTGCGACAAGTACGAGCTGCCGCTGCCGGCGGCGTTGGCCACCTACCGGGACGACGTCGGCCCCGAGGCCGACGCCACGTAACTGTTCGGGTGGCAGCGATTGACGTCAACGGCGACCGCACCCGGCAGATCCGGAACCCGACAGGGCTCGGCAAACGTGCTTGCGATCCGTCCAGTCGTCCTGATCCGGGCGTGCGCCGAGGAGGTGACCAACTTCCCCACCCAGATGGTGGTCCACCTGGAGTCGAACTGGCCGGGCGCCAACCACCTCGACGGGGTTGTCATCTACGGCTACAACACGCCGGTCAGGATGAGCACACCCATCCCCTCGCCGCAGCAGCTGACCAAGAACGTCCAGGTCCAGCCGGTCATCGTCTCGCTGTAACCCGCCGCCGCGCCTAGCAACTCAGGCCGTACGCCGACTTTCTCTCCGCATTTTCCTGCTGCACACGAAGTGAGCTGGCACACTCGCGCAACATTGACACTCTGAGATTCTTCGATCACTCTGGGTGCCTGTCTCGTGCAGTGCGTCGGCACCGGGGGTGGGCGTGGAGATCGATTCACTCGTAAAGTCCCTGAGCTACCCGTCGCTACTGGCGCTCAACTCCTCCCACGAGCTCGTCGACGACGTGCTCCGGTACGCCACGACACACGCCAAGAAGCGCGAGGCGTACTGGCACCACAAGACGTTGACGCCGGTGGACGTCGGCAAGGGCGGCATGCGGACCACGCCCGCGCAGGTGCTGCATGAGCTGGGGGTGGCCACCACCCTGTTGACCGCGTCCCCGCTGTCACAGGTCGCTCGGCACTGGGCCGCTGTCCGCTACTGCGCCACGCTCACCAAGAACGGTGGGCGTCTCGCTCTGACGCCGGATGCCAACGAGGTCGTCTATCACCACAAGGTGACCCAGTCCGAGCAGTTGGGCATCGGCCTGGCCCTCGTGGTCGCCAAGCGTCTGTTACGCAAACAGTATCGAGGGTGGACGTTCCACGCGGTCGACGCGGAGGTGGCGTTGAAGGCGGGCTTCGTGGATGGCGGCGGTGCAGTGCAGTCGGTCTCGCGGACCAAGATGCGGCCGGACTACATCCTGCTCGGCCATCACGCCACGAGGAGACACAGGCGGATGAAGATCGTGATTCTGGAGTGCAAGGGCACTCACGGTCCGCCGAGCTTCATCCACGGGCAGCTCGCCCGAGCCGCCGTACAGGTGGAGGCGTTGTCGGTAGGCGGAAGCCACCCACCGTCGCTGATGGTCGCCTCGCACCTCACCCAGGCCGGGATCACCGCCTACGTACTCGACCCGCCTGGCGATGACGAGTTGTGGTCCGGTGACGACGAGGAGCTTGACGGCCTGTTGAGCAGCGCCCCTGAGGACCAGTACTGGCGACCGCGCACGGTTTCCCCTCCGGAGCCCGAAGCGAGACAGGCACCCGACGACGTACCGTCGCCCGCCGACGAGATCATCACCGATCCGGATCTGGCCGAGGAGTTGCCGTCCGGTGCACCCCAGGTCTTCGACATCCCCGAGCAGCAGCGTGGGTGGTTCACCCAGATCTTGACCCGCGCCGTGGCGGCCACCGCCCTGCTCTTCGCCGGGAACAGCGCCGCCGCCAGCGGCTATGCCACTCCCCGCCAGCGAGGGACGGAGGATCCGGCATTTCAGCCGGGGCTGTTCAACCTGGACCCCGCCTGGGCGACGAGCAGCGCAGCGACATTCGCGCTACCTGACGGGCTCTCCGCGGAGGGAACCCGGCATCGCGCACCCCTGGGCCAGGGAAGGGTCCTGGAAGTCTTCCGAGGCGTGGAGAGCCGCCTCTACCGCGAGTTGGCCGAAGGCCAGATCAGCGCCTACCTGAGGGATGCGCCGATCTTCTTCGGCAGGCGGACGGCACCGCCAGCCGACGGCAGCCTGTACTCGTTCAGCCCGGATGGGACCGTCCTGGTCGTCCGCGTCCTCAACGACGGCGGGTGAGACGGCCCCACGCTCACCTCGCCGCTACTTCCCGGCACCACCGAACCGGTCGTGCTTGGCAGAATCCGACGGATGAACGCTCCGATGGTTGATGCCTGCGGCGTCCCCGGCATGCTGCCCTTCCCGTGGTGATCGACAGATGATCCGACAGACATCGCCCTGGGCTACAAGCCCTCTGCTGCGGTGGAAACTCGCTACGCCGTTGATCGGGCTCAGCCTGTTGATGGTCGTCCCGGCCGTGTTCGGCACCGTGACCTGGTGGTCGCTCTACAGGGTCGGCTACCGGGCGCTGAGCGTCGTCATCTGCCTTGTCCTCACCGCTCAACTGGCGGTGGCGGTCTCCATCGGCGTCCGACCGAGCAGGGACGTGCCCTGGACGAGGGCCGGGCTGGTCATTCTCGGCATGCTGGTCGCCTGCGGCCTGGCCCGGATTCGCCACGAACTCTGAACCTCACCCACCCCATTCCACACCCGACAGTACGCCGATTAGACGCGCGTGGGAATTGCGCGCTGATGGCTGCTGTCGGGGGTGTCTTGTATGGTCAGAGGCGTAGTTGCTGGGCGTGGCAGCACGGCCCCGGCGTTGTTCGGGAGTGTCCGGTTTGATCATGGTTTGTTAGATGCCGTAGACGGCGAAGGTGTCGGTGCGGTCGTGGAGGTCTCGGCGGGCGTGGGCGATGTTGGCGCGTCCGGCGAG
>NZ_WBKR01000282.1 GCF_008868155.1 Micromonospora sp. ALFpr18c
ACGTCTCGTTCCAGGAGCTGGCCACCCGGATCTCGCACCGCAACACCGGCAAGGCCACCGGCGACCCGGTCTGCGAGGCGCTGCTGGCCCGCGTCGCCCGACGCCGCCGCCGCCCTCTCCGCTGAGCTCGGCGACCGGTCCGCCGGCTCGTACATCGACGCCAGCGGCACATCCGTCGTCACCGTGACCGACGCGGCCGCCGCCCGTAAGGCCAGCAACGCCGGCGCCACCGTCCGGTACGTCACCCGCGGCGCCGCCGAGCTCAACCGGGCGACCGCCGAGCTGGAGCGTTCCGCCAAGATTCCGGGCACCGCCTGGTGGAGCGACCCGGTCACCAACCAGGTCGTCGTCTCCGTCGACAGCACCGTCACCGGCGCCAAGCTAGAGCGGGTCAAGGCCGCCGCCGCGCGGGCCAACGGCGCGGTCCGGGTCGAGGCCGAGGCCGGCGTGCTGAGCACCCGCATCTCCGGTGGCCAGGCCATCTACGCCGGCGGCGGCGGGCGCTGCTCGCTCGGCTTCAACGTGCGCAGCGGCAGCACCTACTACTTCGTGACCGCCGGGCACTGCACCAACATCTCGTCGAGCTGGTACTCGAACTCCGCCCAGACCTCGCTGCTCGGCACCCGTGCCGGCACCAGCTTCCCGGGCAACGACTACGGCATCGTGCGGCACAGCAACTCGGCCAACGCCGCCGGCAACGTCTACCTCTACAACGGCAGCTACCGGGACATCACCGGTGCCGGCAACGCCTCGGTCGGCCAGTCCGTGCAGCGCTCCGGCAGCACCACCGGCCTGCGCAGTGGCTCGGTCAACGCGACCAACGCCACGGTCAACTACGCCGAGGGCTCGGTCTCCGGCCTCATCCGCACCAACGTCTGCGCCGAGCCGGGCGACAGCGGCGGCTCGCTGTTCGCCGGCAGCACCGCACTCGGCATGACCTCCGGTGGTAGCGGCAACTGCCGCACCGGTGGCACGACGTACTTCCAGCCGGTCACCGAGGCGCTGAGCGTCTACGGCGTCAGCGTCTTCTGATCGACGCACCGCACGCGGGCCGCCGGAACACTCCGGCGGCCCGCGTCGCGCGTGCGGCCCGCCTCACGCGAGGCGATCCGGCCCCTGCGCTGGTCGCAGGGGATCCGGGGGTACGACACCCGGCAGAGCGGGACCGACGGAGGTGGCGCCACCGGTGGCCCACGCCAGGTGCGCCCGCCGGGCGGACAGGACCGCGAGCAGCGGCCAGAGTGACACCGCCACCGCCGTCACCCGCTCGGCCAACCCCGTGCGGGATCCGCTGGTCACCTCGAAGGCGCACCAGCCGAAGAGGGCCAGCAGCAGCACCGTGGCGCTCAACCCCACGGACCGGCGGAACGCCCACGGCGGCCGCGCGAGCCTCGGGTGTGCGGCGTCCGGACCGCGTGGCAGCCGCAGCGCCGAGCCGGCCGGCCACAACGCCAGGGCGAGGACGGCCACCGTCGCCGCGATGCCGTGGCTGAGCGAACCACCAACCGGCGGGCGGGGAAAGGCGACCAGCGCGATGGTGGCCACGCCACCGACCGCGAGCAGGAACCGGCTGGGCAGCCCGGCCGCGTGCAGTACGGCGGCCACCGAGAGATAGCAGCAGCCGAGCAGCACCAGGGCCCCGACCATGATCCAGGCGTCGGTGGCGTCCTGCCCGGCCAGCTCGCTGATGGTGTCCCGGATCGGGTCGTACCCGGCGGGCTGCCGCGCCTGCGCAACCGTCGAACCGGCCACCAGCAGCACGGGTGCGGCCGCCGCCGTGGCGACGGCCCAGTTCGGTACGGCGCGCATTTCGCCACGTTAACCGGCGAGACAGCCGGTTGAATCGGATTCGCCCCGACCGGCCGGGCCGCGCGCCTTGCCCTGCGATCAGCCCGCGCTGACCGTGGCGGCGGTGAGGATGACCGAGCCGCCCGGATACTGGCACTCGACCCGCAGCGTCAACTCGTCCGCCCCCTCGATGTCCGCCACGAGGTCCTGTGGGCTGTCCATGCGTGCCTCGAACTGCTGCCCCCGCGTCACCCGGGTCACCGTCCCGTCCTTCTGGCGGATCGCCACCTGCGCGGAGACGAAGACGACGCCGTCGCGGTCGTCCGGCGAGGAAAAGAACGGCCGTACGGTGGACGTCAGATCAAGGTATCGGCGTTGCACTCGGAATGTGACGTCGCGCTGCTTGTCCGCACCGGAATTCGTCGGGCAGCCAATGACGATCGGACGGTCGTACTCGGGCTGACCGGCCAGTTGACGGGGAAGCTTTCCGAGATTCGCCGCACCGGCCTCGACGGCCAGGGTGTCCAGTCGGACCGGCGAGGATCCGCCATTGGCCGGTGGCGTGCCCGGCTCGGGATTGGTGAGAGGAGACCGGGCCGGGCCGGCGCTCGTCGTCACCGTGGCCGCCGGCGTCCCGCCCCCGGACCCCCAGCCGAAGTAGTCCCGTGCCAGGGCCGTGGCCGCTATGACCACCGCGATCCCCGTCAGGATCAGAATCGCCCGCGCGACGCGGTAGCCGGATCCCGGCGTTGACGTCGGTGATTCGGTGGAATCCTGCATGTCCGGCATCTACCCTCCGATCACATCGCGTCGGCGAAGAATACTCTGCCGCGAGTGCTGGCGAGTTCCTGATAGCGTGCCGATTCCGGACCGAAGAACGAATTCACTCCCCATCCGACGTTGACTTCTGCCGATGCAGGGGGTTTTGCGGTGAGCCAACCCGATCCGCGGCCAGAAAAGCCCGAACCCGCTCCGATTGATCCGCCACCACCGCACGGCGGCGAGGTGCCGCCACCCTTCGCGGGCGCTGGTGACCCTCCCCGTCCACCGGCCCCGCCCGCCGCGAGCCGCAGCCCGCTCGGCCTCGTGGTGATCGCCGTGGCAGCCCTGGCGCTGCTGGTGGCGCTCGGCTCCGCCGCCCTCTCGTGGCGGGCGCTGGACCAGGCGCAGACCGCCCGCGACATCGCCTCCGCCCGGCAACCGGCCGGCTCGACCAGCACCGGGCCCGGCACTCTTCCGTCCAGTACGCCCGGAGCGGCCGACCCCCCGCAGACGCCCACCGCGACGGAGGAACCGCCGCGCTCGCCGGGGACACCACCGGAACTCAGCGAGCAGACCGTGTACGAGCCCAAGTACGAGAACCAGAGCCTGACCTTGAAGCCCACGGACTGCTTCAAGGAGATGGAGGTGGACCTCGACGAACCACGGGCCAACGTGGGAGCGAACACCTCGGACCTGGCCCTCAACGCGGGCTGTCCGGGTGCTCCCTTCATCAGGATGGCCAACGGCGTGGAGGGCAGTGAAGCAGCGACGGCGGGAATGAAGCCCGCCGAGTGCAACAACGCGATCCGCTCCGCTCCGGTCGCCGCCGAGGCCGAGGTGCCACTTCGGAAGGGCTCCTGGCTCTGCATCAGGACCAACTACGCCGCGGCGCGTGAACAGCGGGACAGGTGGCGGATGGTGCTGCTGGAGGTCGTCGCCATCAACAACGACCGGACGACCGTCATCCGGGTCACGGCCTGGAACATTCCCGAGGACTGATGCCCACCGGCCGACCGCGCCACCCGTCGAACCGTCCGGCCCGACCGGCCGGGTCGACGGGGTGGCGCGGATCGTTTCCGGCACTCCTGACAGAATGCGGAGGCAGACCGCACCGCAGATGAGGAGACGTACGTCGTGATCCGTACCCATGACGCCGGCAGCTTGCGCGCGACGGACGCCGGCTCGACGGTGACGCTCGCCGGGTGGGTCGCCCGCCGGCGTGACCACGGCGGCGTCATCTTCGTCGACCTGCGCGACGGCTCCGGTGTGGTCCAGGTGGTGTTCCGCGAGGAGGACGCGCACGCGCTGCGCAACGAGTTCTGCGTGAAGGTCGTCGGTGAGGTGACCCGCCGGCCGGAGGGCAACGAGAACCCGGAGCTGCCCACCGGTGAGGTCGAGGTGACCGTCGCCGAGCTGGAGGTGCTCTCCGAGGCGGCCCCGCTGCCGTTGCCGGTGGACGACCAGGTCGAGGCCGGCGACGACATCCGGCTCAAGTACCGCTACCTGGACCTGCGGCGCAGTGGCCCGGCGAACGCGCTGCGGCTGCGCTCGCGGGCCAGCCAGCTCGCCCGGGGTGTGCTGCACGAGCGGGACTTCCTGGAGATCGAGACGCCGACGCTGACCCGGTCGACGCCCGAGGGCGCCCGCGACTTCCTGGTGCCGGTGCGCCTGCAGCCCGGCAGCTGGTACGCGCTGCCGCAGTCGCCGCAGCTGTTCAAGCAGCTGCTGATGGTCGGCGGCATGGAGCGGTATTACCAGATCGCCCGCTGCTACCGCGACGAGGACTTCCGCGCCGACCGGCAGCCGGAGTTCACCCAGCTCGACATCGAGATGTCCTTCGTCACCGAGGACGACGTGATCGACCTCGGCGAGGCGATCGTCTCGGCGCTCTGGAAGGACCTGGCCGGGCACGAGATCACCCGCCCGATCCCGCGGATCACCTGGCACGACGCGATGGCCCGGTACGGCTCGGACAAGCCGGACCTGCGCTACGGCGTCGAGCTGACCGAGCTGACCGACTACCTGCGCGGCACCGAGTTCCGGGTCTTCGCCGGCGCGATCGACGCGGGCGGCTACGTCGGCGCGGTGGTCATGCCGGGCGGCGCGGCGCAGAGCCGCAAGGAGCTGGACGGCTGGCAGGACTGGGCGAAGGCACGCGGCGCGCGGGGCCTGGCGTACGTGGTGCTGGACGCCGAGACCGGCGAGGCGCGCGGTCCGGTGGCGAAGAACCTGTCCGCCGAGCACCTGGGCGGGCTCGCCGACGCCGTCGGCGCCAAGCCCGGTGACGCGGTCTTCTTCGCCGCGAGCGCCACCACCCGGGAGGCGCAGGAGCTGCTGGGCGCCGCCCGCATCGAGATCGCCAAGCGGGCCGGCCTGATCGACGAGAGCGCCTGGGCGTTCTGCTGGGTGGTCGACGCGCCGATGTTCGAGCGCACGGACGAGGGCGGCTGGACGGCCGTGCACCACCCGTTCACCTCACCGAACGCCGAGTGGGTCGACCGGTTCGAGGAGGCGCCGGACCGGGCCCTCGCGTACGCGTACGACATCGTCTGCAACGGCAACGAGATCGGCGGCGGTTCGATCCGTATCCACCGCGGTGACGTGCAGAAGCGGGTCTTCGACCTGCTTGGCATCACCCCGGAGGAGGCGCAGGACAAGTTCGGCTTCCTGCTGGAGGCGTTCAAGTACGGCGCCCCGCCGCACGGCGGCATCGCCTTCGGCTGGGACCGGGTCTGCATGCTGCTCGCCGGCGCCGACTCCATCCGCGAGGTCATCGCGTTCCCGAAGACCCGGGGTGGGTTCGACCCGCTGACCGGCGCCCCGACGCCGATCACGGCCCAGCAGCGCACCGAGGCCGGCATCGACGCCAAGCCCAAGCCCGCCGCGACGGCTCACACGGGAACGGCCGGCCCCGCAGCCCCGGTGGCAGAGCCGGTCTAACCCCCCTCTCGCGCCGTTGATCATGAGGTGGACGGGCCCACGCTGCGGCGTGTCGCTCGTTAACCTCATGATCAACGGCGGCGGCGACGGGGGAGTGGGCGGGGATGCGCGTT
>NZ_WBKR01000283.1 GCF_008868155.1 Micromonospora sp. ALFpr18c
ACCGAAACACGTCGAAGGCACCCGCGCGAAGCTGAAACGCATGGTCAACCGCCAGGTCCTCACCGAAGACGAGCCCGGAGTATTCACCCTCGCCCAGAAACGGACCTAACACTCCGAACCACCCTCTGATAGTCCTTGGTCGAGACCCGTCCGTAGAACGCGAACCTGAGCCCAGCCGGCACGCGGCTCCCACGCTGGCGCACGCGTGGCGTCTTGCCCTCGACCCACGCCGCGAGGAGATCCTTCTCACCGACAGGTGGTGCGGGTGCCGTGTCGATCATTGACTGTCCTGGCGTAGTCGTTGACGAGTGTGCATGAGGGCGAAGCCAAGCAGGTTGAGCCCTTTCCACCGGCTTGGGTCGGCGGCGAAGGGTTCGTCGGCGGTGAGTCCGATGCCCCAGATCCCGTCGAGAGGGCTGGCTTCGACGAGGATCCGGTCGCCGGTGCCGAGCAGGTAGGCCCGCAGATCGGCATGCTGGCCGAACTTCGCGACGCTGCCCTCGACCACGATGCCGTATCGGTTGGCCTCCCAGACGGGCTGGTCGAAGCCCTGCACCTGCCGTCCCAGCGTCTTGGCCCGGTGCGGATGCGACGCGGTCAGGACCTGCTCGGCGATGCTCGTGTCGCCGAACAGGATGGCTTTGGCCCACATCATGTAGTGCTCGGCGGTGGCGAACTCGCGTCCGTCGATCGCAAATCGGGCGGGCCACCACTGGCTCAGGCAACCGGCGCCGACGCTGCCGTCCGGCTGCGGCTGGTGTCCCCAGAAGTGCAGGAACTTCACCCGCCGGCCGGAAGTAACGAGGTCGACCAGGTCGGTAACGGTACGCGGATCCACGGCCGCCAGTTTGGCGGATCGACGCGCCGGACCGCAGCCGATATTCCAGCGGCGGCGACCGGCTGCCCAGCACCGTCACCGCCTACGCTGTTTGCCGTGGCTGTCTCGTGCTGGCATGATCCCGGCCATGATCGAGAGAATCGAGTCCTCGGTCCGCCCGTGAGCGTGACAACCGAGCCTGGATCGCTCGGACCCCAGATCAGTCTGTTCGACCACGCCCTGCGCCTGCATCGGCCAGATCCGGGATCTCCTCCTCCGCGTGACGGCGAGCCGTATCCGGACGACGAGCGTCACCCGCGGCGGCGTCGATCGAAAACCCGGCGAGATCGGCGACTCGACGGTGCTGACGTTGCCGTCATTCTCGACGCGCACTTCGGCACGGCCGATGCGCCACCGAACGAACTCGTTGACGCGTTCTGTGACGTCGATGTCCCGATCCATCGGAACGAGCACATCGCAGCGGCAGCCCTGCGCGCGGATCGGCAGCGGGTTCGGAAAACCGGCCGGTGGCTGGTGCGGCACAGCACTGATCGATGTTCCGCGACAGTCGGGCTGGCGCTGCTCGCGACCGATTGGGCAGATAACGACGTTCCGCTGATCCAGACGATTGGCCTGCTGTCGGACCGGTTTGGGCCGCTGGCCGCCGAGGCGCTACAACGTCGCCGCGAGGGCGGACAAGCCCTGTTGTGGTTGCCCCAACGCGTTACCGGTTGGGGAAGGGTGTACGTCATCGAGGCGCTCTGCCGCCACGGTGCCGCCGCCTCCCGTCAGTGGCTGCTACGTCATGCCTGCGACGGCGACTTCCTCAACGGCTACTTCGCGGGCAAGGTCGCCACGACAGCCCATCTCCATGAGGCATCATCGGCAGCGAGGTCGACGATGACCTGGTCGATCACACGGGCCGGCCGGCTGTTGAGGATCATGGCGGACTGCGGTGGCATGGGCATGACTTTGGAGCACTATCCGCCGGCATCGGCCGTGCTCGCCGCCCACGTGGCTCACCTCGTCCGGCAGGCGCCGACCGTGAGTAGGTACGCCGACGCGGCGGTCATCGCGGACCACCTGACGGAGAAGGCCCGGAACGATCCGGATGCACTGCAGAGCACCGAGACGAGCTGGTGCGGCAGTACCTCGCGGTCCTCGATCGGCAGGACTGGCGGGACGCGATCCGCGCCGGCCTCGACCCGGACAGCGACCTCTACTCCTGGTTCGCCGGCGACGTAGCAGCGCGGCTGCAGCGGGTCTGTCAAACGAACGGTGTAACCCAGGTTGTTGAGGGCTACTTTCGGCCCGCGGTCAGGCGTCCTTCGAAGGCCATCTCGAAGGCGTTCAGAGCGGATTTCCAGCGCATCGTCCACCGTCGCGGGCCCTGCCCGGTCGGGTCGAGGCTCATCACGGCGAGGTAGACGCATTTGAGGGCGGCGCCCTCGTTGGGGAAGTGGCCGCGGGCGCGCACGGCGCGGCGGATCCGAGCGTTGACGCTCTCGATGGCGTTGGGAGTGGCGGCGGCGCGGTGGCGTTGGAGGCGGTTGATGCCGAACTCGCCGTGCCGTTAGCGAGAGAGCCCCGGGTCTCCGCGATTGCCGGCCTGTCAGCAACGCGGTAAGCAGCAGTTCGTCGCGTCATGCAGGTCCTGGTGCGGGGGGCGGCCGGCCTGGCAGCCAGCGTCCCGCCAGATCCTCGTCGAGTCGTACCAGTGGTCGGTGGCTGCGAGATCGAGGACGCGAGCAGGTAGGTGTGGGAGGGCGGCGGAGGCCGCTGCACGAGACAGGTTGGTCCCGGGTGCGCTGACGCCCAGGCAGGTCGCGAGTGCCTCGATGACCTCACGGAGGCTGACCGGGCGTGGGTGATTCGCGTGGTACATCGCGCCGTGCGGGAATTTCGGCCGGTCCAGCGCCAGCGCCAGGGCCACGCGGGCCAGATCACGCACCGAGATCATGGACATCTTGGCCGTTCCACCATCAATCAGACCAGGGGCTTTCAGGAGGGCTACCAGCGAGGGCAGGACCCAGCGGTCTCCGGCCCCGTAGACGAGGTGCGGCCGGAGCACCACGCCGCCGGCCGACCTGACCGATTGTTCGGCGGCGAGGCGACTTGTGCTGGTCGGCGACGACGGCGACGGCGTCAACGCGCCCTCGACGGCTCCACGATGTGGTCCGGTGCCGTAGACCGCCGCTGTGCTGACGTACAGCAGGCGACCAATGCCCGCCTGCACGGCGGTCCTGACGAGGTTCGCGGTGCCTTCCTCGTTCACCAGGGCGCACCGCCTCGGGTCCGGCCCAATGTATGAGGCGGCGTGGATGACTAGGTCGACATCGTCACAGATGCCGGCGATCGTGCGGGGGTCGGCCAGATCGGCCGAGACCACGGTGACGGCTGCGGTGGGCGGGTTGGTGTGCCGAGGACGCAGGAGGACGCGGATGTCAGGCGTTCGGCGCCGATGGAGCGCTGCCAGAATCGCCGACCCGATGAATCCGGTGGAACCGGTTAGCAGCACCCGTCGAACTTTCGGGTCTGCGACGGTCCGGAAGCCGGTCACCGGCTGACCATGGCCGCCGCACCACGTGAATCCCTAGGATGTCGCCTATGGTGAGGCAGGCACGGGCCGAGCAGACACGAGCGGCGATCCTCCGGGCAGCCGCGGACGTGTTCGACCAGTTCGGCTACCAGTCGACGAGCCTCGGCGACATCATCGCCAAGGCGGCAGTGACCAAAGGCGCTCTGTACTTCCACTTTGGATCCAAGGCAGAGTTGGCGCAGGCCGTCGTCGAGTTGCAGCACGTTACCTGGATGAAAATTGCCGAGTGGGCGGCGGCGCCCGGCACTCGCGCGCTGACCGCGATGATCAAGCTCTCGCACGCCCTCGCCACCCAGATGACCAGGGATCCGGTGATTCGCGGCGGCATTCGGCTCACCCTGGAGCGGGGCTCCCTCGAGCATGACGGAAGAACTCCTTACCTGGACTGGATTGCCATGACCGGGGAGTTTCTGGACCGCGCCGTCGAAGAGCGTGACATCGACCCGACGGTCGATACCACCGATATCGCCCATTTCATCGTAGGTTCATTCACGGGTCTCCAGGTGTTGGCGCAGGTGCTTGAGGAGCGGCCCAGGCTGAACGACACGGTCGCGCAGATGTGGCGCATTCTTCTTCCCGGCCTGGTGCCCGCTCCCAGACTGCCGGATCTGCTCAAGATGGCTGAGGAGACGCATTCGGCGTCTATTGCTCAGCCAGCATGACGACACCGTGGGCGGTGGTTCGTTCATTCTGCGAGAAACGGACGTCCGCGTTCGTGTTGCCGGACCTCGGTTTCAGCGAAACCGAAATATGACACGGTTGGTCCAGTTCAATGAAGTGTGTGAAGTCGACGTCCGCGCCCACCATGGAGAATTGGCGTCCCGACGTGACGCAGGCGGCTTGGCGCATTGCCTCGTAGACCATGATCCCCGGCGCGTGGTCGAGGGGATGGTCGAAGAAGACGGGGTGGTCGATCGGGACTCTCAGTTCCAGGCCGTCGCGGGGACTTCCGGCAACGACGACATCACGCGGATCGCCGCGACCGACCGACGTGGGTTCCACGGGCCGGGAGATCTGCGGTAGTGCCAGCCTGGGGCCGCCCCCACCCCACCTCAACCGCCGGTAGGTGGCGGGACTGACGCAGCGGGTCCAGCCGGTCGCCGAGGCGATCGGGCGTGCGTCACGGTGAATTTCGAACTCGAACCTGATGGCGGCCGCGCCGTTCGGACGTATCTGCGCGTCCATGCCCCGCACGGTGACCACACAGTTGAACGGGTGATCCCCGCTGTGGACGAGGGGTTCGATGAGCTGCCAACGCAGACGCCGCATTATAAAGGGGTTGTGGCGCGGGACTCCGTATCCTTCGTGGCCGACCAGAATGCCCGCCTGTCGAACGGTCTCGACAATCACCAGGGCGTCGAATTCGGCGCTCGTGCCGGCGTAGAGGCTGTGGCCTCGGGGCCACTGGACCCCGCAGGCGAACGTTCCATCGTCGGCACGATGCCAACTCGTCAGTAGCACCTCGGAAACCGCTGCTCGGTGGACCAGCCAGCGCGGGACCGTGGATTCGTACGAGAGGATAGGTGGCGCCGGCAGGCCGAGTTCTCGCGAAAGAGGGCGTGGGACATCAACTTGCTGACTCATGGAAATCCCCCCGGTAACTTATTGATGTTGCTCAAAGGCATTATACCGCCGATGGATTTATTGGGCTGGAGAATGTCGCAAATGTCGATCACGTCTCGGTTGGCCCAATTGTCGACCGAGCCGTCGATGACTCTCCGTGACGTTCCTTCACGGGCGGTGTTGACAAAACCGGGAGGTCGGTTTTTTATTGGACCCAGCTTCCATCGTTCATCGCCGCCGTAGGTCCGCCACCAATCGCCGCGTAGCCGCGACCGAGGCGCCGGTCATTTCAAGCGAAGGCACGCTGCCCGTCCTCGCGGTACAGAGCGCAAGTCCGATCAAGATCCGACGGATCGCTCCCACACGGGGGAGCCCGAGCCAGGCGAGGTTCTCTATGCATGTGATCATCGCGGATTCCGATGCGATGGGGCGTAGTACGGCAGCCGCCATTAGCAGTCTGACCTGCTGGGATGTGGTGGGGGCGGCGTCCGACATGGACGCAGCCGCCCGTTGATCATGTGTTTGTGAAGACAACAAGATCGAAGGCGGCTGCTGCTGCCAGCATAGAGGCTGCCCGGGCGGCCCGGACCGCGGGTGAGTTGCTGGGACGGCTGCGGT
>NZ_WBKR01000284.1 GCF_008868155.1 Micromonospora sp. ALFpr18c
TCAACGCCGCTGGATCACCCGCTGGAAAGCCGCCCTGAACGCCTTCGAGATCACCTTCGAAGGCCGCCTGTCCGCAGGCCGCAAGTAACCCATCAAGATCCAGTTACACCGTTAAGTTGACAGTCCCTCGAAGGTCGCTAACTTCATGATCGACGGGGTTCTGTGGATGGGGAGGTAGGGGAGATGGACTCACGGGTTGCGGTTGTCAGTGGGGGCGGGACCGGGATCGGGGCGGCGGTTGCGGGGGCCTTGGCCCGGGATGGGTACGACGTTCTGATCGTTGGGCGGCGGGCCGATGTGTTGGCGGATGCCGCTGCGCGGATCGTCGCTGAATGCGGTCGTCCGGACGCCGTCAAGGCCGTGACCGCGGACCTGACCGATCCGGAGCAGCTCGACGCGGTCCTCACGGCGGTTGGTGACCGGCCGGTCGACGTGGTGGTCAACAACGCTGGCGGTTACCTGGGCGGGAGTACCGACACGTTGGCCGGGACCGCCGCGCACTGGCGGGCCAACCTCGACGCCAACGTGCTCACCGCCGTGTTGCTGACCGAGGCGCTGCGGCCGGCACTGCGTCGACCGGGCGGGCGAGTGATCCTGGTCAGCTCGATCGCCGCCCAGCGTGGCGGCGGTGGGCCGTACTCGGCGGCGAAGGCGGCCCTGCACGGCTGGGCGTACGACCTGGCAGCGCAGCTTGGTCCGGAGCAGATCACCGTCAACGTGGTGAGCCCCGGCTACGTCGCCGAGACCGAGTTCTTCGGTGACCGGATGACCGCCGAGGGGCACGCCAAGCGAGTGGCGGCGACCCTGGTCGGACGCGCTGGGCTGCCGGACGACATCGCCGAGGCGGTCCGCTATCTGGCCAGCCCGGTGGCGGGTTTCGTCACGGGTCAGGTCCTGGGCGTCAACGGAGGCTCGGTCCTCGGCCGCTGACCCCCGGCAATCCTTGTTGTTCAAGAGGTTTGCGTCAGGATTCGACCCGAGAATGACGCAAACCTCTTGATCAACAGGGGAATGACGGACGGCGCTGGTAGACATGTCGGGTGGAGACAGCGGAGCGGGCAGGGGTACGGGAGCGGGCCGAGGCGGTATTGCGCCGGTTGGCCGGTGACCACGCCCGGCTGCGCGAGGACCAGTGGCGCGCCATCGAGGCGCTGGTCGTCGACCGGCGACGGGTGCTCTGCGTCCAGCGCACCGGCTGGGGCAAGTCGGCGGTCTACTTCGTGGCCACCGCCCTGCTCCGGGAGCACGCCGGGCGGGAAGGGCAGGCCGGGCCGACAGTTATCGTCTCGCCGCTGCTGGCGTTGATGCGTAACCAGGTCGAGGCGGCCGCGCGGGCCGGCATTCGGGCCCGCACGATCAACTCGGCGAACCTCGACGAGTGGGACGAGATCACCGCCGAGATCCAGGGCGGCGCGGTGGACGTCCTGCTGATCAGCCCGGAGCGGCTCAACAACCCGGACTTCCGCGACGGCGTCCTGCCGAAGCTGGCCGCGACCACCGGTCTGCTGGTGGTCGACGAGGCGCACTGCGTCTCCGACTGGGGGCACGACTTCCGGCCGGACTACCGGCGGCTGCGCACGTTCCTCGCCGAGCTGCCGGAACGCACCCCGGTGCTGGCCACCACCGCCACCGCCAACTCCCGGGTCACCCAGGACGTAGCCGAGCAGCTGGGTGACGCCCTCGTCCTGCGCGGCACGCTGGACCGCGAGTCGCTGCGCCTCGGCGTGCTCGACCTGCCCAGCCCGGCGCACCGGCTGGCCTGGCTCGCCGACCACCTGGACGAGCTGCCCGGCTCGGGCATCGTCTACACGTTGACCGTCGCGGCAGCGGGGGAGACGGCCGAGTTCCTGCGCTCCCGGGGCTACCCGGTGGCCTCGTACACCGGTCAGGTCGAGGACGCCGACCGGCGGGCCGCCGAGCAGGACCTGCTCGACAACAAGATCAAGGCGTTGGTCGCGACCAGTGCGCTCGGCATGGGCTTCGACAAACCCGACCTGGGCTTCGTCGTCCACCTCGGCGCGCCACCGTCGCCGATCGCGTACTACCAGCAGGTCGGCCGTGCCGGCCGCGCTGTCGAGCACGCCGAGGTGCTGCTGCTGCCCGGTGCCGAGGACACCGCCATCTGGCGCTACTTCGCCTCGCTGGCGTTCCCACCGGAGCAGCAGGTCCGGGCCGTGCTGGCCGCCCTGCACACCGACCGCCCGCTCTCCACCCAGGCCCTCGAACCGCTCGTCGATCTGCGCCGGGCCCGCCTGGAGCTGATGCTCAAGGTGCTCGACGTGGACGGCGCGGTCCGCCGGGTGCGCGGTGGCTGGCTCGCCACCGGCGAGCCCTGGGTCTATGACGAGGCCCGGTTGCGCCGCGTCGCCGAGGCACGCACCGTCGAGCAACAGGCCATGCGGGAGTACGCGTCGACGCCGGACTGCCGGATGCGGTATCTACGGGAACGCCTGGACGACACCGGGGCCACCGACTGCGGCCGGTGCGACCGTTGCGCCGACCCGCTCTTCTCCCCGGACGTGTCGACGGCCGCGCTCGCCGCCGCGCAGACGTTCCTGGGCCGCCCCGGCGTGGAGATCGCGCCGAAGAAGCTCTGGCCGACCGGGCTGGACGCGGTGGGCGTACCCCTGAAGGGCCGGATCGTTCCGGCGGAGCAGGCGCTGCCGGGCCGTGCCGTCGGGCGACTCTCCGATCTGGGCTGGGGTGGCCGGTTGCGCGACCTGGTCGGCCCGGAGGCACCCGACGCGCCGGTGCCCGACGACGTGGCCGCCGCCGTGGTGGAGGTGCTGAAGTCGTGGGCGCACGGCGACGACCCGTGGCCGCGACGCCCGGTGGCGGTGGTCGCGGTCGGTTCCCGCGGGCGGCCTCGGCTGGTCGGCTCGCTGGCCGAGCGGATCGCCGCCGTGGGCCGGCTGCCGTTGCTCGGCGAGGTCACCCCGAGCGGTTCGGGCGGGGCCGGCGGGCCGCGCGGCAACAGCGCCCAGCGGGTACGCACGCTGCACGACGCCTTCACCGTGCCGGCCGACCTGGCCGATGCGCTGGCCGGGCTGACCGGCCCGGTGCTGCTCGTCGACGACCTGGTCGACTCGGGGTGGACGATGGCGATGGTGACCCGGGCTCTGCGCCGCGCTGGCGCGCCCGACGTGCTCCCGCTGGCCCTCGCCGTGGCCGGCTGAGTCCGCCGGTGCGGAAAAGTTCCCGGGCACGGCGGATTGCGACCGTCGCCACGCCGTCCGGGCGTCGTCCGGGGGCCGCCCGGTGCGGCGGTACCGTGGGCGGCATGACCGATCAGCAGCCCGTCACCGTCCACGCACTGGACGCCGGCGGTGCCTGACCAGGTCTCCGCGGCGCCGGATCGGGGCACGCTCCGGCTGGCGCTGGTGGTCGGCGGGCTGGTGCTCGCGGTGCTGCTCGGCTTCGGCCTCGGCCGTCTCAACACCGGCGCCGCCACCGGCGCGGGTGCCCCGTCACTCGCCGCCGATCACACCGATCCGCCGGGCAGCGCCCCGCACAACCACGGCGCGATGCTGAGCGGGGACCATGGCGCGGGCGCGGAGCCGGGCGGCCTGTCGGTCAGCTCGGCCGGGTACACGCTGGCCCCGTTGGCCACCGAGTTCCCGGCCGGTCGGCCGGGGCAGCTCCGCTTCCAGGTGCGCGACGCGCAGCGCCGGCCGGTCACCCGCTTCGCGGTCGTGCACGACAAGCCGATGCACCTCATCGTCGTGCGGCGCGACCTGACCGGTTACCAGCACCTGCACCCGAGCATGGCGTCGGACGGCACCTGGTCGGTGCCGTTGACCCTCGCCGAGCCCGGCGTCTGGCGGGCGTACGCCGACTTCACCGCCGTCGCCGACAACGGCGGCCAGACCGCGGTGACCCTTGGCGTGGACCTGGTCGCACCCGGCGCCTACCAGCCCCGTGCGCTGCCCGGGGCGGCCACCTCGACGACGGTGGACGGGTTCACCGTCGGCTACCAGGGCAGCCCGCAGGTCGGTGCGACCGTGCCGCTGACCTTCCGCATCGACGGGGCGGGCGGTGCCGCACCGCTGGAGCGCTACCTCGGGGCGTACGGGCACCTGGTGGCGTTGCGCGAGGGCGACCTCGGCTACCTGCACGTGCACCCGGAGCCGGAGTTGGCAGACGGCCAGGTCACGTTCTGGGTGACCGTCCCAGGCCCCGGCCGCTACCGCCTCTTCCTGGACTTTCAGGTGCGGGCGGAGGTCCACACCGCCGAGTTCACCCTGACCGTCCCCTGACCCGGGTGCGTCAGCCGGCGCGGCGGATGGGACGGCGGGCCAGGTAGCGGAGCAGGTCGCGAATGTGGTGCTTCTCCTCGGCGGGGACGTTGGGGTCGGCCAGACGGTCGAGGATCGCCCGGACGTCGGCCTCGACCGGGCCGTCGTCGTGGCGGCGGCGGGGAGCCGGGCCGGCGTCGGGCAGGCCGAGCGCCCGGAACGCGGCCGCCACCGGCAGATCCAGGGCGGCGCAGAAGCCCCGCACTTTGGCCAACTCGGGATAATCCTGCCAGTCCCCGGCCAGCCAGCGGAACACGGTGGAACGGCCCACGCCCGTGTGCGAGGCAAGATCGGTGACGGTCCATCCGCGTTCATCGCGGGCGTCGTCGATGGCACGCCGGACGAAGCGGGCGAAGGCCATCTGCGGCGAAACCTCTGCGGAACCCATCCCTGCGGGTCTTCCCTCCCGGCCGGAGCACTGGGCGATGCGCCTTCCGAGGGTAGTACGCCCCGGGCCGGAAACAATTGACTGACCGCACAATCTGTCCCGTGGACGGGACCTTTTTCCGGGCAGCATCGATGAGCAGCCGGGTCAGGTGACCAGTAATCATTGCTGTTCATCAACTAAGCTCTGGTCCCGGCGTAGCGCCCGTCCCGTCTGCCGTTTTCGACCGCAGCACTGCCGAGGAGCAGCACCATGGCCGAACCGAGCCGTCCGCAGCCGTACCAGCCCGGTGCGGTGAGCCTCTTCTTCGTCGCCAAGGCCGGCGTGTTCGCCGCCGGGTTCTGGATCTGGCTGCTGGTCCTGGTGCTGCGCATGGATCCGGCGACCGGCCTGCAGGTGTTGGCCGCCACCGGCGCGATCACCACCACGCTGGTCGGCGTGGTGCTGGGGGCCCGGATGGCGTTGCAGCACAACGCCGCGGTGCGGCACGCCGAGATGAAGAAGTTGCTGGTGGACATCTCCTGGAACGCCTTCGCCGCCGCCGGCAACGCGGAGAGCGCGGGCAAGGTCGTGCCGTTCCCGTCCGGCTCGGGGGACAGCGACTGGGCCTCCCAGCGGGCCGGCATCGAGCGGGTGCCGACCCTCGACCGGGGCGCCGGCGACCGGGTCGGGCGCGACCGGGGCGGCGACCGCCGCCGCTAGCCCTGCATTCCGCACGTGGGTGATCGTGGGCGGGTTTCGGCGCGGCGGGTTGGTGGTGAGGGTGGCTGATGGCAGCGTGCCGGGCTGTGAGACAGCGTGCGCGGTTCGGGTTGCCGTCGGTGGAGAAGGCGTTGGGGTCGTTGCCGTTGGTCGCGGCGTTCGGTTCTCGGCTGCGGATTCGTGACGTTATCGACGGGTTGTGTCCGGTTGATGA
>NZ_WBKR01000285.1 GCF_008868155.1 Micromonospora sp. ALFpr18c
TGCGTGACAGCCCTAACCCGCCGTCGCTCCCGCCCCCGCCCCCGCGATCTTGCAGCTTCTGTGGGGACAGAAGCCGCACACCACCGCAATTCAGCGACAGAAAGTGCAAGATCGGCGGAGAGGGTGGGGGTGCGGGCTAGCGGGGGGTCAGGCGGTCGGTGCCCAGACGGTTCTGGAGGACCTCGGGGATCAGGACGCTGCCGTCGGCCTGCTGGTACTGCTCCAGGATGGCCGGGAAGAGCCGGCTCGTGGCCAGCGCGGAGCCGTTGAGCGTGTGCACGAAGCGGGTCTGCTTGCCGCCCGGCTCCCGGTAGCGGATGGCCGCCCGGCGGGCCTGGTAGTCGCCGCCCCAGGAGACCGACGACACCTCCTTGTACTTGTCCATGCTCGGCATCCACACCTCGATGTCGAGGGTCTTGCGCATGGAGGCGCTCGCGTCGCCGGCCGACAGCAGGCTGCGCTGGTAGTGCAGCCCCAGCTTCTCCACCAGGCTCTCGGCGTGGGTGACCATCTCCTCCAGCGCCGCGTCCGCCTGCTCCGGCAACGTGAACTGGAAGATCTCCACCTTGTTGAACTGGTGACCGCGCACGGTGCCGCGCTCGTCCGAATGTGAGCCGGCCGCCTCCCGGCGGTAGCACGGCGTGTACGCGAAACGCTTCAGCGGCAGCTTCGGCGTCTCCAGGATCTCGTCCTGGTACGCCCCGAGGATCGCCGTCTCCGAGGTGGGCAGCAGGAACTGCCCGCGCGGGGCCGACTCGGAGTCCAGGTGGTAGACGTCGTCGTAGAACTTCGGGAACTGCCCGGCGGCGAAGCCGGCCGTGTCGAGCAGCAGGTGAGGCGGCAGCAGGAACTCGTAGCCGGCCTGGACGTTCTCGTCGATGAGGAAGTTGAGCAGCGCCCACTCCAGCCGGGCACCCATCCCCGTGTACATCCAGAAGCCGGAGCCGCCGAGCTTCACGCCGCGCTCGTGGTCGACGAGACCGAGCATCCGCGACAGCTCCACGTGGTCGCGGACCTTCTCGATCACCGGCGGCTCACCGAAGGTCTTGACGACCCGGTTGGCTTCCTTCCCGCCGGCCACCACGTCGTCGGCGGGCAGGTTGGGCAGCTCGCTCATCGCGGTGCGCAGCCGCCCCTGCACCTCGTTCAGCTCGGACTCCAGCTCGGAGAGCTGCCGGCGACCGGCCTCGGGCGCGACGACGTCCGGCTCGCGGCCGGCGCGCTTCGCCTCCGCGTACGCGCGGGCCTCCGCCTTGCGGCGCTGCCGATCGGCGTCGATCTCCGTGATCAGGGCGCGTCGTTCCTGGTCGAGCCGCTGGATCTCGTCCAGGGATCGGGTGACCTCGGCGGGATCCAGTCGCTTCGCCAACGCGGTCGCCACCGCCTCGCGATCCTTCCGGATCAACTCCATGTCGAGCATGCTGCTCCGTACGCCTCCGTCCGGGGTCACAGGTGGACCCCCAGATGCTACCGTCGCGCCCGTTTCGACCCGGGACGGGGAGTGACGAGCCCGGTTCTACAGCCGGATCGGCATCAGCACGGAGTAGGTGTCCGCGTCGTCCGGCCGTCGTACCGCCAGCGGGGCGACCGGCCCGTCCAGCTCCAGCACCAGCTGGGGAGCGCCGGCGGCGTCCAGCGCGTCCAGCAGGTAGCCACCGTTGACGCCGACCCGCAGCGCGTCGGTGCCCAGGTCGGCGGCGGGCAGCAGGCGCAGGCCGCCCTGGTCGTCGACGCCGAGCACGGTGACCGCCAGCGCCTCGCCGTCGTGCTCGCGGGCCACCGTCGGGGCCGCCGGGTCGGCCAGCGCGGCGCGCAGCGCCGCCACGTCCACCGGGATCCGCCGTGCGGCCGGCCGCTCGCCGACGGCCTTGCGCAGCAGACGGCGATAGTCCGGGAAGTCGTACGACAGGGCGCTGCCGGTCAGCGTGCGGCCGGCCACCGCCACATGCAGATCCGCGCCCGCCACGGTCAGCCGCACCGGCCAGGCGTCGGCCGCGTCGAGCAGCGGCCGGAACTGGTCGACGAGATCCACCGGCACGAACACCCGCACCGGCGGGCCGTCGACGTCCGCCCCGGCCCGGGCCAGCGCGAGCCGGTACCGGTCGGTGGCGACGAGCCGGACACCGTCGGACTCCACGTCGAGCAGCACACCGGAGAGCATCGGCAGTTCCGGGTCGGCGCCGACGGCGAAGCGCACCGCGTCGACCGCGGCGGCCAGGTCGGCGGGGGTGAGCAGCAGCGTGGTGGTGGCCGGCTGGGCCGGGTCGACCAGGGCGCGGAGCCGGGTCACCTCACGGCGGGCGTCGGCGAGGCCGTCGACCAGCCGGCGCAGGTGCGTGTCGAGCAGCCGGTGCACCGCGGCCGGCTCGGCGCGTACCGCGGCGGCGATCTCCGGCACCGGCATGCCGATCCGGCGCAGCCCGGCCACCAGCCGGGCCGGGGCGATCTGCTCGTCGGTGTACCAGCGGTAGCCGGTCACCGGGTCGACCAGGGCCGGCTCCAGCACCCCCGCCGAGTCGTAGAAGCGCAGCGCGCTGACGGTCAGGCCGCTGGCCCGGGCCAGCTCACCGATGCTGTGCAGGTCGCTCACGCCGGGCATCCTGCCCCCTCGACCGGGTCGAGGGTCAAGCCGGGTGCTCCGCGGTGGTCTGCTCGAGCACCCGGAAGGTGAGCCCCGCCCGGACCAGCCGGTCGAGCAGCGCGTCGCCCATCGCGGTGACCGGGGTGACCTGCCCGGCGGTCGGCGGCAGCTCGTCGAACGCCAGGCAGAGCGCCGACTCGGCGAGCATCTTCGCCGTCTCGTCGTAGCCCGGGTCGCCGCCGGCCACCTCGGTGAGCACCCGCCGCCCGCCGCCGGCGCCGACGAACCGGACCCGGAACCAGGCCGCCGCCCGCTGCTGCGGCGTCGGCCCCTGCCCGGAGCTGAGCCGGCCGAGCAGCCAGCGTCGGGTGGGTGGCACCTTCACCAGGCCCACCAGCGCGCCGAGCCCGGCCGCGCCCGCCAGCACGGTCGGTAGCCGCTTCACCGCGGCGAAGTGCCGGTAGCGGAAGTCCGGGCCGTACTCCGGGCGGGCCGCCGCCGAGCGGCGCACCACCTGCGGGTCGATGGTGGGCAGCGGCACGGTCCAGATGCCCAGCTCCGCCGAGCGGGTCAGCCGGCCCGGCACCGCCCGGACCCGGCGGTCGGTGGGGCGCGGTTCGACCGCCCGGCGGTCCCGTGCGGCCCGGCTGGCCTGCCCGGTACGGGAGAACGCGGTGAGCGCGGAATGGTACGTGCCGGCGGAGAACCGGGCCGAGGCCCGGACGTAACCGTCCACGGTGATCGGCCCGTCGGCGGGCAGTTGCTTGACGGTGAACCAGACGCCCAGGTCGTGCGGGACGGAGTCGAACCCGCAGGCGTGCACCAGCCGCGCGCCGGTGCGGGTCGCCTCGGCGTGGTGGCGGACGTACATCAGGTCGACGAACTCCGGCTCACCGGTGATGTCCAGGTAGTCGGTGCCGGCCCCGGCGCAGGCGGCGACCAGCGGCTCCCCGTGCCGGACGTACGGGCCGACGGTGCTGGCGACCACCCGGGCGCTGGTGGCCACCGCGCGCAGCGAGTCGGCGTCGGTCACGTCGGCGCTGAGCAGCGGCAGGTCGGCCAGGGCGGGGTCGATCGCGGCGAGCCGGTCCCGCACGGCGGCGAGCCGGTCCGGGTTGCGCCCGGCCAGCGCCCAGCGCAGCCCGGGTGGTGCGTGCCGGGCCAGGTACTCGGCCGTGAGCCCGCCGGTGAACCCGGTCGCCCCGAACAACACCACGTCGTACGTTCGCTCCCCAGCCATCCCGCGAGTCTGCCATCCGCCGGCTCCGATGGCTCATCGGTCACGGGCTGAAGACCGCCCGGACGCAGCCGTCGGTCCGGTCCCGGAACAGCGCGTACCCCTGCGGGGCGTCCTCCAGCGGCAGCCGGTGGGTGGCCAGATGCTCGGTCCGCAGCTCGTCGCGGGCCATCCGGTCCAGCAACATGGGTACGTCCCGCAGGTCGGGCCGGCGGGCCCCGCGCAGGGCGAGCCGCTTGCCGGTCACCGTGCCCAGCGGGAACGCGTCGACGAAACCGTCGGTCCCGCCGAGCACCACCACGGTGCCGCCCTTGCGGCAGGCGTGCACCGCCTCGCGCAGCGCGTCCGGGCGGTCGCCGAGCCGGACGCCGAAGCGGTCGGCGATCGACCGGGCGGGTGGCTCGCCGACCGCCACCACACACACGTCCGGTCCGCGCCCACCACTGCGGTCCCGCAGCTCGGCCGAGACGTCGGTGTGGTCGTAGTTCAGCGGCTCCGCGCCCGCGTGCCGTTGCGCCATCCGCAGCCGCTCCTCGTGCCGGTCCACCACGATCACCCTCGCGCAGCCGTGCAGCACCGCCGCGCGGGCGGTCAACTGGCCCACCGCCCCGGCGCCCCAGACCGCCACCACGTCCCCCGGGCGTACCGCGCCCAGCTCGGCGGCCAGCCAGCCGGTCGGGGCCGCGTCGGCGGCGAACAGCGCCCGTTCGTCGTCCACCACGTCCGGCACTCGGAACGCGCTCGCGTCCGCGTACGGCACCCGCACGTACTGGGCGTGACCACCGGCGAAGCCGCCCGCCGCGCGGGGCCGCCCGAAGCAGCCGACGTCGGAGCGTCCCCAACCCTCGTCCGCGCTCGCCGGCTCGGTGCTGCCGTTGTCGCAGCAGGAGTGCAGGCCGGCGCGGCAGTACCAGCATCCGCCGCAGGCGACGCCCGCGCCGACCACCACCCGGTCACCGGTCCGGTGCCGGCGGACCGCCGGCCCGGTCTCGACGACCTCGCCGAGGAACTCCGCGCCGAGCACGTCACCGGTGCGCAGCAGCGGATCCCGTCCGGCCAGCAGCGGCAGGTCGGCGCAGCAGGTGGCACTTCGACGCACCCGCACGATGACGTCCCGCTCGTTGCGCAGTTCCGGGTCGGGCACCTCGCGTACCGCCAGCTCGCCCGCGCCCACCCAGCACAGCGCCCTCACCCGCGGGCCTCGGGCCGGTCCAGCGCCGAGCGGTCCGCGCGCAGCACCTCGCCGGTCTCGACGCGTTGCTTGACCTGGCGCAACGTCCGGCGGACCAGCAGCCTCGGGTCGTCGCCGACCAGGTGCGCGGCGAGCCCGACGGCCGGGGACGCCCCGGCCAGCGGGCGGGCAGCCAGCTCGGTGCCCCGGTCACCCGGCGCCGTCCGCACCCGCACCTCGACGGCGCCGTCCAGGCGCCGCAGCGGCTCGGGCCACCGCCCGCCGGGAAGCACCTGCTCCGGCGGCCGGTCCACGGTGACGACCTCCCACCCTCCCCGCCGATCTTGCAATTTGGGTCGTCGGAGTGCGGTGTCGTGCGGCTTTTGTCGCGACAGAAACTGCACGATCGCGGAGGTGCGGCGGCGGGGTATCCGCAACAGGCGTGTCAGGGGTCGCATCGGTCCACCCGTCCTCCCGGTCCACGTCCCTCGATCGTCGGGCCCGAACGGGTGAAGCGGGCTCGCCCGGAAGGGGTGAACGGGTCCGCGCCGGGTAACCGCTCGCCGACCGGGGGTGGGACGCGTC
>NZ_WBKR01000286.1 GCF_008868155.1 Micromonospora sp. ALFpr18c
GTCGGGCGGGTGGACGGCCTCCCCGGGCGGTCGGGATGAGCAGGGTGCTCAGCAGCTCGATGGTCGCGGTCGTGCCAGCGCCGTTCGGTCCGAGCAGGCCGAACAGCTCCCCGTTGCCAACCGTCAGGTCGACGCCGCGGACTGCCTGATCCTCCCGACGCTGGGGTCGTCACCATCCCCTGCGGCTGCGGTACGTGCGGCTCACCCCGACCGCCTCGATCGCGTGTTCGCTCGCGACACGCAGGCTAGAAGCGACCGGGACGGGTGCGAAACGAATTCGGATCGAGCCGAATGCTCAGGCCGAGGCGCTCACCGGCTCGTCACCGATGAGCTGCACCAGCGCCAGTCCGGCCGGTTCCAGGCCGTAGAGCACCCGTCGGCCCGCCCGGCGGCGGTGCACCACGCCGGCGGCCAGCAGAGCGGAGAGCTGCTCCGACACGGTGCTCGGGGCGAGCCCCAGAGTGGCCGCGAGACCGGCGGTGGTGGCCGGCCGCACCAGGGCCCGCAGCACCTGGGCGCGACCCCGGCCGACCAGCACCGCCAACCGATCCGTGGCCGGTGCGGTCCGGGGTGCCGAGGTGGGCCCACCCTCGGCGAGCACCACCGCCCCGCGCGCCTGGTAGGAGACGGCGACGATCTCCGGATGGTCGGTGGCGCAGACGAGTGCTCCCTGCGAGAAGATCAGGGGAATCAGCAGCAGCCGCTGGTCCACCGCCACGAACTGCTGCTCCGACGGCTTCACCAGCGTCAACACCGGCTTGTCCCAGCGCACCCGCTCGTGCAGGTCGGCCAGCAGGGCGTCCGGACCGTCGGCGGCGAGCGCCCGAGCCCGGTGCAGGACCTCCTCGTCCAGCGCTGCCCGCATCGCCGGCCACCACGGCGCGATGGCCGCCTCCCAGTACGCCTCGATGCCGTCGGCGAGCCGGTCCAGGGCGGCCCGCCGGTCCGTGACGAACGGGCCCAGCCACTCCGGCAGGTCGTCCGGGTCGTAGTAGCGGGGGATCTGCTCGGCGATCACCTCAGCCGGCGTCGCCCGCAGTTCGGCGAGTTGTTCGGCCAGGGTCGGCGCGGCCGACGTGGGGATCGGGCTGAGGAAGTCCGGTGCGGGTAGGCCGACGGTCAGCAGCCGGGCCGGCGCGGCCGCCGGCACCTCGTCGAGCACCCGCCGTGCGTGCCGCGCCCAGGCGGTGTACGGCCAGGGCACCTCTTTCGGAGGCCGGCGCAGCACGAACAGGCTGGTCAGCACCTCCCAGAGCGGGCTGGTGGCGATCCGGGTACGGCCCAGCGTCGGCTCGTCCAACTCGATCCGGATCACCCGGCCAGCCTAGGGTGCCGGCGCGCGCGTTTACTCGGCGGCGGTGCGGTGGGTGGGTCTTGTATCGTTGACGGCCGTAAGGCGATGACCCGGCCATCACCGGTGAGCCTCCGGAAGAACAGCCGGGCAACCGGCCCAGTAGAACCGGACGGGTGCGGCCCGTCACAGCCGGCAATGAGCGGGCGGTCGATCCTGACCGCCAAGCGGGGTGGTACCGCGGGCCACCGGGAGCGCCGTTCGAGGCGTACCCCGGATGGTTCGTCCTCGCAGACCCACGTTGCGTGAGCTGCATGAGGAGAGCGACCCCCGATGGCCTATCCGTTGCACGACCCGACCGCCGCCGGTGTCCCGGCGAGCCCGGACCTGCCCGCGGTCGAGCGCCGGGTGCTGGAGCACTGGACGGCCGACAAGACCTTCGAAGCCTCCGTCGAGGCCCGTCCCGCCGGTGACGACGGCAAGAACGAGTACGTCTTCTACGACGGCCCGCCGTTCGCCAACGGCCTGCCGCACTACGGCCACCTGTTCACCGGGTACGTCAAGGACGTGGTGCCGCGCTACCAGACCATGCGCGGGCGGCACGTCGAGCGGCGCTTCGGCTGGGACTGCCACGGCCTGCCCGCCGAGGTGGTGGCCGAGAAGCAGCTCGGCATCACCAGCAAGGCGGAGATCATCGACCTGGGCGTGGCCCGGTTCAACGAGGCCTGCCGCACCTCGGTGCTGGAGTTCACCCAGGACTGGGAGCGGTACATCAACCGGCAGGCCCGCTGGGTCGACTTCGCCAACGACTACAAGACCCTCGACCTGGACTACATGGAAAGCGTCATGTGGGCCTTCAAGACCCTGCACGACAAGGGTCTGATCTACGAGGGCTTCCGGGTGCTGGCGTACTGCTGGCGGTGTGAGACCCCCCTGTCGAACACCGAGACCCGGATGGACGACGTCTACCGGGACCGGCACGACCCGACGCTGTCGGTGTGGTTCGGGCTGACCGCCGACGAGTCCGCCCCGGAGCTGGTGCGCGGGCCGGTCAGGCTGGGCGTCTGGACGACCACGCCGTGGACCCTGCTGTCGAACCTGGCGCTCGCCGTCGGCCCGGACATCGAGTACGCGGTGCTGGAGCACCGGGGTTCCCCCGACCGCGAGGGCAGCGGGGAGCGCTACGTCGTCGGCGCGGCGCGGCTGTCCGCGTACGCCAAGGAACTGGACGGGTACGAGCAGGTCGGCACGGTGTACGGCCGCGACCTGGTCGGCCGCCGCTACACGCCGCTGTTCGACTTCCTCGTCGAGCAGGCCGGGGACAACGCCTACCAGGTGCTCGGCGCGGAGTTCGTCACCACCGAGGACGGCACCGGGATCGTGCACCTCGCCCCGGCGTTCGGTGAGGACGACCAGAACGTCTGCAACGCCGCCGGCATCCCCACCATCGTCACCGTGGACGACCACACCCGGTTCACCGCGCTGGTCCCGCCGTACCAGGGTGAGCAGGTCTTCGACGTCAACAAGCCGGTGATCCGGGAGCTGAAGGAGCGGGGGGTGGTGCTCAAGCAGGACACCTACACCCACTCGTACCCGCACTGCTGGCGCTGCGACACCCCGCTGGTCTACAAGGCGGTGTCCTCGTGGTTCGTCGCGGTGACCCAGTTCCGGGACCGGATGGTCGAGCTGAACCAGGAGATCAACTGGACGCCCGGCCACATCAAGGACGGCTCGTTCGGCAAGTGGCTGGCCAACGCCCGCGACTGGTCGATCAGCCGGAACCGGTTCTGGGGCTCCCCGATCCCGGTGTGGAAGTCCGACGACCCGAACTACCCGCGCCTGGACGTCTACGGCTCGCTGGCCGACATCGAGCGGGACTTCGGCGTACGCCTGAGCGACCTGCACCGGCCGGCGGTGGACGACCTGGTCCGCCCCAACCCGGACGACCCGACCGGCCAGTCGATGATGCGTCGGGTGCCGGAGGTGCTGGACTGCTGGTTCGAGTCCGGGTCGATGCCGTTCGCCCAGGTGCACTACCCGTTCGAGAACGCGGACTGGTTCGAGCACCACTACCCGGGTGACTTCATCGTCGAGTACATCGGGCAGACCCGCGGCTGGTTCTACACGATGCACGTGCTGGCCACCGCGCTGTTCGACCGGCCGGCGTTCCGCAACTGCCTCAGCCACGGCATCCTGCTCGGCTCGGACGGCCGCAAGATGTCCAAGAGCCTGCGCAACTACCCGGACGTCTACCACGTCTTCGACGCGTACGGCTCGGACGCGATGCGCTGGATGCTGATGTCCTCGCCGGTGCTGCGCGGCGGCGACATGGCGGTCACCGAGGCGGGGATCCGCGACGCCGTCCGGCAGGTGCTGCTACCGCTGTGGAACGTCTGGTACTTCTTCTCGCTGTACGCCAACGCCGACGGCTACACCGCCCGCCGCCGCACGGACTCCACGCACCTGCTCGACCGCTACGTGCTGGCGAAGACCAACGAGCTGGTGTCGACGGTCGGCGCGCAGATGGAGGCGTACGACATCTCCGGCGCCTGCGCCACCGTCCGCTCCTACCTGGACGCGCTGACCAACTGGTACGTGCGCCGCTCCCGGGACCGGTTCTGGTCCGGTGACGCCAACGCGTTCGACACCCTGTCGACCGTGCTGGAGACGCTGTGCCGGGTGGTGGCTCCGCTGGCGCCGCTGACCGCGGAGGAGATCTGGCGCGGGCTCACCGGGGAGCGTTCGGTGCACCTGACCGACTGGCCGGAGGCGAGCGAGTTCCCGGCCGACCACGACCTGGTCGCCGCGATGGACGCCACCCGGGCGGTCGCCTCGGCGGCGCTGTCGCTGCGCAAGGCCAAGGGTCTGCGGGTGCGGCTGCCGCTGTCGAAGCTGACCGTCGCCTCGCCGGCGGCGGAGCAGCTGCGTCCGTTCGCCGACCTGGTCGCCGACGAGGTCAACGTGAAGGCCGTGGAGTTCAGCGCGGAGCTGGCCGCGTACTGCGAGCAGGTGCTGACCGTGGTGCCCCGGGCTCTCGGCCCGCGGGTCGGCAAGCAGGTGCAGCAGGTGATCAAGGCGGTCAAGGCGGGCGACTGGGAGCTGGTCGACGGCGCCCCGGTGGCCGCCGGCGTCACCCTGGCCGAGGGCGAGTACGAGTTGCGCCTGGTCGCCGCCGACGCCGAGCACTCCGCGCCGCTGCCCGGCGGTGAGGGCGTGGTGGTGCTGGACACCGAGGTCACCCCGGAACTGGCCGCCGAGGGGCTGGCCCGGGACGTGGTGCGGGTCGTGCAGCAGGCCCGCCGGGACGCCGACCTGGACGTCTCGGACCGGATCGTGGTGTCGGTGTCGGCCTCCGAGGAGGTGCGCGCGGCGGTGGCCGCGTACATCGACTTCGTGTCCGGGGAGGTGCTGGCCGACTCGGTGGACTTCGCCGAGGGCCTCGACGGCTTCGCCGGCGAGGTGGGCGAGGGCGAGGGCGTGACGGTCACCGTCCGCCGGGTGTGACGTACCGGGGCGGGCGCCCTCGCCACCTCCATCGGGGGGAGCGTGAGGGCGTCCGCTACCGTGACACCGCCTGAATCCGCACGACCGCCGGAGGACCAGTGCCCCTGCTCTACACCATCGGCAAGTTGACCGTGGCGCCCACGCTGCGGTTGGCGTTCCGCCCGACCGTGGAGGGTCTGGAACACGTGCCGGAGACCGGCGGAGCGATCTTCGCCGGCAACCACCTCTCGGTGGCCGACGAACTGTTCCTCGGCACGGTCGTGCCCCGGCACCTGGCGTTCTGGGCGAAGTCGGAGTACTTCAAGGGCACCGGCGTGAAGGGCGCGATCTCGAAGTTCGTCCTCACCGGCCTGGGCGCGATTCCGGTCGAGCGGGCCGGTGGGCGGGCCGCGCTGTCCGCGTTCGACGCGGCGATCCCGGCGCTCAAGGGCGGCGACCTGGTGGTGGTCTACCCGGAGGGCACCCGCTCCCCGGACGGCAAGCTCTACCGGGGTCGGACCGGGGCGGCCCGGCTGGCCATCGCCGCCGGCGTGCCGATCATCCCGGTCGGCATGATCGGCACGGACAAGGCACAGCCGATCGGGGCCCGGGTGCCCCGCCCCGGCACCGCCAAGATCACGGTCCGGTTCGGCAAACCGCTGGACTTCAGCGGCCGGCCCGACGACCGCACCTCGCTGCGGCAGATGACCGACGAGATGATGAGCGAGATCCAGAAGCTCACCGGCCAGGAGTACGTGCCCCGCTACGCCCCGCCGCGCGCCCACCCGG
>NZ_WBKR01000287.1 GCF_008868155.1 Micromonospora sp. ALFpr18c
CCCACCCTCCCCGGTCAACCGCAGCCCGTCCCCACGAGCCCGATCGGCCAGCATCGCGATCAACTGCTCATCCGTCACCGCACCCACCGGCTCGGCGGCCGGCTGTCCCACGGTCGTCTCGGTCGTCATCTGGCGTCTCTCCCTTGATCGGTCGATCAGCCGTTATTTGTACAGTCCCAACCGAGATCGCCGCCCACGTACGCGGCCACTGGGGAATCGAGAACAAGGTCCACTGGATCCGCGACGTCCTCCTCGTCGAAGACGCCCACCACGCCTACCTCGGCAACGTCGCCCACACCATGGCAGCCCTACGCAACCTCGCCCTCGCCCTGATCCGCCTCGCCGGCCACACCCGAATCAAACAGATCATGGAACGACACCACGCCGACAAAATGCTCATCCCGGCGCTACTCAACGCAGCCACTCAGTGACCAACCGACTTTGCTTTGGCTCTGCCCTGCCCTACGTGATCACGTCGTCGAACCGACCTACACGCGTTCGCCGATACCCAGTCGTGCCTGCGTCTCCTGCGCCCGCTCGGCCGCCGCGCTCGCTCCGTAGTGACGGGGCATGTCCTCCGATGTCCAGCCCAGCAGGAGCATCAGGTCTCCGGTGTCCCCACCGGCGCGCTTCCATTCGTGGGCGAAGTTGTGCCGCCACCGGTGCGCATGCACGTCCGGTACCCCGGCCGCTTTGCCCAGCCGCTTGAGGAGGATCTTGATGCCATTCGGAGTCAAGGGGGCCATGCCGCGCTCGGCCAACCACAGCTGAGGCAGTGCGGCGCCCTTGTGCTTATCCCGGGCCCGCAGGTAGCGGCTCAGCGCCCGAGCGGTCTTCGGCCCGAACCGTACTCGTCGATCCTTGGCACCCTTGCCGTGGAAGCGCACCGACTCAGTATTCAGGTCGACATCGGCCACGAGGAGGTTGCCGACCTCGGACAGCCGGGCACCCGTGTTGCAATACAGCCGAATCAACGCTTCGTCGCGCAGATTGACGAAGCCTTTGCCCTTGCACGCGTCGAGAAGCTTGCCGGTGTCCTCATCCCGCAGGACCGGGATCAGCTTCCGGGGTGTCTTCGGCTGCCGCACCCGCTCCATCGGCGATCGATCGATGGCCTGCTCATCAACGAGCAGCCACTTGAAGAACTGCTGCAGTCCCTTGTGTTTGTTCAGGGCTGTCGACGCAGACCGACTGTCAATCATCCATGCTTGGAATGCCTCCACATGCGCACGGGTCACCGCGCACGGGTCGTCAGCCGCATCATCGGCATCTGGATCCGGCGACGACTCCCCCAGATATCGACCCAACTGCGCGGCAGCGAGCAGGTAGTTGTAGCGGGTGGTCTCCGGGTAGTTCCCGGCGCGCAGCGACCGGTCCCAGTCCCGAAGGAACCCAGCCCAGGTTCGAGACAGTCCGGTGGAGAGCTTCTGAAGATCAAGAAGTGACATCACAACCTGCCCGAGTCAAGGAGTCCAACAGCGGCGTGCTAAACCGGGCATCCATGTCGAGCAACGAAAAGAGGGCTTCCGCAAGTCAATGACCTGCGGAAACCCTCTCGCTGTCGGGACGGCCGGATTCGAACCGACGACCCCTTGACCCCCAGTCAAGTGCGCTACCAAGCTGCGCCACGTCCCGCCCCCGCAAGGTTTCCCCCGCGACAGCCTGTACAGCTTAGCGCAGCACCCTCGTCCTGGTCGCACTGGCCCCACCCGTGCCGTGGCGACCGTGAACCACCGCACAACCCCTAGAGCGTCCTAGGAGGGTGGGGTAGTGACGAGCCGGATGGGCCAGGGACGGCCCATCCGGCTTGTCGGTCGGTACGGGTGGGTCAGCCGTGCGCTTTGCCTCGGCCACCGGGGCCGAGCTTCTTGCGCGGGCGGACGGAGATCTCGATGGGGCTGCCCTCGTACCCGAATTCCTCGCGGAGCTTGCGCTCGACGAAGCGCTGGTAGCCGGCATCCAGCGGCCCGGTGGTGAAGAGCACGAACCGCGGCGGCGCCACCCCGGCCTGGGTGGCGAACAGGATCCGCGGCGCACGCCCACCGCGCACCGGGTGCGGGGTGGCCTGTACGAGCGCGGTGAGCCACTGGTTGAGCTGCGCGGTCGGCACCCGGGTTTCCCAACTGGCCAGGGCCTTGTTGAGGGCCGGGGCCAGCTTGTCCACCGCGCGGCCGGTCATGGCCGACAGGTTGAGCCGGATCGCCCAGGGGATGCGGCGCAACTCCCGGTCGATCTCCTTGTCGAGGTAGTAGCGGCGGTCCGCGTCGACCAGGTCCCACTTGTTGAACGCGATGACCAGCGCACGTCCGGCCTCGGTCACCATGGTCAGGATCCGCTGGTCCTGCTCGCTGATCGGCTCGCTGGCGTCCAGCAGCACCACGGCCACCTCGGCGGCCTCGATGGCGCCGGCGGTGCGCAGGCTGGCGTAGTACTCGGTGCCGCTGGCCTTGCCGACCCGCTTGCGCAGGCCGGCCGTGTCCACCAGTTGCCAGGTCTGGCCGCCGATCTCGACGAGGCTGTCGACCGGGTCCACTGTGGTGCCGGCAACCGAGTCGACGACTGCCCGCTCCTCACCGGAGAACCGGTTGAGCAGGCTGGACTTGCCCACGTTCGGCCGGCCGACCAGCGCCACCCGGCGGGGCCCGCGTGGCCGGTTCTCCACGATCGCCGGGGCTTCCGGCAGCGCCGCGAGGATGGCGTCCAGCAGGTCGCCGGAGCCCCGCCCGTGCAGGGCGGACACCGGGAACGGCTCGCCGAGGCCGAGCGACCACAGCGAGGTGGCCTCCATCTCGATGGAGGTGTTGTCGGCCTTGTTCGCCACCAGGATCACCGGTTTGGCGCTGCGCCGCAGCATCTTCACCGCGGCCTCGTCGACGTCGGTGGAGCCGACCATCGAGTCGACCACGAAGAGCACCACGTCGGCGGTGAGCACCGCCGTCTCGGCCTGCGCCGCGATGGCCGCGGCCCGGTCCTTCGCGTCCGGTTCCCAACCGCCGGTGTCCACCACGGTAAACGACCGGCCGTTCCACTGCGCGTCGTACGGCACCCGGTCCCGAGTCACCCCGGGGACGTCCTCGACGACCGCCTGCCGGCGACCGATGATCCGGTTGACCAGTGTGGACTTGCCGACGTTGGGACGGCCGACCACGGCCACCACCGGCTGCGGGCCGCTGGGTTCCTCGACGGCGAGGTCAGGCTCACGCAGCTCGACCCACCCACCGCCATCGCTACTCATGCCACTCCCCGCTCGGTGAGCAGGTCCCGCAGCCGCGCGACGACCTCGTCGATACCCAGCTCGGTGGTGTCCAGCACGACGGCGTCCGGCGCCTGGGCCAACGGGTTGACCTTGCGGGTCGAGTCGAGCCGGTCCCGACGGGCCAGGTCCGCGGCCGTGGCCGCCACGTCGGCGGCGTCCTCGGCACTGCGCCGGGCCGCGCGGGCCGCCTCGGAGGCGGTCAGGAAGACCTTCAGGTCGGCGTCCGGCGCGACGACCGAGCCGATGTCGCGGCCCTCGACGACCATCCGACCGGCGTTGGCGATCATCTCGCGCTGCCGGGCGACCAGCAGCTCGCGGACGGCCGGCACGGCGGAGACGGCGGAGACCGCCCCGGTCACCTCGGGACCACGGATGTCCGCGTCCACGCTCACGCCGTCGGCGGTCACCGCGTACCCCTGCGGGTCGGTGCCGATGCGCAGGTCCACCTCGCCGGCGACCTTCGCCACCGACGCGGCGTCGGTGAGGTCCACGCCGGAGCGCAGAACGGCCCACGTGATCGCCCGGTACATCGCCCCGGTGTCCAGGTAGCGCGCACCGATGCTCGCGGCGAGCCGCCGCGAGACGGTGGACTTACCCGAACCGGACGGCCCATCCACAGCGACCACACATCGCCCGGCCCGTACGTTTTCCTCCACCGTGTCCTCCTCAGCCCGTACCTCACGGATCGCCCGGTGCTGGCGCCGCAAGCGGTTGTCCATCGTCATCAATCATGCCCGGGGTCCGTGGCGGACCCGCGCGCGCCGCCACCGGAGGCGACCCACGCCACCCCCACGGCCGCGCCTCGGCCGTTCCGGAGCCTACCGGCAGCCGTACCCCGAACCCGTGGGCTCAGTCACCCACCGCGTTGAACAGGGCGGCAACCTCGGCGTTGGTCAACCGCCGGATCCGCCCGGTGCGCAGTTCACCGAGCCGGATCGGCCCGATCGAGGTACGCACCAGCCGGGTCACCGGGTGTCCGACCTCCTCCATCAGCCGCCGGACGATGTGCTTGCGCCCCTCGTGCAGGCTCAGCTCCACCTGGGCGGTCTTGCCCAGGGTGTCCACCACCTTGAACGAGTCGACCTTGACCGGCCCGTCCTCCAGCTCGACGCCGGCCAGCAGCCGCTTGCTCAGGTTGCGCGGGATCGGCCCGACCACCTCGGCGAGGTAGGTCTTCAGCACCTCGTACGAGGGGTGCATGAGCTTGTGCGCGAGGGTGCCGTCGTTGGTGAGCAGCAGCAGGCCCTCGCTGTCCGCGTCGAGCCGCCCGACGTGGTAGACCCGCTGCTCCACCCGGTTGCCGATGAACTCGGCAAGCTCGTTGCGGCCCTTGTCGTCCGCCATCGAGGTAACCACCCCGCGTGGCTTGTTCATCGCCACGTAGACCAGGCGAATGTCGACCTGGAGGCGCTCCCCGTCCACGTGGATCACGGCGGTGCTCGGATCGACCTTGTCGCCGAGCTTGGCGACGCGCCCGTCCACGGTGACCCGGCGGCGGAAGATCAGGTCCTCGCAGGCGCGCCGGGAACCCACGCCGGCGGCGGCGAGCACCTTCTGCAGGCGTTCTGCCCCCTCGAAGACGGGAGCGTCGGGTTTCGGGGATCGGTTATCGGGTCGCATCAGCAAGCTCTTCTACGTCGTCGGGCAGGAAAGGGGCGAGCGGCGGCAGTTCGTCGACGGTGTTGAGCCCGAGCTTCTCCAGGAACAGCGTGGTCGTCCGGTAGAGGAACGCCCCGCTGTCCGTTTCGGTGCCGCACTCCTCGACCAGGCCGCGAGTCACCAGCGTACGGATGACCCCGTCGCAGTTCACACCCCGGATGGCTGAGATACGCGAACGCGTCACCGGCTGCTTGTACGCGACCACGGCGAGAGTCTCCAACGCCGCCTGGGTCAGCCGGACGGACTGCCCGTCCAACACGAACCGCTCGACGTACGTAGCGTATTCCGGCCGGGTGTACAGCCGCCAACCGCCGGCCGCCCGGCGCAGCTCGAACCCGTGCCCGGTGGCCGTGTAGCCGGCGGCGATCTCGTCGAGCATCGGCCCGATCCGCTCGGCCGGCTGCTCCAGCACCTGCGCCAGGACGAGCTCGCTGACCGGCTCGTCGACCACCAGCAGGATGGCCTCCAGCGCGCCGCGCAGCTCGGCGTCGGACAGCTCCGGCGCCGGCTCCGGCGCGGCCGTCACCCGCCGCCGCCCCCCAACCGACCGAGAGGGTACGTCCGCAGCCCG
>NZ_WBKR01000288.1 GCF_008868155.1 Micromonospora sp. ALFpr18c
GGGTTCCACGGAATGTGGGGCTTCTGATCGGTGTGTGGTTGTTCTTTGAGAACTCAACAGGGTGCTTGTAAAGCCAGTGCCAATTATGATTTATACCCCGGACTGGTCAGGCTTCGGTTTGGCTGGTTGGGATTCCTTTGGCAACATTTGTTTGTTGTCAGGATGCTGTTCAACTAATTTTTTGTTGGAGAGTTTGATCCTGGCTCAGGACGAACGCTGGCGGCGTGCTTAACACATGCAAGTCGAGCGGAAAGGCCCTTCGGGGTACTCGAGCGGCGAACGGGTGAGTAACACGTGAGCAACCTGCCCCAAGCTTTGGGATAACCCCGGGAAACCGGGGCTAATACCGAATAGGACTTCTGGCCGCATGGCTGGTGGTGGAAAGTTTTTCGGCTTGGGATGGGCTCGCGGCCTATCAGCTTGTTGGTGGGGTGATGGCCTACCAAGGCGACGACGGGTAGCCGGCCTGAGAGGGCGACCGGCCACACTGGGACTGAGACACGGCCCAGACTCCTACGGGAGGCAGCAGTGGGGAATATTGCACAATGGGCGGAAGCCTGATGCAGCGACGCCGCGTGAGGGATGACGGCCTTCGGGTTGTAAACCTCTTTCAGCAGGGACGAAGCGAGAGTGACGGTACCTGCAGAAGAAGCGCCGGCCAACTACGTGCCAGCAGCCGCGGTAAGACGTAGGGCGCGAGCGTTGTCCGGATTTATTGGGCGTAAAGAGCTCGTAGGCGGCTTGTCGCGTCGACCGTGAAAACTTGGGGCTCAACCCCAAGCCTGCGGTCGATACGGGCAGGCTAGAGTTCGGTAGGGGAGACTGGAATTCCTGGTGTAGCGGTGAAATGCGCAGATATCAGGAGGAACACCGGTGGCGAAGGCGGGTCTCTGGGCCGATACTGACGCTGAGGAGCGAAAGCGTGGGGAGCGAACAGGATTAGATACCCTGGTAGTCCACGCTGTAAACGTTGGGCGCTAGGTGTGGGGGGCCTCTCCGGTTCCCTGTGCCGCAGCTAACGCATTAAGCGCCCCGCCTGGGGAGTACGGCCGCAAGGCTAAAACTCAAAGGAATTGACGGGGGCCCGCACAAGCGGCGGAGCATGCGGATTAATTCGATGCAACGCGAAGAACCTTACCTGGGTTTGACATGGCCGCAAAACCTCCAGAGATGGGGGGTCCTTCGGGGGCGGTCACAGGTGGTGCATGGCTGTCGTCAGCTCGTGTCGTGAGATGTTGGGTTAAGTCCCGCAACGAGCGCAACCCTCGTTCGATGTTGCCAGCGCGTTATGGCGGGGACTCATCGAAGACTGCCGGGGTCAACTCGGAGGAAGGTGGGGATGACGTCAAGTCATCATGCCCCTTATGTCCAGGGCTTCACGCATGCTACAATGGCCGGTACAATGGGCTGCGATACCGTGAGGTGGAGCGAATCCCAAAAAGCCGGTCTCAGTTCGGATCGGGGTCTGCAACTCGACCCCGTGAAGTCGGAGTCGCTAGTAATCGCAGATCAGCAACGCTGCGGTGAATACGTTCCCGGGCCTTGTACACACCGCCCGTCACGTCACGAAAGTCGGCAACACCCGAAGCCGGTGGCCCAACCCTTGTGGAGGGAGCCGTCGAAGGTGGGGCTGGCGATTGGGACGAAGTCGTAACAAGGTAGCCGTACCGGAAGGTGCGGCTGGATCACCTCCTTTCTAAGGAGCACCTTCCGACGAAAGTCGGTAAGGAGCCCGCGCTGCCCGAATGTGGTGGTGGGGTGCTCGAATGGCGGAGACACTGGCAAGTTTTGCCTCGGCAACGGCCGGCGGCGCTTAGTACAGCCATCTTCGGGTGGTGGGAACGGATGCTGTTGGTGCGGCTGGGGGGGAATGTAGAGCACCCTGTTGGGTCCTGAAAGAACAACCGTTGGTTGTTTCTTTCGGAGACTGGTCTGAGCCCCTGGTGGGGCTCAGAAGTCTGCCAGGCATGGCCTGGCCTCACATACCGCCGACTGTTGGGTTGGGTTTGGTGTGGGGCGGATCGGGTTGTGGGTTGGTCGTTTGTTGAGAATTGCACAGTGGACGCGAGCATCTTTGTGGTCAAGTTGTCAAGGGCGAACGGTGAATGCCTTGGCACCAGGAGCCGATGAAGGACGTGGGAGGCCGCGATAGGCCTGGGGGAGCTGTCAACCAAGCTGTGATCCCAGGGTGTCCGAATGGGGAAACCTGGCACCAGTCATGTGGTGTCACCCACACCTGAACACATAGGGTGTGTGGAGGGAACGCGGGGAAGTGAAACATCTCAGTACCCGTAGGAAGAGAAAACAATTTAGTGATTCCGTGAGTAGTGGCGAGCGAAAGCGGATTGAGGCTAAACCGGCTGCGTGTGATACCTGTCAGGGGTTGCGTGGTTGGGGTTGTGGGACCCTGCTGAACAAGCTGACACTTGTTCGAGAAGTTACAAAGTTAGTGGCTAGTCGAACAGTCTGGAATGGCTGACCGTAGACGGTGAAAGTCCGGTAGGTGAAAGTTGCTGACCTTCTGTGGGTGTTCCCGAGTAGCGGCGGACCCCTGAAATCTGCCGTGAATCTGCCAGGACCACCTGGTAAGCCTAAATACTTCCTGGTGACCGATAGCGGACGAGTACCGTGAGGGAATGGTGAAAAGTACCCCGGGAGGGGAGTGAAATAGTACCTGAAACCGTTCGCCTACAATCCGTCGGAGCCTTGCGGGGTGACGGCGTGCCTTTTGAAGAATGAGCCTGCGAGTTAGTGGCATGTGGCGAGGTTAACCCGTGTGGGGGAGCCGTAGCGAAAGCGAGTCTGAATAGGGCGATTCAGTCGCGTGTCCTAGACCCGAAGCGGAGTGATCTAGCCATGGGCAGGCTGAAGCGCGGGTAAGACCGCGTGGAGGGCCGAACCCACCAACGTTGAAAAGTTGGGGGATGACCTGTGGTTAGGGGTGAAAGGCCAATCAAACTCCGTGATAGCTGGTTCTCCCCGAAATGCATTTAGGTGCAGCGTCGCGTGTTTCTTGCCGGAGGTAGAGCACTGGATGGTCTAGGGGGCCCACAAGCTTACCGAAATCAGCCAAACTCCGAATGCCGGTAAGTGAGAGCGCGGCAGTGAGACTGCGGGGGATAAGCTTCGTAGTCGAGAGGGAAACAGCCCAGATCACCAGCTAAGGCCCCTAAGCGTGTGCTAAGTGGAAAAGGATGTGGGGTCGCATAGACAACCAGGAGGTTGGCTTAGAAGCAGCCACCCTTTAAAGAGTGCGTAATAGCTCACTGGTCAAGTGGTTCCGCGCCGACAATGTAGCGGGGCTCAAGCACACCGCCGAAGCTGTGGCATTCACATTTTAACCTTGCTTGGACGTGATTCCTTGTGCAGGTGTGTGGATGGGTAGGGGAGCGTCGTGCCGCGAGTGAAGCAGCGGGGTGACCCAGTTGTGGACGCGGCACGAGTGAGAATGCAGGCATGAGTAGCGAAAGAAGGGTGAGAAACCCTTCCGCCGGATGACCAAGGGTTCCAGGGCCAGGCTAATCCGCCCTGGGTGAGTCGGGACCTAAGGCGAGGCCGAGAGGCGTAGTCGATGGACAACGGGTTGATATTCCCGTACCCGCGAAAGAGCGTCCCTGATGAACCTCGTTGTGCTAACCACCCGAACTGGCTGATGTCTTCGGACGGATGTTGGGGAGCGTGGGAACCTGATGGGTAGTAGTCAAGCGATGGGGTGACGCAGGAAGGTAGCTGAGCCCGGCCGGTGGTTGTGCCGGGGTAAGCGTGTAGGCCGTGTTGTAGGCAAATCCGCAACACATGAGGCTGAGACGTGATGCCGAGCCGATTCAGGTGAAGTCAGTGATCCTATGCTGCCGAGAAAAGCCTCTAGCGAGTTCTTAGCGGCCCGTACCCCAAACCGACACAGGTGGTCAGGTAGAGAATACCGAGGCGATCGGGCGAACTGTGGTTAAGGAACTCGGCAAATTGCCCCCGTAACTTAGGGAGAAGGGGGGCCGGAGACGTGAAGCCCCGCGCGGGTGGAGCGTTGTATGGCCGCAGAGAGCAGGGGGAAGCGACTGTTTACTAAAAACACAGGTCCATGCGAAGAAGTAATTCGATGTATATGGACTGACGCCTGCCCGGTGCTGGAACGTTAAGGGGACCTGTTAGCTCTTCGGGGCGAAGCGGAGAACTTAAGCGCCAGTAAACGGCGGTGGTAACTATAACCATCCTAAGGTAGCGAAATTCCTTGTCGGGTAAGTTCCGACCTGCACGAATGGCGTAACGACTTCCCCACTGTCTCAACCACAGGCCCGGCGAAATTGCAGTACGAGTAAAGATGCTCGTTACGCGCGGCAGGACGGAAAGACCCCGGGACCTTTACTATAGCTTGACATTGGTACTCGAATTAGCTTGTGTAGGATAGGTGGGAGCCGGTGAAACCTATACGCCAGTATGGGTGGAGGCAATCTTGAAATACCACTCTGGTTGATTTGGGTATCTAACTTCGGACCGTTATCCGGTTCAGGGACAGTGTCTGGTGGGTAGTTTAACTGGGGCGGTTGCCTCCTAAAAGGTAACGGAGGCGCCCAAAGGTTCCCTCAGCCTGGTTGGCAATCAGGTGTTGAGTGCAAGTACAAAAGGGAGCTTGACTGTGAGACTGACAGGTCGAGCAGGGACGAAAGTCGGGACTAGTGATCCGGCACTTGCGAGTGGAAGCGGTGTCGCTCAACGGATAAAAGGTACCCCGGGGATAACAGGCTGATCTTCCCCAAGAGTCCATATCGACGGGATGGTTTGGCACCTCGATGTCGGCTCGTCGCATCCTGGGGCTGTAGCAGGTCCCAAGGGTTGGGCTGTTCGCCCATTAAAGCGGTACGCGAGCTGGGTTTAGAACGTCGTGAGACAGTTCGGTCCCTATCCGCCGTGCGCGTAGGATACTTGAGAAGGGCTGTCCCTAGTACGAGAGGACCGGGACGGACGAACCTCTGGTGTGCCAGTTGTCCCGCCAGGGGCACGGCTGGTTAGCTACGTTCGGAAGGGATAACCGCTGAAAGCATCTAAGCGGGAAGCCTGCTTCAAGATGAGGTATCCCACCCACTTTGTGGGGTAAGGCCCCCAGCTAGACGACTGGGTTGATAGGCCGGAAATGTAAGCCCGGTAACGGGTTCAGTTGACCGGTACTAATAGGCCGAGGACTTGACTACTAAGCTGCTACGCGTCCACTGTGCAACTCTCGATAAACGAACAACAGACCACAGTGTGGTGTTGTTTGACATGTCGATAGAGTTACGGCGGTCATGGCGGAGGGGAAACGCCCGGTAACATTCCGAACCCGGAAGCTAAGCCCTCCAGCGCCGATGGTACTGCACTCGTGAGGGTGTGGGAGAGTAGGACGCCGCCGGACAATC
>NZ_WBKR01000289.1 GCF_008868155.1 Micromonospora sp. ALFpr18c
GCCCGGCGGGGGCGGCGGAGGCCGGTCCGCCGGGTGCCGGACCCCTCAGGCAGCCCGGCGGACCGGTGATCGGGTGCGGCCCGGGTGGTGTCGCCCGGGCCGCTCGGCCTGCCTGCTCACGCAGGTGACGTGGCCGGGCGGGGCGTTGCCGCCGGCCCGCAGGCCGAGGAGGCCGAGGACGCCGACCGGCAGCCGGCGGCCGACACGGACACGGCCGTGCCGGCGGACCTCTCCGCATCTTGCGGGTCCCCCGCGGAGGTGGACGCCCGGGGGACGGGGCCAACCTCCGGTGGTGGCGCCGTGGCCCGGGGGACGAGCACGGCGACAGGGACAGCGCGACGGTGGGAACGGGTGCCACGACAGGGACGGGTGCCACGACAGGGACGGGTGCCACGACGGGACGGCTCGGAGCTGCCCTGGCTCCCACCACCCGACGCGACGGCTCCCGCGATCGAGGAATGGGCTTACCGTAACCGATCCCCCGCCACTTTGGAAGCGCTCCCATCATCGATGTCCATGACCGGTACGGATGAGGCAGGCCCAGCCCCGGGCGGCACCGTCACCCGCACCGGGCGAGGACGGCTCACCCCGGCCGGCGGCAGGATCGGATCCCGGCGGACCTGCGGTGCCGGTTGCCGGCCGGTCCGCCACCCGACGCACCGGAGGAGGGACAGATGGCCATCGCGACGATCAGCCGTACCGACCAGGACATCCAGTCCGCCGTCCTCGACGAACTGACCTGGGAGCCCCGCGTGCAGCCGCACGAGATCGGGGTGACCGTCGACGAGGGCGTCGTCACGCTGACCGGACGGGTGGACGGCTACGCGAAGAAGTGGGCCGCCGAGCGGGCCGCACACCGCGTCGTCGGAGTCCGGGCGGTCGCCAACGACCTGGCCGTCCGACTGCCCGGCAGCGCCGAACGCACCGACCCGGACCTGGCCGCCGCGGCCGGTCACGCCCTGGAGTGGGACGCGTTCGTACCCGTCGAGAAGCTCCAGGTCACCGTCTCGACCGGCTGGGTGACGCTGCACGGCGAGGTCGAGTGGGAGTACCAGCGCCGCGCCGCCGAACGGTCGGTGAGCCGGCTGACCGGCGTACGCGGGGTGAGCAACGGGATCACCGTCCGCCCGGCCGCGCCTCCGGACGGCCAGAACCTGGCCGACCGGATCGTCGACGCGCTCGCCCGCGCTGGCGCCACCGAGGCCGAACGGGTCAGCGTGCGGGTGCACGGCGACACCGCGGTGCTCGGCGGGCTGGTGCACTCGATGCCCGAGCGGGCCGAGGTGGAGCAGGTGGCATGGTCGGCGCCGGGCGTCCGGGAGGTGCAGAACCACATCGCGGTCGCCCCGGTGCTGCGCTGAGCGTCAGCGTGGAACCACCCGGGGCGGGTGAGCCGGCCTCACCCGCCCCGGGCGCAGGCTGGGGGCATGAGTGATCCGAACGGGCTGATCCAACCGGGGAACTCCGCGCCCGGCTTCACCCTGGCGGCTACCCCGGACGGGCACGAGGTCGGGCCGGAGCAGTTCCGCGGCCGGCCGGTCGTGCTCGCCTTCTATCCCGCCGACTGGAGCCCGGTCTGCGGCGACCAGATGGCGCTCTACCAGGCGGCGATGCCGGTGTTCGACCAGTATCAGGCCGCGCTGCTCGGCATCTCGGTGGACAGCATCTGGTCGCACCGCGCGTTCGCGCAGGCCCGGGGCATCGAGTTCCCGCTGCTGGCCGACTTCGAGCCCAAGGGCGAGGTGGCCCGCCGCTATGGCGCGTACACCTCGGGGGGTGAAGCGGCGCGGGCGCTGGTGATGCTCGACCAGGCCGGGACGGTGGCCTGGAGTTACCTTTCCGCGCCCGACGTCAATCCGGGCGCGGACGGCATCTTCGACGCGCTGGACCGGCTCGCCCGGCAGGGGGTGATGGCCCGATGACCACGCCACTTCAGGTCACCGCCCGCCTGCGCGACCCGGTGACCGCCGAGGACCACGCCCGTGGGCCGGTCGACGCGCCGGTGACGGTCGTCGAGTACGGCGACTTCCAGTGTCAGTTCTGCGGTGCGGCGTATCCCAACCTGCACGAGCTGCTGCGCCAGCGGGCCGACACGGTACGCCTGGTCTACCGCTACTTCCCGATCGCCAACGTGCACCCGTACGCCGAACGCGCCGCCGAGACGGCCGAGGCCGCCGCCACCCGGGGCCGGTTCTGGGAGATGCACGACTGGCTGTACGAGCACCAGGACCAGTTGGACCCGGTGCACCTCTCGCTCGGCGTCGAGCAGGTCGGTCTGCCGCCGGACGAGCTGAACGCGGAGGTGGAGAGCCGGATACACGCCGACCGGGTACGCCGCGACTTCGTGGGCGGGATCCGCAGCGGCGTGAACGGCACCCCGACCCTCTTCGTCAACGAGGTCCGGCACGAGGCCGGGTACGACCTGCCCGACCTGCTGGCCGCGGTGGACGCCGCCGCCAACGCCTGACCGCCGCTGGGCTCAGATCAGTCGTAGCTCGCGCGCCCGCCGGACCGCTTCGCGCCGGCGGGTCGCGTCGAGCTTGCGGTAGATGTTGCGCACGTGGGTCTTCACCGTGTTGACCGACAGGGACAGCTCACTGGCGATCTCCACGTTGGACAGGATGCTCTGCAGGTAGCGCAGGATGGTCAGCTCCCGCTCGGTGAGCGGCTCGTCGAGGGTGCCCGCCGGTTCGACCGGCGGTCGGGTCGGGGCCTGGTCGGCGTCCCGCACCAGGTCGCTGACCAGTGCGAAGTGTGCCGTGCCGGCGTCCAGGTGCGCGGCCAGCAGACCCCGTACCGGCGGTTCGGCGCGGGTGAAGGCCCGCCGGCAGCCCTGCGGGCCGGCCAGGTCGAGCACCTGTTCCAGGATCCGTCCCGCCCGCCGCCCGTCCCCGGCCCGCTCGGCGAGCACCGCGTCCAGCAGGCCGGCGTCCAGGCGTACCGGTAGCGGCCAGGCGTCCGCCTGCGGCGCCTGCCAGTCCGGCAGTGCCCGGCCGGCGGCACCGGCGTCGCCGGCCCGCAACTCCACCCGCGCGAGGCTCACGGCGAGCGCCGGTTCGGTGTCGTCGCCGGCCAGCAGCTCGCGGGCGCCGTCCAGGTCGCCCCGCTCGGCCCGCAGCTCCGCTTCGGCGGCGCGCAGCAGGGCGGCCAGTTCGGCGGCGTCCGGGGCGTCGGTCACCGTCGCCCGCGCCCGGACGAGCAGCCGTTGGCCGGCCGCCGGGTCGCCGGAGTCGCCGTGCAGGCGCGCCCGGCACAGTGCGGCGACCGCCGCCGCCACCAGCTCCCCCGGTTGGCCGTCCCCCGCCTCCGCACCGGGGACGCCGACCGACGCGTCGTCCGAATCCGCCGCGACCGGGCCGGCAAGGCCGACCGGGCCGGTCGCCGACGTGGCGAGGGCGAGGTTCGCGGCCGCCTCGTCGGGCTGGTCGCGGTGCAGCGCCACCAGGGCCAGCGCCAGGTACGCGTAGCCGCAGTCGAGACGGCAGGACCAGCCCCGGCAGGGCGGCATACCCAGCGCGTCCCGGGCCGCCCGTTCGGCCCCGCGCAGGTCACCGCGCACCGCGAGCAGCAGCGCGGCGCGACTGGCGTCGACCAGCTCGGTCCGCGCCCGGCCGGCCTCCCGGGCCGCCGCCCGGGCGCGGACGAACCGGCCGTGTGGCAGCGCGCCGGCGGCCAGCTCCACCAGCCCCAGCGCGGTGCCGGTGAAGGCCCGCAGGTCCGCGTCCTCGATCGCGCCTCCCCCACCGCTGGTCGGTGAGGCGTCCGGCCGACCGGTCGGGTCGGCCCCGGCCGGTCGGGTTCGCAGCAACCGGGCGGCGGCGGCCCGGACCTCCGCCGGATCGGCGGCGAGCCGGGCCACGGTCAGCTCCAGCGCGGTGGCCAACCGCAGGAACCGGTCCCGGCGGGGCACCGGCAGACCACCGGCGTACGCGGCGGCGGTGCGCAGGTGCCCGCCGGCGGCCGGCAGGTCGCCCGCGTACGCCCGCTCGGCGGCGCAGGCCAGGGCCACCTCCGGGTCGGCGCGGACCACGTCCGGCGGCGGCGACGGAGGCGGCGGACCGCTGACCGTGTCGCCGTCGTAGCGGGTCAGCTCCGGCCAGTGCGCGACGAACAGGTCGCCGGCCAGGTCCCACCGGCCGGCGGCCAACGCGTGCCGCAGGCCGTCGGCCGGGCGCCCGGCGCCGGCGTACCAGTCGGCTGCCCGTACGTGCAGCTCACGCAGGTCGTCGGCGGGCAGCCGGGCCAGCTCGGCCCGGAGCAGGTCGGCCAGCAGGGGGTCGCAGCGGTACCAGGGTGGGCGGCCGTCCTCCCGGTGCAGCAGACCGCCGACGCCGGCCAGGTCGGCCAGGGCCTGCGCGGCGTCGGTGCGCCCGGTCAACGCCTGCGCCAGGTCCGCGCAGACCGTCTCGGTGAGGGCCGTGCGGCGCAGCAGGTCCCGGTCGGCCGGATCGATCCCGGCGAGAACCTCCTCCTGGAGGTACCCGGCGATCTCCGGCTGGTCGCCGCCGAACTGCCCCACCCAGCGCTCCGGGTCGGCCTGACCGCGTACCGCCAGGGCGGCGATCCGCAGCGCGGCCGGCCAGCCACCGGTACGGTCGCGCAGCCGGCGCACCGCAGCCGCCGGCAGCGCCGCCCCGTGCGCGGTGAGCAGGTCGGCCACCTCGTCGTCGGTGAAGGCCAGCTCGTCGGGGCCGATCTCGGTCAGCTCGCCGGCGAGGCGGAGCCGGTGCAGGGCCAGCGGCAGCCCCGCCCGCGCTCCGACCACCAGGTGCAGCCGCTGCTCGGCGTGCCGGAGCAGGAACTCCAGGCCGGTGAGCGCCGCCGGATCGGTGACCCGGTGCAGGTCGTCGAGGACGAGCAACACCGGACGGTCCGCGGCGGCGAGCGCGGCGGCGAGGGCTTCCAGCTGGTCGGGGCGCGGCGGCCGGTCGGGCACCGGGCCGTCGTCGGTCGGCACGGTCGCCGCCCGCAGCGCCGCCGCGAGGTACGCCCACAGTCGTTCACCGTCGTCGCCGGCCTCCACCGACACCCACGCCGGTTCCGGCCCGGGCACCGCCGGAGCTGCCCCGTCCTCGGGCACCACCGCATTCGGGCCGGCCTCGTCGCCGCCGCCGCTCAGCCGCACCCACGAGGCGAGCAGTGTCGTCTTTCCCCAGCCCGCCGGTGCGGCGACCAGGGTGATCGGTCCCGCGCTGCCCTCGTCCAGGCGGCGCAGCAGGCGGGGCCGGGCCACCACCGGCTCGGGTGGCACGGCCGGCGTCAACCGGGACGCCAGCAACGGCCGGTCCGCCGGGCGCCCCGGTGCCGTACCGACCCGTGCGCGATCCTGCTGTTCCGGCACTCGGCCCCAC
>NZ_WBKR01000290.1 GCF_008868155.1 Micromonospora sp. ALFpr18c
CGTTCCCCCTGATCCGTCGATCATGGAGTTGTGGTGGACGACATTGACGGGGCTGCCGACGCCTCCTGGTTTCGGTTAGTGTTCGTCCCTCCACGGAACGTGCGTCCATGGAGCACACCCCACGCAGTCGACCGGGAGGACGGCATGTCCAGCATCGAGCAAGTGAAGGCCGCGCTCGCTCAGGCAGCCGACCAGAGCAACACGACGACCAACCAGATCCGGGCCGCCATCGAGAGCACCGAGCAGGTGCTGGTCCGGCTGCGCGCGGTGGCCGCCGGCACCGGCCACCCGACTCTCGCCGAGGCCATCGCTCGCGCCGAGCAGAGCAAGCAGCGGCTGATGGAGGCCGCGACCACCCTGCAGGGCAGCAGCCAAGCCGCACAGCAGTACATGAGCGTGCTGGGCTGACCGTGAGCGTCGGCGGCGCTCTGGCAACGGCGTGGCGGGTTTGACGCTCTGTCGGGGCGGCACCAAAATCTGCCCGGTGGAATCGAACGAGTTGACGACGCAAGCGCAGGCACTCCGGGCTGCGGGCCGGACGCCCAAGCAGATCGCCCGGGAGCTTGGCATCACCCGTGCCGTGGCCACCAACCTCGTACGGGGCGTCGCCGCTGCGCGGCCGAAACGCGTCCACCCCTCGGAGTTACCGCTCGTGGGTTGTTGGATCAGCCGCCAGTGGAGCAACGGCCTGACCATCGCGCAGCGGCCCGCCGACTGGATCGACGACAAGAAGCTTCCACGGATGGCGATGGGAGCCGGCCTGGTCAGCCTCGTGGTCGCCCGCGCCGACGGCGACGCCGTGACCATCTGCGGGTTCCTGGTCGACACCTACTGCCTCGGCGTCAAGAACGCGCTGCCGCCGACCACCACGGAAGCGGCCGCGTGGCCCTACTTCGTGGACGACTACTTCCAGGCCTACGACTCCGGGCCGATCGAGGCACCGATCGAGCTTGCCCGACACCTGACCTTCGGTGCCGTCGATTACGCCCACAGCCTCGGCTTCGACCCGCATCGTGACTTCTACAGCGCCGCGCCTTACCTCGGAACGTGGGAACCGCCGAGTCGAATCACGTTCGGCCTGAACGGCAAGCCCTACTTCCAGCAAGGCCCCCACGACAACCCCGACCGGATCGTCCGGACCCTCAACAGGTCAGTCGGCCCCGGCAACTACGAGTTCACCATCGTGTCCTTCTAGCAACAAGCCCATCGATGAATGGGGACTGACGCAGCGTACGCAGTCGGGTACGGTCACTGCGGATAAGCCTGCATCGATGGGGAGGGCTGCCGTGGCGTCGATCGAGGAGATCAAAGCCGGGGTCAACCGGTTCGCTGTCGCGACGAAGGAGCAGGTGGCAGAAATTCAGGCCGTGCGCGCCCAACTGGGACAGGACCTCGCCCTGCTCATGTCGGTCACCAGTGGCACCGGAGATCCGCAGATCGCTGCCGCGATCAGCAGCCTGAAAGAGATCAGGACGAAGCTCAACACTGCATCCGATCTTGCTTCGGACACCGCCAACATGGTGGCGCGCTATACCGCCGGCATCTGAGGAAGAAGGGGAGAGCCCATGTCTCGCGTCATCATTCCGGCTGGCCTGTCGATGGGTCCTCGATACCGCTACGTCCGGCCGGCGGACCCCACCCCGGAGTGCTACGAAATCCACCTCGGCGACGACCTGGTCGAGCTGACCGAAACCGAGGCCGCTGTCTGGGCGGCCTCCTTCGTGGATACGGAGCGCCACGCCAAGCTGGAGGTCAATCGAGAGTCCCTGATCCGGCTCTTGGAGACGGCCCCCCGCCCCGAACCGGACGCCGCCCAACTCGTCGACGACCTGATCGGGCGGGGCCTCCTCGTCGAGTTCGACACCGACGGCGACCTCGAACCAGTGTTCCGCCGCCACAAACTGCTCCCCCTCGGCCAGGGCCTCGGATCGACCCCTGACGAGCCCCACCTGCACCGTGTCGGCCTCGCCAACCAACCCATCCTCGCGCTGCCGAACGACGTCTACCTGCAGTGGAGCTTTTCCTACCTCCATTCGAGTCTGTGGGATGCCTGCGTCTATTACGCCGACGACTCAGAGCACATCGCCGAGGGCGGCGACCCACTGGGCGTGACACCGCACTCGCTGGCCCGGGAGATTGCCGGGAACGTCCCCCTGTTGGTGGCTACGGGCTGCGGCTTCATTGATCCGGTGGCCATCGGGTGAGATACCGCCGGTCAGGTCAGCGACGGTCATCAGCGGACCGCTCGTTCGCGCGGCGGGTGGGGTTCGAGACAGCCAAAGAGGGCGGTGGCACGCTCCTGCAACAGGCAGGCGCCGCGCTCGGCGCCCTCGTCGGCCTGATCAGCAGTCGCTGGGGCCTCCCACCGTCCGCATCGGTGATCACCGGCGCGATCGTCGGCAGCACGATCGGCAGCATCGGCAAGGGCGTCATCGCGGCGAGCCTCGACCATTTGCGCGAGCGCCGCGAGCAGCAGGAGTCCCGTGTCGCACCCGGATCCACTGCCAGACGAAGCTGGCGGCACACCGGCAGCACCGGCAGATCAGTTCGTGCGGCCGCCCCGGTATCGAGCGGCAACGCCGCCGCCAGCCTCGTCGGGCAGGTCGTCGGCGGGCTCGATCGGGTCGTCGCGCAGCTCAGTCTGGCGTCGAGGCGGCTTGACGAGCTGCACCGCAAGATGTGGGCGACCCACAATGCTCTCAGTGCGGTGCTTGCGGGCGGACGACCAGCGGTTGTCGGTGCGACCAATGGCCAACTGACGGAGGCACGCGGCCACATCCAGGACTGCACGGTGGCCCTCCGCCACTGCCGCGACGGCGTCGAGGCGTACCGGATAGGCATTTGACCCGCGCGGCCCGGAGGCCGCGCGGGTGACTGGTCCGCTCGCTGCGGGCGCACTTGCAGCAGTGTCGCCGCTGGGCGCTCGAAGCTCGACGCTTACCGGCGTCGCTTGGTCTCCAACGGCCATTCCAGGCTCACCTGCTCGTCACGCCCCTGCCTGCCGTAGTAGGCCTGCAACTCCCGCTTCTGCTCTGCGTACCAGGCGACCTGTGCCCGATGGAGATCGTCGGGCCGCGTGCCGGCGACCCGTGCATGGGGGCCGCGATCGAAACCGCCATCTCGGCAGCCGCCCGCGCATCGCTCGCGGCGTCATGGGCGGTCGTCAACTCAACTTCGTAGTACCTGCAGAGGTCGCCCAGCCGCCAGCCACCGGACCAGTCGGGCTCGACCTCCCGGTGCAGGAGTAGATAGCGGGCATTGAGGGCGATCAAGGAAAGGTGCACCCGACCTGCAAGGATGTGGTTGTCTACGCCATGTCCTATGTAGAAACGGGTGCACCTTTCTGGTGAGCAAGTCTATCGGGTGGGATGACCGGCTGTCCGTGACGGCCACGGATAAGAACCTCGTCGGCCACGTGGGCGCGGTCCTGCTGCGTAAATGCGCTGACAAAGCAGGTCTGACCAGCGGGTTGAACGCGGTGATACCCCGCGGTGAGGGCCCTGGGTGGTGGGACCGGGGCACGGTGCTGACATCCCTGGCGGTGTCGATCGCGCTCGGCGCGACCAGCGTGTCTGACATTGACCTGTTGGCGCATCAGGCCCCGGTGTTCGGTGACCCACCCTCGGACAGCACGGTCCGCCGGTGCCTGACCGACCTCGACCAGGTGACACTGGGTAAGATCGGAAAGGCCCGGGCGAAAGCCCGCCGGCGGGTATGGGATCTGATCCCTCACCGCCCTACCCACACCCACCTGACCAGCAACAACCGCCTCAGCGAGCCAGAGAGGGCCTTCCCGGGATCCAGGGCTATTGCGTAGTCCGTTTGCGCAGGTCAGCTCCAGCCCAGCCCTCGTCGTGGCGGTCCCGGCCCATTTGCCTGCGGAGCTATGGGCCTTCGGTCGCACCACTTCAGCTTCGGTGCCCAGCCGAGCCGATTACCTGCACCGGCCGGTTGACCGCGAGTTACCGCAGGTCAGCCGGCACTCAAGCGACTACGCAATAGCCCTGCTCGGAAGGGCCACCTGCGGTAGTCAGAACGTTGCGCGGAATGGCTCACTCACGCCGAGGGGCAGTTCTTTTTTCAGGAGCGCTATTCGGCATATATCGGGGTGGCGGCGGCGTGTATCCGGGCGGTGGCGTTGTAGAAGAAGTGAGCGATGAAATTCTCGAATTAAACTGAGCCTGTCGGAGCTGCATTTCCTGCGCTCGACGGAGTGCCCGTTGCTCCGAGGCAGCGTGAATCGTGTTGGCTATATGGTCTGCAGCTAATCCACGAGTGCGGGGATCTCGCGTCTCCCACTCTGTAATGGCACGCTGGACGATATCGTTGAGCAGAGTCCCGTCACCGGGCGGATCGGCGGGCGGTGTTGACGACAGGAGGTTCCGTAACAACTTCCAGTTCGTGGCCCATTCGATCTGGTCCTGCTTTACGATCATCCAGTCTGGGCGTTGGCTCCGTACGGACGCCAAAGTCGGTTCGGGGTTGTGTTGGTACACACTTACCTCCCATAACGTTGGTCGAAAGATTTCGATGAGACGTTCCGCCCGTGGGGTCGCCCCCTTGTGGTTGGTGCACTTCGGGGGTCTGCCAGGTTCGAGCGGGCCGGTCCCTACTAGGACTAGAAACGTTGCTGGGTCAGCCTTGGTTCACCAGGGCTATTCCGTAGTTCGTTTGCGTAGGTCAGCTCCAGCACGGCACCGTCGTGGTTACCCCGATTCGTTGAGCCTGCGGAGCTTAGCTAAATCCCTCGGCCATGCCGTGACGGAGCATGAAATAGCCGTCCTGCTCATCATGGAAGGCGACGCGTTCCAGCGCTTCGGCGAGCGGGTCGGCGGGTTGCGCCGGCTGCTGGGTGATCTTGGCCCAGGGCTATTGCGTTCTGGGGTAACTGCTGGTCACAGCGGTTATGAGGTCGTGTGAGCGACGGTCGGCGCGGCGGTTGGCGCGGGCGATGTTGGGTTCGCCGTGGATGTGGTGCCAGCCGATTGCGGTGTTACGCAGGGTGGCCATGACGGCGGGTCCGGTGCCGGTGCGGGCCTGGTGAAGATCTTCACGGAACGTCACATCTCGCAGGTTGTGGACCTGGTTTTCGATCAGCCATTCCGCTCTTGCCCATGTCTGCAGGTCAGCGGGTTGGGCGTCGGCGGCGGGTAGGGATGTGACCAGGTAGGCGGTCTCGCGGCTGGTCTTGCCGCCGGTGGTGCGGGTACGGGTGATCCGGACGGCTTGCTGGGCGTGCGAGAACGCGATCCCGCCCGGGGTGTGCAGGG
>NZ_WBKR01000291.1 GCF_008868155.1 Micromonospora sp. ALFpr18c
GAGCAGGCGGACGGGGCAGGGGCAGGGGCAGGGGCAGGGGAACGAGGCGGGCCCCGGAGCGGGGTGCTCCGGGGCCCGATCGTCGCGAGGTGCTTCCGTCAGGCGGCGGGGACCTCGGCGGTGGTGCGGATCCGATCCAGCGTCGGCGCGGCGACCGGCGACTGGGCGGTCAGGTACGCCACGAAGGCGTCCAGGTCGATCTGCCCGGTGACCAGGTTCGTGCCGGCGGTGAGGGCGCTGAAGCCGTCGCCGCCGCCGGCCAGGAAGTTGTTCACCGTCACCCGGTAGGTGGCGGCGGTGTCGACGGCGGTGCCACCGATGGTGAGGCTGCCCCGGACCACGCGGGTGCCGGCGCACGGGTCCGCTGTGGGGGCGGTGGTGCCGTTGAGGTCGACCACGTACCCCACGGTCGAGGACGGGTACAGCACCCGGCCGGTCACGAACTGCTGTTCCAGGACGCAGTAGAGCTGCGCGCCGGTCAGGTCCAGCGTCACCAGGTTGTTGGCGAACGGCTGCACCGTGAACGCCTCCTCGTAGGTGACCGTGCCGGCGTCGAGGTCGGCCCGAACCCCGCCCGGGTTCATGAAGGCGGCGACGGCGTTCTGCTCGTCGTCCGTGGCGGCGAGCTGCGCGTCGGCGATCAGGTTGCCCAGTGGCGACTCACCACATGAGGCCGGCACCTGATCCGAGCAGGTGGTGAGCAGGTTATCCCGCGTCTTGGTGATGGCGGTGCTGGTGACACCGACCTCGCGGCCGGCGACCGGGCCGAGCACCGTCTTGTACCGGTCGATCAACGCGGTCTGCTTCGGGTCCTTGGCGACGTCGCGGGTGACCACGACGTTGTTCGCGGCGGCGGAGAGCACGTCCCCGCTCCGACGGTCGATTTTGAGGTCGATGTCGGTGACGAGGCGGCCGAACGAGCTGGCGCTGGTGACCAGCTTGCCGTTGATGTTGCAGTTGTACGCCTGGTGCGTGTGACCGCTGACCACCACGTCGATCGAGGGGTCCATCCGGTTGGCGATGTCCACGATGGGCCCGGTCATGCCGACGCAGTCGTTGATGCCGCCGGTCGCCGCCTGGGCACCGCCCTCGTGCAGCAGCACGACGATCGTCTGCACGCCCTTGCGGCGCAGCTCACGGGCATACCGGTTGGCGGTCTCCGCCTCGTCGGCGAAGGTGAGGCCCGCGACGCCCTGCTGGCTGACGATCTGCGGGGTGCCCTCCAGGGTCATCCCGATGAAGCCGACCTTGACGCCCTGCACCTTGTGGATCGCGTACGGCGCCATCAGCGGCCGGCCGGTCGCGGTCTTGAAGGCGTTCGCGGACAGGTACGTGAAGCCGGCGCCCCGGTAGGGGGTGCCGTCGGCGCAGCCGTCGACCGGGTGGCAGCCACCGTTCTGGATCCGCAGCAGCTCGGCGGCGCCCTCATCGAACTCGTGGTTGCCGACGCTGGCGTAGTCCAGCCCCGCCATGCTGAGCGCCTCGATGGTCGGCTCGTCGTGGAACGCGGCGGAGAGCAGCGGGGACGCGCCGATCAGGTCACCGGCGGCGACCGTGATGGTGTTCTTCTTCTTGGCTGCGGCGCGCAGCTCGGCCAGGTGCGTCGCAAGGTATTCGACGCCACCCGCGGGCTGCCCGGCGATGGTGCCGCTGGAACCGGTGGGTGGTTCGAGGTTGCCGTGGAAGTCGTTGAGTGCCAGCAGGGTGACGTCGACCGGCTTCGGCCGCGCGTCGGCCTGCTCGGGGGTGGTGGCGACCGCGCCGAGCGCGGCCACCGCGAGTGCGGTCAGGCCGACAGCGGCCCGACGCATCCCGGAACTGGACATGAAACTCCTCGTGAGAATCGGCGCGTGCGGTGGTCGGCCTGTGGGTCGACCGGCCGCCCGTCGACGCCGTCGGAAGGATCGATCATGCTTGGCGGCGGTTGGATCGCCGCCCGCCCGGCCAGCCTCTCATCCGGACGCTCACCCGTCGAGCCGAGCAGCGCGGCAGAGCTGCGAATACGTTCCTCCGGCTGGTGACGTGGAGATGACCGGCGGCCCAACGCGCCACGTCGACGCTCGATCGCACCAGACGCGGCCGTCGAACGCACGCTCATCCGCGGCCGCGGCCGCCGCGGCCGCGGGCGGCGGCCGCGGCCGCGGCCGCGGGCGCGGGCGCGGGCGCGGCGGGGGCGGCGGGGGCGGCGACAATCCAGACTGGACGAACCGCAGGCGATCAGTCGACCGTGAGCGCCTCGATGACCAGGGCTGCGACGGCATCGGGCGGCCAGCCGTCCGCGACCCCGGGCCGGCATGCCAGGTAGTCGGCGATCCGCTCGGCCGGCCAGCCGTGCGACTCGCGCAGCCCTCGGGCGATCATGCTGAGGTAGATCGACGCCGGTGGACGGCACCGCACGGCGGACGCCGGCTCGGGGGCCGTGAAGGTGAGCAGCGGGACACCGTCGAGGCTGCCCGGGCAGACCAGCGTCTCGTAGCGGCCGGGGCCCAGCGTGGCCCGCCCGTTGGCGACGGCCGCGTCGATCGCCGCGCCGGTCGCCGGGATGAGGTCGGTGGTGTGGCCGGCTGGGCGGTACATCTCCTGGGCCGCGATGTCGGTGAACTGCTCGACGGTGACCAGGTAGGCGCGGGCCGCGGCGACACCCGGCAGTTGCGGGTCGTAGAACGCCATCCCGCCGGTCCAGGCACGGGACGCGCCGGCGAAGTAGATCCCACCCGGCAGCGACACCGGCACCGACCGGCTCGGCGGGCGGCGATCCCGACAACCGGGGTACGTCCGCAGCCCGCCGGGCGGGCACCCGCCGCCGATGTACCACGCCAACCGGGCGGCGTGCATGTTCGAGCCGTACGCGACGTACCAGACGAGCACGACGGGTGCTTTCAGAAGCCGCAGGTCTGGGCGGCGGAGTGGCTGACCTGCACGGTGTGCGTCACGCATCCGCCGGATTCGACCCGGTGCAGAAGGAAGGCGGTGGGTTCGGCGACCCAGCCGATCTGCTCGTCGACGGCCATGGTGAGGGTGCTCTGCTTCAGGGTGCTGGGGGCGACGGTGAGCACCGTGCCGGCGTACCCCGTGGTGACCGGGCGGTGCAGGTGCCCGGCGGCGACCCGCACGACGTGCCGGTGCCGGCCGATCACCTCGGCCAGCGCGTCGCCGTCGGCGAGCCGGATGGCGTCGGCCGCCGGAATGCCGACCGCGACCGGCGGGTGGTGCAGGCAGACCACGGCGGGCACCTCGGGCCGACCGGAGAGGACGCCGTCGAGCCAGGCGAGCTGCTCCTCGCCGAGCTGGCCGCCTCCGCTGCCGGGGGTCAGCGAGTCGTGCACCACGATGGTCGCCGCCTCATGATCGACGTGGTAGTAGGCGGAGAATCCGCCGCCGAGCCAGGGCGTGCCGCCGAACGCGTCGAGCAGCGACTCCCGGTCGTCGTGGTTGCCGGCGACCAGGTAGACCGGGAGGGGGAACGGGCCGATCAGCTCCCGCAGGGCTGCGTACTCGTCGGGGCGGCCATGGTCGACCAGGTCACCGGTGATCACCACGCAGTCGGGTCGCGGTCGCAGGGCCAGCACCCGGCCGAGCGCGCGATGCAGCCCGGCGGCCGGGTCGGCGGCGAGCAGGCCGGTGGTCAGATGCGGATCACTGAGCTGGGCGATGAGCACGGGCTCGCCTCCTCGGCGCCGGGGGCTCCACGCTATCGCCCGCCGTCTGTCCCCACAGGCTGCGTCCACAGCCTGTGGATAGCACATGCGTACGAAGCTCGGCCGGTCCCGCCACGGCGTGAGTACCCTTGATCGCGCCGACCCCCCCTACCTGGAACGACGTGCGAGTGGATCATCAGCAAGTCATCCGCGACGTCACCGTCCGCCTGCCGATGGCGTCGACCACGCCGGAGGCCTGCCGGTGGACGGTCACCGCGCTGTCCCGCCACACCTCCGCAACGATCTCTGTGCTGCTCGAGGTGCACGATCGGCTGCGCTGCATCGCGGCGGCCGGCGCCTGGCAGGTGTTCGCCACCGTGCCGGCGCGGACCGGAATCGTCGGTCGGGTGTACGCCAGCGGCGCCACGGCCGTCGTCCCGGACGTCACCACCGATCCGGACTACCTCCCGGTACGCCCCGACGTCACCGCCGAGTTGTGCGTGCCGGTCACCGATCCGGCCGGCCGGACCATCGGCGTACTCGACCTGCAATGGACCCACCCCGTCGACCTGACGCCGTGGCGGGAGACCGCGCAGCGGCTGGCCGCCCGGCTCGGTGCCCGGATCACCGCCCTCGGCGGCCCACCGGCGGAGAGCCGCAGCGAGAAGCTGCTCCGGCACACCGCCGCGCTCTCCTCCGCGCCGACCGAGGGCGACGTGCTGGGCGTGGCGACCTGCGCCGCCCGGGAGGTCTCCACCCTGTCCACGGCGGTGCTGCTGATCGCCGACGCCGGAGAGGTCCGGCTCGGGCCACCGCCGCCGACCCCGGGTGAGCTGGAGACCCGGATCCGGGCGGAACTGGCCGGGGCGGAGCCGGCGGCGCTCGCCCGGATGATCGAGCGTGCACACCGGTACGGCGCCGGCTACACCCTGGGCGAGGTGGGCCACCCACCGACGGAGGACTACGAGCCGCTGACCCGGGCCGGGGTACGCACACTGGTCGCCGTCCCGGTCGGCCCGCCCGATGCCGGAGGGGTCCTGCTGGTCGCCGACGAGCGGTCCCTGCGCCCGGACCCGACCACGGTCAGCCTCATGGAACTGCTCGCCGGGCAGGCCTGGACGAACCTGGACCGGTTGCGCACCCTCGCGCGCCTACGGGAACAGGCCAGCTCCGACCCGCTGACCGGATTGCGGCACACCGGCCCCTTCGGGCAGCGGATCGCGGCGGCCACCCCGGGGCGTACGGCGCTGCTGGCGATCGACGTGGACGGCTTCAAGACCGTCAACGACACGTACGGCCACCAGGCCGGCGACCAGGTGCTGGTCGGGCTGGCCCGGGCCCTGGAGGGGGCGCTGCGGCACGGCGACGAGCTGTACCGGATCGGCGGCGACGAGTTCGTCGCGGTGATCGAGGTGAGCCGCCCGGAGGAGGCGGTACGGATCGCCGAGCGGCTGACCGAGGCGGCCCGGCGCACGGGCCGCACGATCAGCGTGGGCGTGGCACTCCCGCACCCCGGCGAGTCCCCCGAACGCACCCTCCGCAGAGCCGACCAGGCCCTCTACGCGGTAAAACGCCAAGGCCGAGACGGCGTACACCTCTCCGCCGCCTAACCGCACCCACC
>NZ_WBKR01000292.1 GCF_008868155.1 Micromonospora sp. ALFpr18c
CCAACTACCGGCCCACCTCGCCGGCCTCGCCGCCCTGCTGATCCCCGAACGCCGGGAACGCACCTGCCCCCGCGCCGTCAAACGAGCCCGCCACAACAGCTACCGCGTCAAGAATCGCGACGAGCCGGCCAGCATCCGCCACCCAGACCCAGCCACCGTTCACATCTACCGTCTTCGACCCCACACAACATGATCAACTTAAGCTACGTGGCATTGCCCCTGAAGCAAGATGCGGCGGTGGCTCGACTGGCAACTCCGGTAGCTGGTGTTCACCTCGGAGCAGCGCCCCGAGCCGCGGGCACTGGACCAGCATCGCGCTCAGATCCCGCTCCTCCGCGACGGCCGCGATGAGGCGGAGCGCGTCGGTGGCCAGACCGAGTGCGCCGAGTTCCACGACCGTGCTGGCCTCCCCTGCCAGAACCGGGTCCATCAGCCGGGTCCACTCCGGCAGCAGGACCCAGGACGCGTACAGGTGATCGTCGAGCCAGGCGACGGGCCGAGCCGCGAAAAACTCCCTCCGGTTGGTGGGAACCTCGACGAACACCGGCGTCGAGTAGACCGGATCAACCTGGGCGGCGGCCAGCAGAAGCGGGTCCTGCACCAGGGTGGCGTCCACGAGCTGCGCGAACGACGGCGTCCAAACAACCATGTGGCCATTTGTGGTGCCATCGGCATGGACGACCGGCGGTCGTTTCCACACGCCGACCTCGGACACCTCGGTAAACGTGTCGGTCACCCGGTACAGCGAGGCGTACGCGGCGACCGCCTCGGCCTCGAAGCCAAGGTGCCGTAGCGCCCCACTGACCTGATGACTCGTCGGGACACAGGTACCCACCGGCATGCCGCTCTGCGCCTGGTGCAGAACGGCTAGGACCGCGAGCAGCGGCACCATCTCCACCGGCGCGTCGACGAGCCGTCCGAACATCGGGCTGTACTCAAATTTCGGCATCAACGCCGTCTCGTCCGGGCGGTGAGAGCGCCGGCTGCCGGGCACGCGGGTGGGCGGGATCATCCGGCGGATCGGCTCCCGCCGCTGCCGACGGCCACTGCGCTTGCGATTACCCACCGAGCCTCCCGACGCGAACACCCGCACCGCCGTCCCGTCGATGCTGACACGTCGACAGCCGGACACGACAGCCACAGACCCCACTCCACGAGCTGGAATCTGGACCGGAAGCCGCTCGTGCGACTACTCGCATCGCGGCGGCTGTCTGCGGTGCCGACCGCCTCGCCGTGTCTGGTGGCCTCACAAGGAGCCCGGTAGGTTCAGCTGTCCAGCACTTTCGCTTTCATCGATTGGGGTGCCGGCCACGTGTCGCAGATCGAGACGATCACCGGTGAGTTCCGCGCGTTGATGACCGGGGTCGAACGCGCGCAGGGGTTGGCAGCCGCCGCTGACAGTCAGGCGCAGGAGGTGGCGTTGCGGGCCGCGGGCGCGGGCTTCGTCGCCGTGGCGGCGGGTGTGGCGCGGGTGCGCAACGCGATCACGGGCATCCAGGGCGGCCTGGGAAGTCTCGCCGGTGCGATTGGTGAGGCGACGAAGGCCACTGCGGCGGTGCCGAACGAAGCCACCCCCCAGGAGACGATCGCCGGGCTGGCGCCCGTGCAGAGCGCCGTGGACGCCGCTCGTGACGCGGCGACCGGGGTCATCACCGGAGTCGGGGAGGCGCAGCAACTCGTCGCCATGGTCCTGCAGGGCGGGCAGCCCGGGCCGCTGCTGCAGGCCCTGGACGGCATCAAGCAGGTCCTGGTGCTGGTCGTTCAGCGCACCGGCGGGGCCCGGCAGGCCGTCGAAGCGGCGATCGCGCAGGCCCGGCAGTTGGGGTCGTCGGGAAACTGACAGGGGCTGGCCGTCACCTACCGGCCAGCCCTACCCCTTCCGAGCACGGCGACCCGCCGTCGACACCTCATGCCGCCGGCGACGCCACATCCGCTGAACACGGCTACGGCACGCCCTGGACCAGACAGCCAACCGGTGTCTCGGGCGGGACGCCGACCGGTCCGAGAACCAGAATTCCACCCCGGTTGGACGACGAAGGGCGACGTCCGTTGGAACTCGAGAACGAATGCGCCGATATAGTCGCCAGCAAGAGCTACCGGGTCCACCAGAACCCCACCAGGCAGGAGATCGCCGACGCCCGGCTTCGCACCGGCGACTCCGGCAACCCGAACAAAGACCCGGATTACCTGATCGAAGGTCACGTGTTCGACTGCTATTCGCCCACTCTCGGCAAGCCGGTACGGGGCGTCTGGAGCGAGGTCCGCGCCAAGGTCGACAAGGAGCAGACCCAACGCGTGGTGCTGAACCTGCACGACTGGCACGGAGACCTCGCGGCCCTGCGGACACAGTTCGACACCTGGCCCGTCGAGAAGCTGAAAGAACTCGTCGCGGTAACGCCGAGTGGCGCGATCGTGCAGATCGTCCGTCGAGACTGAGGAGAGGCGCAGAGATGGCTGTCGAGTTCAGGTTGACCCTGGCGGGTGACCTGCCCCTGGACCACGTGGCTGATCTCGTGGCAGCCGAACCCGCCGAGAAGCCTAGGCCGAGCGGCACCAACCCGCGGCTGTTCAGTGCTCGGCTCTACGACACCCGCGGGTACGCGCTGACCGTCTCCTCAGGGAGCCAGGGTTATTTCGATGCCGAGGCCGACGACGGTGCCCGCTGGGAGTGGGAGCCGGAGACGTACGTCGACATCGACTTCTCCATGCGGGCAGACGACCTGGTCGACAAGGGGATCCCGAACATGATGAAGGCCGTCGCACGTGTGTTGGCCGCCCGGCAGGAGGACGCGGCGCTGGTCCAGAACGGAAACTGGCTCCTGCTGACCCGCACCGCAGGCGAACTCCGCAGACATCGGCCTACCTGGTGGAGCCACTACGGCATAGACGACCTCATCACCCCATGAGCCAGCCGAGCGCGGGTGACCCGCTGACGAACGACGCGGCTTCGACCCGTCGTCCGTGCGCGACGTCGACGTCGTCTTCCTCGACAACCCGACGGACCTGGCCCGCGACAACGACGACCAGCCACCGCGTGGCTGATGGCGACCTGGCCGGATCCCCCGTGGGAGGCGGCGCCCAGCCGGGGGAGCGGACAGCCGCACATGATCTTCGATGATGTGCGCGGTGTGTGCTCTCCAGCGGATGCCAATTCGGGTGAATCGGTGCCAACGCGGGTCACCGCGGCCGACCACCGGTCGCAAACCGGGGTTCGTGTGCTCGGGGTGTGGTCCTGGGCTGGGACAACGGCGGTCCGGGGAACGTGGGTGAACGTCGGCCACTCCCTGCCACCCCAGGTGAACCCCCAGGTCGCTAGACTAGGCCCTCGCGCCCCCGTAGCTCAGGGGATAGAGCATCGGTTTCCTAAGACGACGCTCTATCTGTACCCGGAGGCTGACTACCTGCCGGTTCCTATTTTGTCTTCGTGTTAGTGGGTCGCAACGCGCGTTGCTGTGCTCGCTTGTCGAAGACCAGCGACGATAAGCGGGCTCGGGACTCATCTGCTCGGCAGGGTCGGACGGCGGTCTCCGGCCGCGATCACCTGGTTGAAGCGGCCCATGCGGGGCCGCTTCACCGTGGCGCGGCAGCAACCGGCGCGGGCTCTGCCGGGCCGGTCGGCAGCAGCACCATCGTGCGCAGTGGCGATAGAAAGATCGGAACCCAGGCGACGGCCATGCCGACGGTGCCGCACCAGAGCGCGGCGCGCAGCGACACGTGCTCTCCAACGAGACCGGCGAGCACCGAGCCGATCGGCAGTGCCCCGGAGAGCACGAAACGCATGGTGGCGTTCATCCGGCCCAGCATCCGGTCCGGGGTGATGGTCTGCCGGAAGCTGACCAGCAGTACGTTGTCGATCGACGCCTTCGCCATCATCAACAGGTAGGCCACGGCGGCGGCCCACAGCCAGACTCCCCGATCGGCGAAGGGCAGCAGCAGGTAGACGGGTGCCACGGTCGTCGCGGCGACGATGAGGGTCCGCCCGTAGCCGAAGCGCAGCGCGAGTCGCCGGGCGGCCATCGTGCCCAGGACCGCGCCCACCCCGCCCACGGCGAAGAAGACGCCGACCAGTCCCTCCGGCAACCGCAGTTCCCGGACGATCAGCAGCGGAACGATGACGACGATGACCGTGGAGGCCAGGTTCACCAGCGCACCTGATGCGGCGACGGCACGCAGGGCGGGCTGTCCGGCGACGTAACGCAGGCCCTCACCGATCTCCCGCCACAAATGCCGGGGCCCGTCGGGTACGGCAGGTGCCGGCTCCTGGCGGCGGATCAGGCACAGGCAGAGAAACGACCACAGGTAAGTGACCGCGTCGACGGCGATGGCCACCGGCGCGGTCAGTGCCTGCACGAGGGCGCCGCCGGCCCCTCGACCGACGATCCGGGAGACCGCCTCGGTGCCGGCGAGGCGGGCGTTACCGGCCACCAGGTGCTCGCGTCCCACGACCGTCGGCAGATAGCTCTGCGCCGCCACGTCCGAGAAGACCCGGCCCGCGCCAACCAGGAAGGCGACGACGAAGAGTTGGGTCATCGTGAGGATCCCCCACCACCACGCCAGCGGTACCCAGGCCAGCAGCAGGAACCGGACGAGGTCGGCGGCGAGCAGGACGGGCCGTCGGCGCATCCGGTCGACCCACACCCCGGCGGGCAGGCCGATCAGCAGGAACGCCGCCGTGGTGGCGGCGTTGAGCAGGCCCACCTGTTCCGGGCCGGCCTGCAGGGCCACGATCGCCGCCAGAGGGAAGGCGATGTAGCTGATCTCGCTGCCGAGCCGACTCACCGCCGTACTTGCGAAGAGCAGTTCGAAGTCTCGATTCGCCATGCCGAGAGCATGCTGCGACAGGACCGTCAGCTCGATAGATTTAGACCAGGCTAAATTCCAGGAGGGCGATGCTCACCATCGGGTTCTCGGCGTACGACCTCGCGGTGATGCGGTTCGCGTTCTCGCCGATGCAGGAGATCGTCGCCAGCGTCCGCGTGCTCAAGGATCCAGCGGCGCACGCCCTGCACGTTCCGTGGGTCAAACAGGTGGCACCCCGGGTGGCCGCGGCAGCGGGCGCCTTCGACCTACTGTTCGCCCTGGTGCCAGTGCCGAGCTGGTACATCCCCGACTTCGTCACACCACCCCCGACGACGCCGGTACCGGATCTGCAGACCGAGCTCGCAGATCTCCGCCGCACCGCACCGCAGCAGGTGCGCACGGACCTGGACCGGTTGACGACACTGCGGGACCCGGCGCGGCG
>NZ_WBKR01000293.1 GCF_008868155.1 Micromonospora sp. ALFpr18c
GACGAGGTTCTTATCTGTGGCCGTCACCGACAGCCGGTCATCCCACCCGATAGACTTGCTCACCAGAAAGGTGCACCCGCTTCTACAAAGGACATGGCGTAGACAACCACATCCTTGCAGGTCGGGTACACCTTTCCTTGATCACCCTCGATACCCGCTATCTACTCTGAATAGCGGAGGTCGGCATCGCGTCCTCGCCGGCCGAACGCCGACAGTTGGCGCACCTGCTCGGCGGGAGCGACGCCTTCCTGATCGTCTCGACCGTCGACCAGGCACGGGAGTTCCTCGGGGTGGCCGAGATGCCTCCCGTCGCGCCTCCCCCGACCCCGGCGGTCCTCGTCGAGGCGACGCCGGGGCCGCAGCCGCCACCAGCCGACCTGACCATCGACTCCGACCGCCGGGTGGTGCGGTGGCGCGACCAGGAGATCGACCTGACCCGGCTGGAGCACGACGTCCTGCTCTGCCTGGTCCACGCGCCCGGGCAGGTGTGGACCTACGAGCGGCTGCACCTCGAGGTCTGGGGCAACCGGCACCTCGGTCGCGGCTCCGACATGCACTCGGTGGTCCGGCGCGTACGCCGCAAGCTCGCCCGGGTGAACGCGGCCGCGACGATCCACGCCGTGCGCGGCGTCGGCTTCCGGCTCGCTCCCGCCTGAGCGCGGACACGGTCCGGCCCGCCCGGTCGACGACCAGGCGGGCCGGATCGGTGTGCTACCGCTCAGGTGTCAGCACCGGATGGGCGCCAACCCGAAGTTCTCCACCGTGGGCGTGGTGGTGTCGATCCTCGTCTGACGGGTCTGGGGCTTCCAGCCGTCCTTGGCGACGATCATCGTGAGCGGGTTGTTGCGACGGTCCACCCAGTAGGCGTACCTGCCCTGGGCGTCGGTGGCGAAGGTCCACGACATCGCCCACGAGTCGACCTGGACCACCGCGCCGGCGAGCGGCGCGGTCGCACCCTGACAGCTGGTGCCGGTGACCGTACCCATGAGCTTGCCCCAGGTCTTCGGAGGGTTCGCCGTCATGGTGACCTCGACCGGCGCCACCGTGTACGGCGTGTTCTCCTTGATCGCGACCGCGCCGGAGTAGACGCCCGGCTGGTCGACGTTCGCCGTCATCCCGACGGTGACCGTGACCTTCGCGCCCGGAGCGAGGGTGACCTCCGACTTGTCGATCGTCATCCAGCTGACGTCGGCCGCCGCCTCGGCGCAGCCCTCGAAGCCCGGCAGCACCTCGCTGTCCGGCGCCGCGTTGAAGTTGCCGGACGAGCCGCCGATCTTGTAGAAGCCGCACGCCGCACCACCGCGGTAGCGCGCCGTGTTGGCGTTGGGCAGGGTGGACCACGAGCCGGCGGCCGGGTCGAAGGCGAAGCCGGCGTTGCTGATGGCGCCACCCTGCGAACCACCGACGACGAGGAGCTTGCCGCTGGCGACGGCGTACGAGCTGGCCCAGTTGTCGGCCGGCGCGTCCGCGATCGCGGTCCAGGTGTTGGCACCCGGGTCGTAGGCGTAGCTGGACTTCTGCGAGGCGGCGCCGTCGTTGCCGCCGGTGCAGTAGACGATGCCGTCGATCCCGCCGCAGGAGGCGAAGGCCACCGACTTCGGGTAGTTGGCCAGCGTCTCCCAGGTGTCACTGCCCGGGTCGTACCGGACGACGCTGTTGGACATCGGCAGGCAGCCCGAGGTGGTGCAGCCACCGACGGCGTACAACTTGCCGTCGACGACGGCCTGCCCGGCCGCGGCCCGAGGTGCCGGGTTGTCGGCCAGCTCCGTCCAGGTGTTCGCCCCCGGGTCGTACGACCAGGTGGCCGAGTCGGGGCCGGCGTCGGCCCAACCGCCGGTCGCGATGATCTTCCCGTCCACGATGCCCACCGTCAGGGCGTTGCGGGCGCCCGGAAGATCGGCGATCGCCGTCCAGGTCTGGGCGGCCGGGTCGTAGGCGTAGTTCTTCGTGGTGGAGGCGTTGCCGTCGCCACCGCCGATCGAGTACACCTTGCCGTCCAGGCTGACCACCCGGTTGTCCATGATGTTCGACGGGTAGTCGGTGATGTCGGTCCACGGCGCGGCCTGCGGGCCGACACCGGCGGCGGCCGCCGTGGCCGTCTTACCGGACGCCTTGGCGGCGAACGACGTCGCAACGGCGAGCCGCTGCTCCGGCGCGCCGCCGGACCCGAGCACCTGCTGCCGGGTCACTCTGGATCCGTCCGCCCGCAGGAGTTCGAACCCGTTGTCCCGCTCACTGAACTCGACCTCGACCGGTGCGCCGCCGGTGTTGGTCACCGTGAACGTCCTGGTGGCCTTGCCGGTGGGCATCTGGACCGTCGCGCTGAGCTGCGTCGGCGTCACCGACAACCGACCGGCCGCGAGCACGAAGTTCGCGACGGTCGCCCAGTCGGCCTCGACGTCGACCTGCTTGGTCTGGCTGACGTAGGTGCCGGCGGTCGCGGTGAACGGGTGCGTACCGGTCAGCGTGGAGTAGATCCAGTAGAAGCCGTCGGCCAGGCCCGGGTCGTCCGGGGTCGCCACGGTGACGGCCTTCTCGGCGGGCCGATCCTTGCTGGTGACGGTCGCGCCGTTGATGTAGCTGTTGTCGTTCTTGTCGCGGACGTTGCCGACCACCAGCCCGCCGTCGACCGGTACGCAGGTGACCTGGCTGCCGATGAGGACGTTGTCGACCTCCCACCACCACTCGTACGAGGCGTCGTAGTAGTGGAAGCGGACCTGGACCTGCGCCTTGCCGGCGGCCTGCGGGATCGGGATCTCGGTGACCTTCGGCCCCCGCACGTCCGTCTCCTGACGCAGCACGTTCGTCCAGGTGGCGCCACCGTCGATGCTCAGGTCGACGTCGGCGGTGTCCTCGTCCAGCTGGTTGAAGTCCTGGTTGAACCGGATGACCGGTGCCGTGACGGCGGTCAGGTCGACCACGGGGCTGACCAGCGAGGTGTCCTGGTTGGTGCCCGCACCGTACGCGTCACTGTCGATCATCGCGAAGTTGCCGCTGCCGCCGGTCAGGTTGCCCCGGTCGCCGTCGTCGGTGAACTTCCAGACCTGGCCGCTGCCCGCGTTGTCCACCACCGTCCAGCCGGCCGGTGTGGTCGTGGCGTCGAAGGTCTCGTACTCACCGTCGGACCCGTCGGTGTACCCGGGGGCGGTCGTGCAGCTGGTGGTGTCCACCGGCACGGCGACGTTGGCGGTGACGTTGCCCGTGCCGACCACGACCTGCTTGGTGACGGTCTGGTAGCCGGGGTACTGCGACTCGTACGTCAGGGTGTACGTCTGCCCGGCCGGCAGCTTGATGCTGTAGCGGCCGTTCGACGGAGTGGTGTGGTCGTACACTCCCGAGACGCCCGTCACGGTGACCTTCGCGTACAGCGGCCATCCGTGCCCGGAACCGTCGGTGACCGCGCCGGTGACGTTGACGCTCGGCACGGGTGTCAGCGCGATGGCGAGGGTCGTGGTCGCACCGTCGGTGACGGTGGCCGTCTTCGTCGTGGCGGAGTACCCGAAGGCCGTCACGGCGACCTGGTAGTCACCGGTGGGCAGTCGGGTCGAGAACGTCCCGTCCGCCCCGGTGGTGATCTCCCGCGCGGTCGGGCCGGTGAGCGTCAGCGTCGCACCGGCGATCGGTGCGCCGGTGGCCGCCTCGGTGACCGTGCCGGCCAGGGTGCCGAGGTCAATAGTAGGTGCGGCGTTGAGCAGCGCCAGGGCGTCCAGCCGGCCTTCGCCGTAGACGTTGTTGTCCGCCGCGGTGCCGCCGCACTGGTCGTCGGCCTTGTCGATCGCGGTGCCGTTGAGCAGGGCACGCGTCGCGTTGACGTCACCGACCAGCGACGGGGCCGCCGAGTACAGCAGCGCGATCGCGCCCGCGAGGTGCGGTGCGGCCATCGAGGTGCCACTGGCGGTGGCGTACGAGTTGCCCGGGATGCTCGACCGGACGTTCACGCCCGGTGCCGAGATGTTGGGCTTGATCTCGCCGTTCTGCCCGCTACCCCGGCCGGAGAAGCCGGCGATGGTGTTGTTGATGTCGTACGCGCCGGCCGAGTAGTTGCTGACCAGGCTGCCCGGCGAACCGCTGGTCTGGCAGGCCGGCCCGCTGTTGCCGTTGGCCCAGACACCGAAGATGCCCGACACGGCCCACGCCAGTGTCACATCCTCCATGAAGGGCTCGTTGGACGGATTCAGCGAGCCCCACGAGTTGTTGATGATGTTCGGCCGCTTGCTGGCGTCCGGGTTCTGGCCGTTCAGGTCGGTCGGCTCAAGCATCCACTGGCCGGATTCGATCAGAGCGGCATCGGTGGGGCAGCAGCCGTTCGCCGAGATCCATGTGACGCCGGGCGCGACACCGATCTGGTTCGCACCGCCGTCCGAGCCGGCCATGGTGCCCATGGTGTGCGTGCCGTGTCCATCGTTGTCACAGGGGGCGGCAGGACACGTTCCGGCGGCGTCGAACCAGTTGTAGTTGTGGTCGAACGTGCCGTCGCCGTTGTTGCCGCGGTAGGAGTTCACCAGGGCCGGGTGGTCGTACTGCACACCGCTGTCGATGCTCGCGATGGTGATGCCCTCGCCGGTGGCGCCGTACTGGGACCAGACGTCGTCGGCGTTGATGTTGGCGACGCCCCACTCGAGGGCGTTCACGGTCTTCTCGTCGGTGCCCTTGGTCAGCTCGGGCAGTTGGTAGGCGACCGGGGCGTACAGGCCCTCCACCTCGGCGTGGGTGGCGAACTTCTGCGCCATCGCCAACGAGCCGCTGTTCACCTTGATGGCGTTGGTGGCCCAGAAGGTCTGGTATTTCGCACCGGAGCCGTCCAGTTCGGCACGGATCTTGCCCTGGCTCTCGGCGGCGGTCTTGCGCAGCGCGTCCGCGACCGCGCTGCCGCGCTTGGTCCATTCCTTGATGGCGCTGGCCTTGCTCAGGTCGGCGCGGTCCTTGAACCGGATCCAGAAGTCCCCTTCGCTCTTGGCCTGGAGCTGCTTGGCGAGTTCCGGTCGGATCTTGTCCCCCGGGGCCTGTAGGGAGATCTGTGTAACGGAATATGTCGAATTTCCGTTAAGGCCGGTGGAGTCCGGCTAGCACAGATAGGACCGAGTGGATGAGTTACCCGATGGTGGGCCCGGGCGTGCGGGCTGAGCGCGATGATGCTGGTGAGTTCGCGGAGTTGGTCGATCGGATCGCTGCCGACGGGCCGCGGCTGCCGTTGGCCGGGCAGGGCTTGGACGAGGCGGCTG
>NZ_WBKR01000294.1 GCF_008868155.1 Micromonospora sp. ALFpr18c
TACCCCCTGCCAACCGTGCGCTGGCCCGACCCCGCCGGCGGCTCCTGGCCGCCGCGGCGGCGCTGGCCGCGCTGTCCGCCGTGAGCGCCGGCAGCCTGCTCGACCTGCGCACCCCGGCGCCCAGGCCGGCGAGCGCGCCGACGGGCGAGTTCAGCGCCGGCCGGGCGTACGAGGACGTTCAGGTGATCGCGGCCCGGTCGCACGTCGCCGGCAGCCCGGCCAACGAGCAGGTCCGCGCGCACATCGAGCAACGGCTGCGCGGGCTTGGCCTGGAGACCGAGGTGCAGGACACCGTGGCGCCGGAGGCCGGTCAGCTCAGCGGGGCGGCCGGCGGGGCGACGCTGGCCCGGGTCCGCAACGTGGTGGCCCGGCTGCCCGGCACCGACTCGACGGGCCGGGTGTTCCTGGTCGCCCACTACGACTCGGTGCAGACCGGGCCGGGCGGCAACGACGACGCGGCCGGCACCTCCGCGATCCTGGAGGTGGCGCGGGCGCTGACGGTCGGCCCCCGGCCGCGCAACGACATCGTCTTCGTGCTGACCGACGCCGAGGAGGCGTGCCTCTGCGGAGCGTCCGCGTTCGCCGCGAGCCATCCGCTGGCCGCCGACGGCGGGGTGGTGCTCAACCTGGAGGCCCGCGGCTCCACCGGCCCGCTGATCATGTTCGAGACGTCGGTTAACAACGCGAAGCTGGTGGACGTCTTCGGCCGGGCCGCCCCGCATCCGGTCGGCACCTCGTTCGCGGTGGAGATCTACCGGGCGCTGCCGAACGACACCGACTTCACCGCGTTCCTGGACCAGAAGTTCGTCGGGTTGAACTCGGCGTACATCGACGGCGGCGCGATCTACCACACTCCGCTGGACACCCCGGCAGCGATGGACCGGGGCAGCCTCCAGCAGCACGGGGACAACGCGCTGGGCCTCGCCGGGAGTTCGGCCGCACCGACCTGACCGACCTGCGCTCCGGGCACGACGCCACCTACTTCCCCGTCCCCGGTCTGCTGGTCCGCTATCCCGGCTGGCTCACCCTGCCGCTGGCCCTGCTCGCCGTGGCCGCGGTGGCCGCGCTGGCGTGGCTGACCCGCCGCAGTGGCCGGGCCGGCGCCGGCCGGCTGGCCGCCGGCTTCGCGCTGGCCCTGGTGCCGATCCTGGCCGCGCCGGTCGCCGCCCAGCTGCTCTGGTTGGCGATCACCATGATCCGCCCGGGGTACGCGGAGCTGCTCGACCCGTACCGGCCGATCTGGTACCGGCTGGCCGTGTTGGCGCTCGCCGCCGCCATCGTGGTCACCTGGTACGCGCTGCTGCGCCGCCGGATCGGCCCGGCCGCTCTGGCCGTCGGCGGGCTGGCCTGGCTGGCCCTGCTCGGGGTGCTGCTCGCCGTGGCGGTGCCCGGTGGGGCGTACCTCACCACCCTGCCGGCCCTGGCCGGCGCCTTCGGCGGGCTGGTCGCGCTGCGGACCCGGCAGACCGGGCCGTGGCCGGTGGTGGCGGTGACCGCCGCCGCCGCGGTCGGTGTGGTCATCCTGCTGCCCACCGTGGTACTGCTCTTCCCCGCGCTGGGGATGGCGATGGGCGGAGTGGCCGCGCTCGTCGCGGTGCTGCTCGGCCTGACCGCACTCCCAGTGGTCGACCTGCTGCACCCGCAGGCCGGCGGCCAGCGCGGGCTGCTGACGCTGCGGGCCCGCCGGCTCGCGGTGGTGCCGGCCGGGGCCGCCGCCGCGGCGGTGGTGCTCGCCGGGGTCGGGCTGGCGGTCGACCGCTTCGACGCCGCCCATCCCGCGCCCACCCACCTGATGTACGCCCTGGACACCGACACGGGCGAGGCGCAATGGGTCAGCCACGAGGAGGAACTCCAGCCGTGGACGGCCGAACACGTCAGCCCGGTCGAGCGGGCGTCGCTTCGGTGGTGGTTCCCCGCCCTGGGCGACAAGTCGCTGCGGGTCGGCACGGCGCAGAACGCCAACCTGCCGGCCCCGGCCGTGCAGCTCGTTTCGGACAGCACCGTCGGTGGTGAGCGCACACTGCGGGTCCGGGTCGTGCCGCAGCGGACCGTACGCCTCGTCTCGCTGCACGTGGACGCGGAGACCGCCGAGGTGAAGCGGGCGGAGGTCGCCGGTCGGGCCGTTCCGGTCCAGCGGCAGCCCACCATCGAGGAGGCCTCGCTTGACCGGTGGGGGTTCGGGTTGGTCTTCCATGCCCCGCCGCCCGAAGAGGCCGATGCGGTCACGCCCGTACGCCTCGGCCAGGCGCACCCGCGCGGGATGGCACGGCCAGGGTGTGTCAGCCGCGCATATCTGACAGTGCCACTGCGGCCGGCGCGGCAGATGTTCTCCGTCCATCCGGCGGGCCAGCGCTGACACCGACCGTTCAGCCTGGCTAGTCCGTGCCGTCTCCCGCACTCCGGCCATCACACGCCCGCCCGCGCTGAACGCCGTTCGGTAGCTACTTCCAGCGGTATTGGTCTAGGCCGGGTCCGTAGTAGATCAATTCGGACGAGTGCGCCCCTGAGCTGCTGCAACACCTGGCACGGTCGGTCAACAATAGTCAGCCGTGGTTCTCGTTGGACGGCCTGAGCACGGCATGATCTTGATGGTTCGCCGTCAGTTCAGCGAGCCTTGACGAACGTGCCCTTCCCGGGCACCACGTAGACCAGGCCCTCATCGACCAGCACCCGGACCGTGTGCAGGATGGTGCCGCGCGCAAGGCCGTACTCGTACCCCCTGCCCGGCCGGGCTCCTTCGACTCGGCCGGGCAGGGCAACCTTCGAGCGGGAAGGGACCTTCATGCCTACCGAGCAGGAGGGCCGCGCGTGGGCCAGGCCGCAGCCCCGCTCGCCCAAACCCGGCGAGGAACTATGGATCGACCGCGAAGCCTCGGTGCAGTTCCTGAGGCAGCGGTTCCGGTTCCGGGTGATCTCGGTGTGCCCAAAGCCGACCTATCGGGGCTGGGCCTGGGTGACGGGCTACCAACTCGATGACCGGGGCAACGCCGTCGAAAAGCGGGAGATCTTCGTTCAGCTCGCCGGCCTGCGCCCCGTCGGGCGATCGACGTAGCACGCTGTGCGGATGACTGGCGCGGAAAACGCCAGTGCGGCGACCGATGCGTGGGGGAGGTGGTGGCCCTGAACTACGGACGTGTCTATCGATGGCTCCACGCCTGTTTTCACCACCCCGCCCGACTCGCCGCCTTCGTCCGTGTCGCTCCAATAAAACCCTTATGCGTTGCTGAGATTACCTCGGTCCCCGGCCCTGGCCACCTGGCCGATGGCCAGCGAAATTCGTCGCAGCGGTCGACGCTGGAAGAATGGCATTCGGCGAAAGCGTGTAAGCCCTGCTGAGCCTAAGTTTGACACTGTCAGGCAAAGAGTTAAAAATTCGTGGCCTACTTCTCGCAATTACTGTTTCCCTCATCTCATGGTACCCAACACCGACACCTTCCGCGAAGGTACTAATGCTCATATCTGAATGTGCGAATTTGATCAGCTGCGTTCTCCACCAGGCGTCACTTCCGCGCTCCTCCGACGCCTGGGGTGTGACCTCCCGCTGCTGCCCGTCGTACTGACTCGAACTACTACTGGCTATCTGTGCCATCTGTGCGGGCGCTTGTGGCAAGTGGCCCAGTGGGGAGTAAACGGCTGCTCGGCGGGCCTCAAGAAATTCATTAAACCGCGAAGTGCGATCGTATCGAGTGTTGTAGATATAGTCAATCAACATTGCTACATTTACATTGTTTTGCCACTCCGGGCAGGGCTTCTCCAGTTCCTCGGTCTGCTCCCGGTAGGCGGAGTACTTTGGGTCAGTCGCAGTCATTCTCACCAAATTTACCCATGCGGCCATATGTGAGTCTTTGGTCGCGAGAAGGCCCCTCGCGGTGGTTTTGGCGGCCGCTTCAAGTTGAGTGATGTTAAAACGCATGCCGTGCCCTGACGAACCAGTGTGGGCGGGATCCACTTCAAACCGTCCAATCATCTAGGATACTTTGCCACTCATAGAGGTAACGTAGGGCGACTGCCCGCTGGTTCATGGAGTGCCTGAATCCCTTACACCACAACGGTTTCCGTGATTGTGGGTGGTCAGGTTGACCGCCATGCCGGGCGGCGAGACCGACCGGGGACACGGTCAGGTCGGCGGCCAGGGCGAGCAGCCCGAGCGCTACCAGCTGGGTCGCGCCGTAGGTGGCCACGTGCCGAACGCAGGCCAACCGGCCCCGCCACCCGGGCTGCCCCTTGGTGTCGGCCTGGTGCTAGGTCTGGATCCAGTGGTCTGCGAACAGGGCGGCGTACACCGCGGCGACGGTGCCGGGGTCGGTCATCGGGTGTTCAGGGGCCGGCCCTTCAGTCTGTGTCGGCCTACGGCAAGGAGAGATCTTCGCGGTCAGCCCCGGGGATCTCGACCCGACCCGTCCGGTCCTGCACATCACTCGGCAGATCAAACTCGTTCGCGGCTCGCTGATCTTCGCGCCGCCAAAGGGCGGCAAGTCCCGCGAGGTTCCGTTACCGGACTCGGTAGCCCGCAGGCTGAGACAACACGCGAAGGACTGCCCACCCCTCGCGGTCACCCTGCCGTGGGAAACGCTGACCGGTGAACCACGAACCGTAGAGCTGTACCTAACGACGCCTGCCGGCCTGGCGCTGTCCCGCTCGATGTTCAACTCCGGCGTCTGGAAGCCGGCGATCCGGGCGACTGGCGTTCCCGATGACCGACACAACGGAATGCACGTTCTGCGGCACACCTATGCCTCGGTCCTCCTGGACGCCGGGGAGAGCATCAAGGCCCTGTCGGCCTACCTGGGCCACGCGGACCCGGGCTTCACCCTCCGGACCTACACCCACCTACTGCCGGCCAGCGAGGATCGCACCCGCCGGGCCATCGACAAGGCACTCGGTGAGGACCAGGGCGGCGATGTTGCTCCGGAAGCCCTTGACGGCCTGGACACGGCATGATCATGGTTCATCGGCCCTGGCAGCGGACTGCTATGCAGGTCAGCAACACGGCGCCGTCTTCGAGGCGCAGCATGGTGCGCGAAGATTCGGTGCTGGTTGGTGGTTGCGGTCCGCCGGTGTTCGGGTGGATCGTGATGGGGTTCGTCGTGGTCGACTCCGAAT
>NZ_WBKR01000295.1 GCF_008868155.1 Micromonospora sp. ALFpr18c
CTACAATCATCAACGTCTACACTCGACACTCAACCACCGCACGCCCCACGAAACGCGTGCCTGCTACCGTCAAGCCCACGCCCTCGCGGCATGAAACCCCGGTGACCGGTCCCAGGGTGGAACTTCACACCTTCCGGCGGGCGTCACTCACCCAGTTAGCCACATATGTGATCTTCGAGACGGCGGTCAGCATCGGAACGCCCCGAGAGCATGGTGCCGCTCTCGGGCCGTTCCGATGCTGAGTGCTGGGCGACCTGCGCTTTTACTGATCTGGTCCTGTGACGACGCAGTACACATTCGCCTGGTGGTACTCGGTGCCTGACGAATCAACCTGACCGTCGACGTCCACGTCGACCTGATTGCGCCAGGAGATCGACTGGCCTGTCGAGTCGCAGGTTCGGCGCGCCGTCGATCGGTTGTTGCTCTCCGACTTGGGCTTGAGCTGCGTCGAATCCGAACATGCCTTACGGCGGTAGGTGCCGTCGGTGTAGTACTCGTAGAGGCAGTTGTAAACATGAGCGGTGTTTCCCGTGCAATCGCCCTTGTTCCACTGCCCGTGCCCAGAAACATCCGGAGATGACCAGTGAGGGTCGTCAGGCAGGGTGACGGGTGTGCACCCGATCGCCGATGGCGCGTTCCCGCCGTCGTGTTTCCCGTTCGCCGCCGGATCGATCTCTCGGCCGTGCTCGTCGACATAGCGCGCCTGGTCTCCGAGTCCAGAGGGCTCGAGGCCAGGGACGGCATCGGCGTAGGAGACAACACCGTCGACCCGGGCTTGCGCGGCTGCCGGTAAGGTGAGACTGACACCACCGACCGCCACAACTGCCGCGACCGCGACCCGCACGGTCCTCTTTGCGTACCGTTACACTGTGCCTCCCCTGTGGTGGGTGATTTACCGATAGGCAGGGAAACGCTCGGCGGGCATCGCCTGGACCACGTCGAGGCCGACGGTGGCCAGCAGCCTGTCGACGGCAGCTTGGTCAGCGCCTATCCCTGCCCAGTGGGGGTCGACGTCACTGGTGAAACACCACCGGCGATCCGCCGGCCAGACGAAGGCGGGGACCGGAGCGGAATCGCCGTCGAACGGTTCGGCGCGGCCTTCGATGTAGTCCGCGAGCCGGCCGGTGAACAGGACGTACCGACGGTGTGGAACGGTCACCAGCGGGCCCTGCCGCTCGGCCGCCGACAGGGCGCTTCCGGCTACGCCCTCCCAGACGCAAAAGAAGCACTGGTCAGGCGTTGCCGTGAATGGTGCGAGGACGTGCAGCGCGCGTCGCGCCTGCGGCGTCCACAACTCGCGGTCGGCCGGAACATCGGCGTCGGTCTCGCGCTGATCGGGCGACGTCGGATCGGGGATGTACCGCAAGCGGGCATACGCCTCGTAGTCAGCAGGCCCGAACGTGATCAGCTGCTCCACCGGAGTCCGCGAACTCGCGAGCCAGGCCGCAGCGGCCGTGTCTGCCGTATATCTCAGCACCATGTCTCTTGCGGCCCCCGTCGTCGTTGACGTGTTCGTGCTACCGCCGCTCTCACGTTTCCGGAGCTGACGGTACCGTCCGTGCATGCCTGCCCACAATAAGTAATGGTGTCGCCCTCAGTCCGCAATCCGGGCTTGATTCAACGCAGCGAGATCCCGGCCGTGCCAGCGGTGGGGATACATCCACGTCGCGGGCAGCCCGCGGTTCTCGAACGAGACGCCGCGCGGGTCCTGGCCGACGTCGGCCAGGACCCGCCAGCCGACGAGGTCCGCCGAACCTCCGGCCGGCCGCCGTTGTGAACTGTGGGCGGGTGCCTGACGGACGACCGTCAGGCACCGCCCGTGCTCAGCGGTTTGCCGCCGTGGCCTCGGCCAGCCGCAGCGGCCGGTAGCCGTCGGTGTCGAGCTGGGCGAGTTCACCGTCGATGTCGACCGAGTGGGTGCCGTAGAAGTGGACGTTCTCGTGGTGGGTCGGCCAGATGTGCGCCAGCGCCTCGTCGTCAACCTGGCGGTCGTCACGGCGTAACGCGCCGACGGCGAGGCCGTGGTACTCGGTGGACCAACAGACGATCGCGTTGGTGGCCAGGGTCAGGCACCACATCTGCTCGGTCTGCTGCTCGTGGTGGCGGCGGCGTAGCGCTCCCTCGCCGGCGTAGGCGAGGGAGCGGCGCAGGGCGTGCAGGTTCTCGCCCTTGTTGAGCTGCCGGGAAATCCGCCGCCGGTAGGTCTCGTCGGCGAGGTACCGGGCGGCGTAGACCGTGGGGCGCAGCGCCCCGTACTCCTTGATCGCGCTGGTCAGCGCGTTCTGCTGTCGCTTGGAGGAGCACAGCTTCCCGACGACCAGCGCGGCGGTGGCGTGGCCGCCCTGCACCGAGGCGGCGACGCGCAGCAGGTCGTCCCAGGTGCTCGTGATCAGGTCGGTGTTCAGGCGCCGGGTCAGCAGGCCGCCCGCACGTGGGTAGCGGGCGAGGAAGTCGGCGTTCGGGCCGGTCCGGTAGAGGGTGATCTTCCCGAGGTCGCGGATGCGCGGCGAGAGCTGCTTGCCGACCAGGTCGAACAGGGCGAAGTTGGCCAGGGTCGCGCCGTGAGTGTCGGTGGCGTGCTCGAAGGTCGGCAGGTCGGTCTCGTTGCCCAGAAGCCCGTCGAGCACGTAGTGCGACTCCGGCGCGGTCGCCACGATGACCTTCGTGTCGAACGTCGAGTGCTGGTCGGAGACGTGGGTGTAGGTGGAGACACCCTGCCCGCGGGCAAAGTACCGCGACAGGTGCCGGGCGGTGATCGACTTGCCCTTGCCCGGAAACCGCTGCCCGTCCGACGACGACAAGGTGCCCGACCCGAACGCCTGGGTCAGCGGAAGCCGGTGGTGGTAGTTGACCACCGCGGCGTTGGCCGCCTCCAACGTCTCCGGGCGGAAGTACCACTCGGCGGTCCAGGCCAGGACGTCGTACGGCACGCCGCAGGACTCGGCCATCGCCGACAGACCCATGTTCGTCGCCTCGGCGATGATCACGTACAGCAGGTTGCGTTTCAGCTCCGCCGGCCGGCTCACCTTCCCGCCGGCGTGCACCAGGTGATCGGTGAACCCGGTCCGGGCGTCGACCTCCACCAGCACCGACGCGATCGGCACCCTCGGCAGCATCCCGGCCAACTCCGCGCGCAGCGCGTCGGCCTCGGCGGGCACGTCCTCGGCGGTCAACGGCGGGATGATCAGCTCCCCGTCGTCGGTGAGCCGCACCTCACCCGGATTGCCCTTCGCCAACTGCGTCTCCAGATCCGTCAGGGCGGCGTGCAGCTCGTCGTCAGCCTGCGCGAGCGCATCGGCGGCCTCGACCGGTTTACCGACCAGGTGGCAGAACTCCACCTTCTGCGGCGCCCACGCCGCCGGGGTGAGCAGGAACGACGCCGGATCGGCGTACCGCCGCGACCCGGGCACGAACACGTCACCCGAGCGCAGCCCGTCCCGAAGGCCGACCAACACGGCGATCTCCCAATAGCGGCGGTACGCGGTGACGTCACCGGCCTGCTCCGCGACCACGAGGTAGCCGGCCCACTTCGTCGGGACGAACCCGACCGGAGCACCGGCCGGGACCTTGCGGGCACCGGTGGCGTACAGCTCGGCCAGTACGCTCACCGCCTGGAGCAACTGCTCGGTGCCGGGCCCGCCTGCGAACTGGACCGCGCCCAGCACGGCCGGGGCGAACTGACGCAGGTACGACATCGACGCGTCCAACATGCTGAGCTGGCCGTGGTCGCGTGGCAGCCGCTCGCGGCGCTCGGCCCACGCCCCCCGCATCCGGTCCATCCCGATCCGACCGCGCAGGAGCGCGCCGATCTGCTCGTCGCCGATCCCGGTGTCGAGGACGATGGTCAGGATCTCGTCCAGCAGCGCCTGCCGGTTCTCCCCGCCTTTCGCCCGCTCCGCGAGGGCCTCGACGACCTTCTGCTTCGCCGCCGCTTCCCGGCCGCTGATCGCTTGGTCGAACAGCAGCAGCGTCTCGTCCAGCACGTCGACCGCCGACTGCGCCAGCAGGGTCAGCAGGATCGGATACCGGCGCTCCGGCTCGCGCCGCTGCAACGCCTGCCCCGTCAACCGGCGGCCCACCCCGGCCAGGAACCGGCGCCGTTCCGCCGGCAGCATCGACAGATCCAGGGTGTGCGCGTCCAACCGGCGCAGGTAGGTCAGCTTCTCCAGCTCGGCCTTCACCGCGGCTGGGCTCGACGACGTCGGCCCCACACCCAGCCACGCCAGCGGCGTCCGGCCGAGATAGGCGTCCGGGACCAGCAGCAGGTCCAGCTCCGCGCACCGCCGATCGGTCAGCAGATGCCGCACCCGCGACCACGTCTCACCCCGAGCGCGGGCCCGCGCCGCAGCCACCCGCCGCAGCAACAGGATTACCCCCGGCCGCACCACCCGCGACGACAACAGATACTCGCAGGCCAGCCGGAACAGCAGCTTCGGCGAGTCGTGCTCCATCGCCCGGGCGAACAGGAACTCGTCGAGGTCCTTCCACTCGGCGGTGTCCATCGACCGCCAGCCGGCGTAGCCGGCCACCTCCCGCAGATGCCCCGTCCGGGTCTGCTCCCGCTCGCCGTACCCCCGCAGCTCACCCATCGCGATCCCGAGCCGCTGCGACAACCGGCCCACCACGGCCGCCGGTGCCGCCGCGACGTCATCGGGCACGAACCCGAGCCACGGCAGCGTGCACAACTGCACCGCCACACCCAACACGTTGCGGCCCGTACGGAACTGGCGCACGAACGCCTCGTCCGCACCGGTCAACGTGAAGTACCTGATCAGCTCGGCCCGGTTGATCTCCGGGAACCCCCGAAGCCGCACCAGATCCTCTGCCGAGAACACGTCCTGAGTCGCCACAACCCCACCACCCGAGCATCGACCGTCACCGAACGGGACGGCACGCTACGGGCCAGATCAGAGCTTGATCAACCCTCAGTTCTTAGCGATGCTCCTATGCGTCAAGTCCTAGGTTGGAAGCAGTCCCAGCAGGGGTCATGGCTGCGATAGAAGGGCTGTTCAGCAGGGCTGTAAAGACCTCGCGGGCCAGGTATCGCTTGAGGCAGCGGATGATCTCGCGCTTGGTCTTGCCCTC
>NZ_WBKR01000296.1 GCF_008868155.1 Micromonospora sp. ALFpr18c
GCCGCGTCGTCGCCGCCCCCGCCGGCGGGCTGTCAGCCTCACAGGCCGGACCGAGCGGGGATCGCCTGAATGTGAGGCGTGCCGCGGCACTCGACAGCCAAGCCCAGCAAGCACCGCGGGTACCCCCTCCCTATCTGGTGCCGCCCTCTCTCGCGGCATCAGGCTCGCCCGTGACTCGGGCAGCAACCGCGCCTTCGCCTGCCGCGCCTGCTGCTCCCTCGCCTGTCGCATCACCGGGCGTCATCCCGGGATCGCACCCCGGCTCACCGGCGCCAGCACCGGCACTCGTCCCGATGCCGTCGCGGACCTGGGGCGGAGCCCCCCGCCCCGTGCTAAGGTCGCAAACACTCGCACAGTGGGTTGCCCAGAACGCGCCTGCGTACGTGGGTCGAGAAATGTACCACCGTCCCGCCCCCCCAGCCGATGACGGCCAGACCCGCCAGGCCTCCGAGAGGTCGACCGAGGAAGGCGTCTACTCGCCGGAACATCCTGGGGTTGGCGCCGCCGCACACTTCAGCCCCACACGCGCGCCGGTCGCTTCCGCACCGCTGTCTGGCCCTTCGACCTCGGCTGCCTACGGGGCGTCGGGGTATCCGTCCTCCAGCCAGTATGGTTCTGCACCGCCTAGCGCTGCACCGGCGATGAACTGGGGTGGTCAGCAGGCCGCATCGGCGAGCCTTCGTTCTGCCACTCCTTATCATCCTTCCTTCTCCCGGAGCGGGACGGGAGGTGGATATTCTGCGGCTCAACAGCAGCAGTATGGGTATGGGCAAGGAGCAGGATCGGGGCCAGGGGCAGGGCCCCGAGCTGTGTGAGCGTGCGACCCGGCTGACGGTCGAGGCCCGCCGGGACCGGCGTCTCCGGTCAGCGCGATCCGCCGGATCGCGGGCCAACTCGGGGTTCATCCCGAGACGTTGCGCACGTGGGTGAAGAAGGCCGAGACCGGCGCCGGCCGGGCACCACCAGCAGCGACGCCGAACGCCTCCGCGTTATCGGGGGAACCTCAGTGTCCAGCCGGCCCTGCCAGCCGTGCCGGCCGGGCCGGGATGGACGGTGCGCCGAGTCGAGCAGCACGGGTGCTCGCCGCTCCCGGTGAAGCGGCCGGACCCTGTGGTTGACTGTCGGGTGGAGGACAGAAGGGGGCAGGCGTGCAGCTACCGGCAGTGCTCGGTGAGCCGATCCGGTTCGTGCTGAACTGGGGGCGCCGCTACTCGCTCTGGGTGTTCAACTTTGGCCTGGCCTGCTGCGCGATCGAGTTCATCGCGACCAGCATGGGTCGGCACGACTTCATCCGGCTCGGCGTGATCCCGTTCGCCCACGGCCCCCGGCAGGCCGACCTCATGGTCGTCTCCGGCACGGTCACCGACAAGATGGCCCCGGCCATCAAGCGGCTGTACGACCAGATGCCCGAGCCGAAGTACGTCATCTCGTTCGGCGCCTGCTCCAACTGCGGCGGCCCCTACTGGGATTCGTACTCGGTGACCAAGGGCGTCGACCAGCTCATCCCGGTCGACGTGTACGTGCCCGGCTGCCCGCCCCGACCGGAGGCGCTGCTGCACGGCATCCTGCGCCTGCAGGAGAAGATCGCCGCCGAGCAGTCCGGCATCGGCGGCGTGCCGCAGCGGGATCTGCTCGCCGCGCCGCTGGACGCCCCGCCCCGCGAAGCCGCCGCCGCGCGCTCCGTCGACTCGCTCACCGCCCCGCCGGTACGCCCACCCGCCGCCGGTTGACACCGGGGTGGCCGGGCCGGGCTAGCCTGCGCTTCATGAGCAGCTCAGTGGACCAGCGGTCCGCCCACATCATCGACGTGCTCACCGAGGAGTTCGGCGCGTCGATGGCCATCGACCCGGCCGCCTTCCGGCGCAAGTTCCGCAAGATGGCCGCGTCGCCGTTCGCCTTCTACCGGGGCAGCGCCGCGCTGTTCTACGCCGACCAGCTCGGCGACTTCGCCGACGACCGGTTCCTCGACGAGCGGACCAGCCGGGTGTGGATCCACGGTGACCTGCACGCGGAGAATTTCGGCACGTACATGAACGCCTCCGGGCACCTGGTGTTCAACGTCAACGACTTCGACGAGGCGTACGTCGGGCCGTTCACCTGGGACCTGCGACGCTTCGCGGCCAGTGCGGCGCTGCTTGGCTACGGCAAGGCGCTCTCCGACACGGTGATCGGTGAGCTGGTGGCGGGCTTCGCCCGCTCGTACCTGACCGAGCTGCGGGCCATCGCCGCCGGCGGAGACGACGCGATCGGCTCGATCACCCTGGAGAACGCCGACGGGGTGCTGCGCCGGGTCCTCCAGCAGGCGCGGCTCAACACGCGCGTCGACCTGCTCGCCGCGCAGACCACCGTCGACAACTACGAGCGGCGGTTCTCGGTCGGCGACGGGGTCTTCGAGATCGACGACGCGACCCGGGACAAGGTTCGCGCCGCCTTCGAGGAGTACCTGGGCACCCTGCCCGCCGCCGCGGCACGGCTGCGCCCGGTGGCGGCCCGGATCAAGGACGTGGTGCTGCGCAAGGGGGTGGGCATCGGCTCGGCCGGGCTGCCGTCGTACAACCTGCTGTTGGAGGGGCACACCGAGGCCCTGGAGAACGACGTCGTCATCTATATGAAGCAGGCGCAGGTGCCGGCGGTGGCGCGGTACGTCACCGACGAGACGGTCCGCGACTACTTCCAGCACCAGGGGCACCGGACCGCCGAGTCGCAGCGGGCGTTGCAGGCGCATGCCGACCCGTGGCTGGGCTTCACCGAGCTGGACGGGGCCGGTCAGCTCGTCGCCGAGGTCTCCCCGTACGCCGCCGACCTGGACTGGTCGGACGTCAACGAGCCGGAGGACCTGAGCGGGGTGCTCGTCGACCTGGGTCGGGCGGTGGCCCGGATGCACTCGGTTGCCGACGACGAGTCCAGTCACGACCTGGTGGACTACTCCACCGAGGAGGCGATCGTCGCCGCGGTGGGCGCCGACGAGTCGGGATTCGTCACCCACCTGGTGGAGTTCGCGCACGCGTACGGGGTGCGCGCCCGGCAGGACCATCAGCTCTTCGTCGACCTGTTCCGCAACGGCCGGCTGCCTGGCATCTGATCCGCCGCGACGTCGCTCAGGAGGCGAACTCCAGCACCACCTTGATGTCGTCCGGCCCGGCGGTGTAGGCGTCGGCGTACCTGTTGACCGGCACCCGGCGGGTGATCAGTGACGAGAGCCAGACCTGGTCGGCGCGGGTGAGTGCCTGCGCGGCCATGGTCCAGTGCCGCCGGTTGGCGTTCACCGAGCCGAACACCACGTTGTTCTCCAGCACCAGGGCCCGGTTGAGCGCTCCGGCGTCGAAGTCGATGCTGCGGCCGCCGCTGGACACGCCGGCCAGGCAGACGATCCCGGTGGGCGCTGCCTTGCACATGACGTCGAGGACGACCGTGGGTGCGCCGGTGCACTCGATCACCACGTCCGGCTCGAACGGCAGGTCGTTGACCGGCACCGCGTGGTACGTGGCGCCGAGCCCGGCGACCAGCTCCGGCTTCGGCCCGTCGGTGGCCCGGTCCAGCACGTGCACGGAGAGCCCGCGCTGGCTGCCGAGCAGGGCGGCCAGCAGCCCGATCGGTCCGGCCCCGGTGACCAGGACGGTCTGTGGCTGCCACTCGGCCCGGTGCCCGATCCGCTCGATGTGGTCCCACGCCTTGGCCACCACGCTGGTCGGTTCGAGCAGCACGCCGACCTGGGCCAGCGCCGGGTCGAGCCCGACCGCGAACCGGGGCTCGATACGCCAGCGGTCGCGGGCGAACCCGGGCAGTGCCTTGATGCCGTGTTCGGTGTACTGACCGTTGCGGCACATGTCCCACTCGCCGACCGCGCAGTTCGGGCAGGGCACCGGGTCGGGATGCCGGACGATGCCGGCCACCAGGTCACCGGGTTGCAGGGTGCCGCTGGAATCCTCGATCACCCGACCCAGGGACTCGTGCCCGATGACCAGGCGGTCCGCCCCCGGCGGCGCCTCGCCGTACGCCCCGGAGATGATCTCGTGGTCGGTGCCGCAGATGCCCACCGCCAGCGCCTCCACCAGGACGGAACCCTCCTCGGCCGCGGGCTCAGGCTGATCCTCGACGAGGCTCAGCGAGTTGGCGACTCCGGGTCTCACAGTGACAGCGCGCACGCCCTCATCTTTCCCCGCCGGCCGCCGCGCCGCCTGGCAAAGCCGGCAGATCGACGGCGGGTCGGCGCGGGTCGGGCCCGCACTAGGATCAGCGGCATGACTCCCGAAGAGGTCGGCGCTCGGCTGGTCGCGCTGCTCGCGCCGGTCGAGGCGACCCCGTCGGTCTCCGGCGGGCAGCGGTTCGCCCGCGCCACCGTCGACGTTCCGCCGGCGACCTGGTCGGAGGCGCTGCGCACGGCCCGCGACGACGACGAGTTGGCCTGCGACTTCTTCGACTGGCTGTCGGCCGTGGACGAGCTGGCCGAGGGCTTCGACGTGGTGGCGCACCTCTGGTCGACGCGGCTGCGGCACGGGGTGTTGCTGCGCACCCGGGTGCCCCGCGACGCACCCACGGTGCCCTCGGTGGTGGACGTCTACCCGGGGGCGGCCTGGCACGAACGGGAGACGCACGAGATGTTCGGCATCGGCTTCACCGGCCACGGGGAGCTGCGACCGCTGCTGCTGCCGCCGGAGTTCGAGGGCCATCCGCTGCGCAAGGAGTTCGTGCTCGCCTCGCGGGTGGCCAAGCCGTGGCCGGGTGCGAAGGAACCGGGCGAGTCGGAGGCCGGCGGTGGCCGTCGGCCGATCCGCCCGCCGGGTGTGCCCGCTCCGGGCGAGTGGGGCAGCACGCCCACCCCGGCGGGCGCGGGCGGCGTGGGGGAGGGCCCGCGCGGCGGCACCCCGGCCCGACCGGCCGGTGAGCGGCCCGCACGGCCGGCGCCGGGGGCCCGTCCGGCGCGTACTCCCCGGCTCGCCGGCACCGCCGACGGCCCGGCGGGGTCCGCGCGGCCCGATCCGGTCGCGGACCCGCCGGCGGCCGACGGCACCGGCGACGACGGGGGTACGCGCTGATGCCGCTCTGGGTGGAGCTGGTGCTGCGGG
>NZ_WBKR01000297.1 GCF_008868155.1 Micromonospora sp. ALFpr18c
GCTGGGCGGTCCGGCCGTCCGGCTGGGGCTGTCCAGCGTGCGTACCCTCGGGTCTGAGGTGGCCGAGCGGATCGAGGCCGAACGGGCGGCCGGCGGGCCGTACCGCGACATGCCGGATCTGGCCCGGCGGGTCGGTCTCACCGCCGCGCAGCTGGAGGCGCTGGCCACCGCGGACGCCTTCGCCTGTTTCGGGCTGACCCGGCGGGAGGCGCTGTGGGCCGCCGGCGCGGCGGCCCAGGACCGGCCGGGCCGGCTGCCCGGCACGGTCAGCGGAGCGGCCGCGCCCACGCTGCCCGGGATGGAGGCGGTGGACCGGCTGGTCGCCGACGTGTGGGCCACCGGGTTGTCGCCGGAGAGCCATCCGGCCCGGTTCATCCGGGGGCAGCTCGACGTGCTCGGCGCGGTGCCGATCGCCCGGCTCGGTCGGGTGGAGCCCGGGCAGCGGATCCGCGTCGGTGGCATCGTCACCCACCGGCAGCGGCCGGCCACCGCGGGCGGGGTCACCTTCCTCAACCTGGAGGACGAGACCGGGATGCTCAACGTCACCTGCTCGCCGGGGTTGTGGCAACGCTACCGGCGGGTGGCCCGCAGCAGCGCCGCCCTGGTGGTGCGGGGGCGGTTGCAGCGGCACGAGGGGGTGACCAACCTGGTCGCCGACCGGCTGGACGCCATCGAGCCGCCGGTCAGCCCCGCCTCCCGCGACTTCCGCTGAGACAGTGATCCACATTACGGTTTTCGGCGCCTCCGAGCGGGAGACTCGTCCTGAACGGGCAGAGCGGCCCGTGATCCGTGAGGGGGAATGACAGTGCTGGGAAACCACACGTACACCGGCGGTGGAATCGCCAACGCCCGACGCACCCGGCTGGGTGCCGGCTGGATGCCGTCGCACCTCACCGACCCCCGCGAGTACGAGGTGACCAACGGTCCGGTGGCCAACGAGCGCCGGTCCCGGGCGGAGGACGCGGTCGAGGGCACCGAGCCCTGACCACTAGGCTCGACCGGGTGGAGCAGACCCGAGGCCGGTTCGCCGGGCCGCCGCTGACCGCCCGTACCGCCGTGATCTGGTCGGTGCTCCGCGCCGAACTGGACCGGCGCGGCGACACCGAGCTGACGGTGCTGGACGTGGGTGGCGGCACCGGCGGGTTCGCCGTCCCTCTGGCCCGTGCCGGGCACCGGGTCACCGTGGTCGACGCCAGCCCCGACGCCCTGGCGGCGCTCACCCGCCGGGCCGCCGAGGCCGGCGTGGCCGACCGGATCGCCGCCGTCCAGGGTGACGGCGACGCCCTCGCCGGGCTGGTCGAGCCGGCCGGCGTCGACCTGGTGCTCTGCCACGCCGTGCTGGAGGTCGTCGACGATCCGACGCCGGTGGTGACCGCGCTGGCCACGGCGCTGCGTCCCGGCGGCGCGGCCAGTGTGCTGGTGGCCGGCCGTGCCGCCGCCGTGCTGGGCCGCGCGATGAACGGTCACCTGGACGTCGCGACCGCCCTGGCCGCCGACCCCGCCGGCACCGCCGGGCCGCGCGACACCCTGCGCCGACGCTACGACGCCCCGGGCGCCGCCGCGCTGCTCGGCGCCGCCGGGCTCGTGGTCGAGGAGATCCACGGGGTACGCGTGCTGGCCGATCTGCTGCCGGCCGCGGTCGCCGACGGGCAGTCCGCGGCCCTGGTCGAGCTGGAACGCGTCCTCGCCGCCCAGCCGCCGTACCGGGACCTGGCCGCCCAGCTGCACCTGTTCGCCCGCCGGCCGGCATGACCGCGCCGCCGGGTGGTACGCCGCCGCTGGCGGTTCTCGGGCCCGAACACGGTGCGGGTCGTCTCGCCGACGTGCTGCCCAGCGCGCTCGCCGTGCTGGGCGTGCCCGGGTCGGTCGACCCGCTCGGGCTCGTCCCCGCGCTGGCCGGGGTGCGTCGGGTCGCCGTGCTGCTGGTCGACGGCCTCGGCTGGTACCAGGTGCCGACCGCCGCCCCGTACGCGCCGACGCTCGCCGGGCTCGCCGCGACGGTGGGCCGTCCGCTGATCGCCGGTTTCCCGTCCACCACACCGACCAGCCTGGTGTCGCTGGGCACCGGCGTGGCACCGGGCGCGCACGGGGTGCTCGCCTTCACCGTGCGGGTGCCCGGCACGGACCGGGTGCTCACCCACACCGACTGGGCCGGAGAGCCGTCGCCGCTGAGCTGGCAGCCGGTGACCACCCAACTGGAGCGCGCCCGCGCCGCCGGCGTGACGACGACCGTGGTGAGCCGGCCGGAGTTCGGCGGCAGCGGGTTGACCCTGGCCGCCAACCGGGGCGGGGACTTCCGGGGCGCCGCCGGCGTGGACGCGGTCGCCGCCACCATGCTGGCGGCGCTGGCCTCCGGCGGTGGGCCCACCCTGGTCTCCGGCTACCACGCCGACCTGGACCGGCACGGCCACGTCAGCGGCGTCGACTCGGCGCCCTGGCGGACCGCCGCGAGCGAGGTGGACACGCTGGTCGCCCGGCTGGTCGACGGGCTGCCGCCGGACGCGGCGCTGCTGGTGACCGCGGACCACGGTCAGCTCGACATTCCCGCCGCGCACCGCTTCGACCTGGACACCGACCCCCGGCTGCGCGACGGGGTACGGGTGGTGGCCGGTGAGGCCCGGGTGCGCTACCTGCACGTCGCGCCGGGCGCGGCCGACGACGTGGTGGCCACCTGGTCGGCCGTGCTCGGCGACGCCGCGCGGGTACGCACCCGCGACGAGGTGGTGGCCACCGGCTGGTTCGGGCCGGTGCCCGAGGAGCACCTCGCTCGGATCGGCGACGTGGTCGTGATCTGCAACGACACGTACGCGGTCATGGCCAGCCGCACCGAGCGGCCGATGGCGTCGAAGCTGGTGGCGTACCACGGGTCGGACACCGCCGCCGAGCTGACCGTGCCGCTGCTCGTGGTCCGCGGCTGAACGTCGTACCCCCGGGTTAACCTGCCGGGATGGGCCGCAGCCAGTCGTTGCCCCGGGGCGGGGATCCGCGCTTCGGGCCGGACGCCGACGATTCGGCGAGCCCGATCCTGCACGTCGACATGGACGCCTTCTTCGCCGCCGTCGAGGTGCGCCGCCGACCCGAGCTGCGAGGTCGACCCGTCATCGTCGGCGGCGTCGGGCCGCGGGGTGTGGTCAGCTCGGCCAGCTACGAGGCCCGCCGCTACGGCGTCCGCAGCGCGATGCCGACCAGCCAGGCCCGGGCACGCTGCCCGCAGGCGGTCTACCTGCCACCGGATTTCACCGCCTACACGGCCGCGTCCCGGGCGGTGATGCAGATCTTCCGGGACGTCACCCCGCTGGTCGAGCCGCTCTCCCTGGACGAGGCGTTCCTCGACGTGACCGGCGCCCGCCGGCTCTTCGGCTCCCCGGCCACCATCGCCCGGCTGATCCGCCGGAGGGTCGTCGACGAGCAGGGGCTGACCTGCTCGGTCGGGGTGGCGCCGAGCAAGTTCGTGGCCAAGCTCGGCTCCACCCGCGCCAAACCGGACGGCCTGCTGGTGGTGCCCCCGGGTCAGGTCCTCGACTTTCTGCATCCGCTGCCGGTGGACGCGCTCTGGGGTGTGGGGGAGCGGGCCGCCGAGGCGCTGCGCCGGCTCGGCCTGGCCACCGTCGGTGACCTGGCCGAGGCCCCGCTGGGCATGCTCCGCCGGGCGGTCGGCGCGGCGTCGGCGGCCCACCTGCACGAGCTGGCCTGGGGCCGGGATCCGCGCCGGGTCAGCCCCGAGCAGATCGACAAGTCCATCGGCGCCGAGGTGACGTTCGACGTGGACGTGGCCGACCCGATGGAGATCCGCCGCGCCCTGCTCGCGCTCAGCGCGAAGGTCGGCGTGCGACTGCGGGGCTCCGGGCAGGTGGGGCGCACCGTCACGCTCAAGGTTCGGTTGGCCGACTTTCGCACCGTCAACCGCTCCCGCACCCTCGGCGTACCCACCGACACGGCCCGCGAGATGTTCGACACGGTGTGGGCGCTCTACACCACGTTGGACCCGGGCGAGCGGATCCGCCTCGTCGGTGTCCGGGTGGAGGGCCTCGCTCCCGCGCAGGGCGCACCCCGGCAGCTGACCCTCGGCGCGCCCGAGCGTGGTTGGCGGGAGGCGGAAGCTGCCGCGGACGCCGCTGCTGCCCGATTCGGGCGGTCCGTCATAGGTCCGGCCAGTCTGATGGGCGACCGTGATCCCCGTCGAAACGAAAATCCACCCCACCCGTAGGTCGTCCCGCTTTCCGACGCGCGACCCCCCTCGTAGACTTGCGGGTAAGCAGCCGGTTGGCTGCCACGGTCTGTCGGCCCGAGTGGGCCCGACCAACGTGACCGGGGAGGAGTGCCGTGCCGCTCTCGGAGCACGAGCAGCGGCTGTTCGAGCAGATCGAGCGGTCGCTTGCCGAGGACCCCAAATTCGCCTCGGCCGTGCGCGCCAGCGATCCGCGCTTCCATGCGCGGCGTCGCCTGCTCGTCGCTGCCGGCGTGATCATCGCTGGCTTGGCTCTACTGGTCTATGGCGCGGTGATCAAGACTCCACCGCTGGCGGTGGCGGGCTTCGTCGTCATGCTGGCCTCGGCCGCGTTCGCGGTGCAGTCGCACCGGCGGGCGCAGTCACCTGACCTGCACGTGGTGGGCGGCACGACGAGTCGTCGTCGTCCCCGCGGCGGCGGCCGATCCGGTCGCCGGCCGTCGATCCTGGACCGCATGGAGGACAGGTGGCGGCAGCGCCCGGAGGGGCACCGCTGAGCCCGTCCCGCCGCTGAGGCGGGCCGTACACCGCGACGAGCGGGTCGCCGGGCACAGCCCCGGCGACCACCGTCGCATCCACGCGCCCTCGTCCCGCTGACTCGTCCCGCTGAACAGACCCGGCACTGCCGGGAGTCGCCGCCGTGCGCTCCCGTGCCACCTCTTCGAGCCCCTCAGCCAGCGATGCACCGCAGGCAGGCCGATGCGCCGGCGGCGGGCCGATGCGCCGGCGGCGGGCCGATGCGCCGGCGGCGGGCCGAGGTGCCGGCGGCGGGCCAGCACCACGGCCCCATGATCACTTCATGATGAGCAGTCGTGTAAGGCCGCTCAGAACTACTCA
>NZ_WBKR01000298.1 GCF_008868155.1 Micromonospora sp. ALFpr18c
GCCGCCGCTGGACCATGCGCTGGAAAGCACCCCTGAACGCCTTCCAGATCGCCTTCGAGGGCCGGCTCACCCCGGCCAACGACTGACCACCTCAACAACCAAGATCAGCCGTTAACTTGACACTCCCCGGCCGTGCGGTGGTGGCCAGGGAGCTGGAGCGGAAGGTCGAGGCGATCTTTCATCCGGACTCCTACGGGTATCGCCCGGGACGTTCTGCCCTGGACGCGGTAGCCACGTGTCGCCGGCGGTGCTGGCAGACGAACTGGGCGATCGACTTGGACATCGCCAAGTTCTTCGACAGCGTGCCGTGGGACATGATGGTCAAAGCCGTCGAGGCGGACACCGATCTGCCGTGGGTCCTGCTGTACGTCAAACGGTGGCTCGAAGCGCCGTTGCAGCTGACCGACGGGTCGTTGCAGGTCCGAGACCGAGGAACCCCGCAAGGTTCTGCGATCTCGCCAATCCTTGCCAATCTGTTTCTGCATTACGCGTTCGACACATGGCTGGTCCGGGAGTTTCCCGGTGTCAGTTTTGAGCGATATGTAGATGACGCGGTGGTGCACTGCGTTAGTGAAGGGCAGGCCCGGCAGGTTCTGTCGGCTCTCTCCAGGCGGATGGCAGAGGTAGGGCTGGAGCTGCATCCCGACAAGACCAGAATCGTGTACTGTAAGGACAGCAATCGGCGTGGTTCGTACGAGCACACCGCTTTCACTTTCCTTGGGTACACGTTCCGGCCGCGTGGGGTGCGCACCACGGCCCCGTCATTTTTTTGTTCTGTCTGGTTTAGTTGTGGTTTGTTAGATGCTGTAGACGGCGAAGGCGTCGGTGCGGTCGTGGAGATCGCGGCGGGTGTGGGCGATGTTGGTACGTCCCGCGAACCGGATCGTGCTGAGCGCGAGGTTGCGGAAAGCGGCGAGATTTCGGGGTGCGTTACCGGTTCTGAGCTGCGATGAGTCTTCTCGGAACGTCACGTCCCTGACCCAGTGCAAGCGGTTCTCAACGCACCAGTGCTGGCGGGTGTAGTGGTTGAGGTGGGCGGGGGCGGCCAGTTCGGCGGTGAGGCTGGCGATGCCGTAAACGATTTCCTTGCTGGTGCGTATGCCGTCGAGGCCGCCGGTGTCACGGCGGAGCCGGAACACCTGCCGGGCGCCGGGGAACAGCCGATCGTCGCAGTCGGTCACGCGTAGGGTGCGGTGTTCGGTGCGGCCGTGACCGCGGTCGTCGGTGGTGTCGGTGTGCCCGGCGAACGCGGTGTCGGTGCCGGACAGCAGTGCCTGCGCGGCTTGCAGGGCGAGTGGCTGGTTGGCTTTCAGGATCAGGATGTAGTGGGCGTTCAGCGCTTCGGTGATCAGCCGGGCGGTTTTCTTGGTGGTGTGCAGGGCGTCCAGGGTGAAGACCATGCCGGTGGTGTCCAGACCGGACAGTAACGGCTGCAGGGCGGTGTTCTCGCCGCGTTTGTCGGCGACCTGCCGTTGTCCCAGGATCGTGCCGTTGCTGTGGTCGATCGCGGCGACCAGGAACACCCGCCCACCGGTGGTGACCGAGCCGCGGAGAAGTTTCCCGTCGATCGCGGCGGCGGGGAGCAGCCCGGCGGGGACCCGAGCGGTGGCCTGGCGGGTCACGGCACGGCGTTGTTCACGTTCGGCCGGCCCGTGCGCCGCGGGCAGCACCGGGACCGGGGCCTGTCCGGCGAGGACGTCAGCGATATAGCCGCTGACCGCGCTGTCCAGGGCGTCACCGTCCACGCCGGCAAGGACCCGGCGGAAGGTGGGCTCACTGGGCACCAGGTACCTGCCGGTCCACGCGTCGTAGCGGGCCCCGATCCGGGCCAGGATCTCCTGATCAGTGCCGGCGGCCCACTGCCAGATCGCGGTCACGCAGTCGTTGCCCACCACCAGCGTCGCGCACGCCGTCAGCGCCAGGATCACCACCAGGCGGTGCCGGCGGCCCTGCGGCTTACGGGGATCGGGCACCCCGGCAAGCCGCCCGGCCAGCGACGATGCCATAACCAGCGGGTCGTCGGCGAGTTCGGCTTCCCACAACGCCAGATCGGCGAGGTGGTCAACAACAGGGCTGATCGGGGAAGATACCGACACGGGCACGACTCCTGAACATGATCTTCTGGCGTAGGAACCGAAAGATCATCAGAAGTCGTGCTCGCTTACCATCTATCACCTGAACCAGGCGATTCAGTAACGTACCCGAACGAAGAGGAACAACGACGGGGCCGTGGGGTGCGCACGAAGTCGGGAAAGATGTTCACCGGCTTCAACCCGGCGATCAGCAAGGACGCTTTGACGAAGATCGGTAGGCAGGTGCGGTCCTGGCGATTGCACCAGCGCACCGACATCTCCGATGCGGATCTCGCCGAGCGGATAAATCCTATCGTGCGAGGTTGGATGAATTACTACGGCGCGTTCTACAGATCTGCGTTGTATCCCCTCCTGGCACGCATCAACGCCTACTTGATGCGGTGGCTGCGAAAGAAGTTCAAACGACTGCGCGGACGGAAGAAGGCTCATCAGGCGTGGACCCGAGCTGTCACCACGAGGCAAAGGTTCTTCGCCCACTGGGCCTGGGTATCCGGCGTCCCCGCTGTCTGGTGGCCAGGACAACAAGAGCCGTATGAACCGAGAGGTTCACGTACGGATCTGTGAGAGCCGGAGGGTGAGATTCCCTCCGGCTACTCGCCAACAAGGGTCGGAGCGCCGATCGGGATGACACGGGCGTAGCGTCCATAGCGGACGGTGCTGGGTGTGGGCGTGGGGCCCTCGGTAGACAGGTTCTTGCGAGGAAGTTGATCTATCCGGAAGGACCCCACGTGATTGCCTATCGTGCCATGGTTGACGTGCCCAGGGAACTCGTGCAGCACGTGGCGCGGCTGTTGCGCGCTGAGCGTCGGGCGGTGGGCACCCGGCCGGGAACTCGGGCGTTGACGTGCTTCTACCAGGCGCTTCTGGTGTTGGTGTGGTTCCGCAAGGGTGAGGACAAGACCACCCTCGGGGCGGGATTCGGAGTGTCGAGGGCGACCGCCTACCGGTACGTCGCCGAGGCCGTGCGGGTCCTCGCCGCGCAGACCCCCACCCTGCACGACGCGTTGGCGCGGGTCGCCGTCGACGGCTGGTCGCATGTTGATCTGGCCACCCTCCGCAACACCGCGATCAGCCTGCTCCGCCTGGCCGGCGTCACCTCCATCGCGCCAGCCCTCCGGAAGAACAGCCGCAACCCACACCGATCCCTACAACTACTCGGAATCACCTAGAACGGGCATATCCCTACCTTGCGAACGCCCTGGGGAGTTCCCGCCCGTCCTTACCAGCAGGGTTTTAACGAAGCGTTTGACTCCCCGAGGTGGGAGTCGGATTCGATCCGGAATACACCGATGCCGAACTCGAAGAAGCCGGATTAAGCTGAGAAGACCCCGCCCCACCCCTACCTGCCTGCGAGGTCGATGCGGCCAACATGGCAGTACTTCCGCCTGGGTGGGAAACAGGCGTAGCAGCCCTCAATACGGCGTAGATGTCATTGTCTGACATCGACGAAAGCGGTGGGTCAGTTCGTGAAATTATAATTTCAGAACTAGATTGTTCGACAGGTGTTAACGAATCCAACTTGTAGGAACTGGTGCCGACTTTATTCAGGTTAAATCTGGCCTGCTGCATGGCTCTAAAGAGGGCAGAGCCGCTGCTTATGTGCACCGAGCTTTGCGGATCCTTTAGTCGATGCAGTTCCTGAACCACATCCGTTTCCATATCTCCGCTTGCCATTCGTACGTAAACTTTACAATCTTGCCTCGGCAAGACCGGGGGCGCTACCGGCAGCACTCTATTGCCAGTTTTGTTTCCCGCAACGAAGCAGCACGCTACAAATCCTACGATTAATTGCTCTCTGTTTAATCTGAGCTGTTCATTCACTGAAAAGTTCCTCCTTTTTGATATTTAATCCAAGGCCATGCCTACAGTTGGAACGTGCATAACCACTGGTCGGGTTCACGCAGGTTGCAGGGCGTTCGTAAGGTGGAGGTATGCCCGTTTAGTCGATTCCGAGTAGTTGTAGGGATCGGTGCGGGTTCCGGCTGTTTCGTCGTAGGGTTTGCGCGATGGAGGTGATGCCGGCCAGGCGGAGCAGGCTGATCGCGGTGTTGCGGAGGGTGGCCAGGGCGGGGAGTGTCAAGTTAACGGCTGATCTTGGTTGTTGAGGTGGTCAGTCGTTGGCCGGGGTGAGCCGGCCCTCGAAGGCGATCTGGAAGGCGTTCAGGGGTGCTTTCCAGCGCATGGTCCAGCGGCGGCGGCCGGCTCCGGTGGGGTCGAGGCTCATCAACGCCATGTAGACGCACTTGAGCGCGGCCTGCTCGGTGGGGAAGTGGCCGCGGGCGCGGACGGCCTTGCGGATGCGGGCGTTGACGCTTTCGATCGCGTTCGTGGAGCAGATGACCGTGCGGATCTCCACGTCGAAGGCCAGGAACGGCACGAACTCGGCCGTGCGACACGAGGTCGCACATTTCAAGTGGATGCGTCGACGGGAGGCTGTGATGACGGTGACGTAGCCCAGGTCCGTGCTCGGTGGCCTGTTCCCGCCCCGGCGTGCGTCGCGGGTAACCGCGGGGTGCGAAGCCCGGGGTTCAAGCCGAAGGGTCCTCGTTCCATCCGAGGGCCACGGGTGAGGGAAAGACCGGGCGGGTGAACGCAAGTGAACCCTCGATGTTGCCTCGTCATCGTCGAGGCCCGCAGATGGGACGTGGTAGCGGGCCGAGCAGGGCTGGTCGCTGGAAAGCGGCAGGCGCCGGTGCCTGCGTTCCGCAGCTCAGCGTCGATATAGTCGGCGTCGCGGCGTGAAGGCGCAGGTCAAAGCGTTGCGGCCTGGCGGAAGCCGCGAAAACGCCTAGTGACACGCCTGCCTGTGGATAACTTCTATG
>NZ_WBKR01000299.1 GCF_008868155.1 Micromonospora sp. ALFpr18c
TCATCCGCGCAGGTCAGCCCGCCCCGCGCGGATGACCCGGGGCCAGCGGCACGGCGGCCGATCGCGTCATGCCCGCGAGCGTAGGGACGACCGTCAACCCGTCGGCCAACGTCCGGGGCCGCGCGGCGGTGCGGCAGGATGACGGCGTGGGCAAGGATGGCAGGCGCAGACGGGCGAACGCGACGGCGGAACGGGTGTGCCCGTGCGGCTCGGGCCGGACGTACGCAGACTGCTGCGCGCCGGTGCACGGCGGCGCGGCGCAGGCGCCGACGGCCGAGGCGTTGATGCGCTCCCGGTTCAGCGCCTTCGCCCTCGGCGACACCGGCTACCTGCTGCGGAGCTGGCACTCCTCGACCCGACCGGCCCGGCTGGAGCTGGCGCCGGGGCAGCGGTGGATCCGGCTGGAGATCGTCGACACCGACCGGGGCGGAGTGCTCGACGCCACCGGCACCGTGACGTTCCACGCCCACTACCGCGACGCGGGCCGCGCGGGCACGCTGACCGAACACAGCCGGTTCGCCCGCGAGGACGGCCGATGGGTCTACCTCGACGGCGATCAGCCCTGACGGCTGCGCCGACGGCCGGGCTGAACGTATGATGACCCCGGCGTAGTCCTGCGCCGCACCTCCCTCCCGGCGCTCACGCCGCCGGCCACGCGGAGGCAAAGGGGGCCTGGAGCCCTCGGGACGTGGTGCCACATGCCCCACTCCGGCGGGGTCGACGGGAGCGTGAGTCCCGGTGACCGTGCCGTTGACCGGGAGCATGTGATGACCAACCAGAGATCGTTCAAGACCCGGGTCCGCGCCCGGATGGCGAAGACCGGCGAGAGCTACACCACGGCCCGCCGGCACCTGATCAACCGGTCCGCCGGGCCCGACCCCGAGGCGCCTCCGGCACCCGCCGCCGCACAGACCGAGCGGATCGCCGACGACCTGCTCCGCGACCGGACCGGGCAGGGCTGGGCGCAGTGGTTCGCCGTGCTCGACGCCGCGTCCGCCGCCGAGCGGACGCACACCGAGATCGCCCGTCACCTGGTGGCCGAGCACGAGGTGCCGGGCTGGTGGGCGCAGAGCATCACCGTCGGGTACGAGCAGGCACGCGGCCTGCGCTCGCCCGGTCAGCGGCGCGGCGGCGGCTTCGAGGTCAGCGCCAGCCGGACGGTGGCGGCGCCGGCAGCACGGCTGTTCGAGGCGTTCGCCGACGAGACGGCGCGCGCCCGCTGGCTGCCCGACGTCGAGGTACGGGTCCGTACCGCCACCGCGCCGCGCAGCTTCCGGGCCGACTGGGCCGGCGGGCCCACCCGGATCGTCGTCGGCTTCGACGCGGTCGGCGAGTCGAAGACCCGGGTCAACGTCCTGCACGAGAAGCTGACCGGAGCCGAGCAGGCCACGCAGCTCAAGGCGTACTGGCGGGAGCGGCTCACCGCGTTGAAGGTGCTGCTCGAGTCGAACGGAGACAACCGATGACCATGACCTTCATCAACCTGCCGGTGCGCGACCTGACCACCGCCGCCGAGTTCTACCGGACGCTCGGCTTCACCACCGACCAGACCGGGCCGGACGGGGACAGCATGATGCTCACCATCTCCGACACCACCCGGCTGATGCTGCACGTCAAGTCGGCCTTCGAGGCGTACACCGGGGTGGCCGCCACCGACACGGCGACCAGCCGGGAGGTCATCGTGGGGCTGTCGGCGCAGAGCCGGGAGCAGGTCGACGAGCTGGTCGACCGGGCTGCGGTCGCCGGTGGGGAGCCGCTCGGGCCGGGGATGGCCAACGGGCCGATGTACATGCGCGGCTTCCGGGACCTCGACGGTCACCAGTGGTCGTTCCTGCACATGACCGGCTGAGCGAGCGCCCGGCGGCGGCCCTTCCGGTCGCCGCCGGGCAGGGTCAGCACCGGCCCCGCGCGGCCACCCCGGTGGTCACCGCCGCGGGGCGCCGGCGGCGGCGCAGCAGCGCCAGCGCCACGATGAGGTACGGCCCGGCGGTCACCGCGAACGCCACCGCGTTGCCGGCCGCCGTGGCGACGAGCCCGTACGCGCCGTACGTCACGATGATCAGTACGTCGGTGGCCATCCCGGCCAGGGAGGTGACGGTCGCGCGGTTGCTGCCGGTGATCCGCGCCTGCAACCGCGCGTCAGCCAGCACGGTGGCCAGTTGCGCGGCCCCGAACGCCACCGCGAGCAGCACGAACCCGGCCGGATGCCGCAGCAGCGCGCCCCCGGCCAGCGCGACGGCGACGACGGTCAGCAGGCCGGCATAGCCCCGGCCGCCCAGCCGCTCCCCCACCGGGGTGAGCAACCCGCCGACGGTCACCCCGGCCCAGAGCAGCAGGAGCAGCAGGGGTACGACCTGCGCCCCGACGCCGGTGTCCAGGGCCAGCAGCGGGGTGAACTCGTCGAGCGCGCCCCAGTCGGCGGCCACCACGGCGACCAGGAGCACGGCGCCCCGCACCGGCGGGTGGGTGCGGACCTGCGTGACCCCGGCTCGCAGGGTCTCCCACCAGCCCCCGTCGCCGTCGTCATCGTCCGGACCGGACGGTGGTCCGACCGACGCTGCGGTACAGCGGCGGTGTTCGGGAAACCGGGCGGCGACGGCCGTGGCGAGCAGACAGGCGAGCACGCTGGCCGCGCCGATCGCCGGGTACCCGCCGGCGGCGAGCACCGGGCCGGCGAGCACTCCGGAGAGCACCACACCCAGGACGCCCGCCGTGCGCGCACGGCCGAGCACCCGGGCGTACCGGCCGGCCGCGCCGAGCCGATCCAGCTCGGTCCAGACCAGCGCCTCCAGCGCGCCGGAGACCAAGGCCCCGCCGGCGCCCCAGAGCAGGAACCCGAACGCGAACGCCGGATAGGACGGCGCCAGCACCCAGAGCGCGTACCCGCCCGCGGTCACCAGCGGGGCGAGACCCAGCAGCAGCCGGCGGGACACCACGTCGGCCCACGCGCCGGAGGGCACCTCGACGAGGATGCCGGCGGCCGACCAGATGACGAAGAGCGACGAGATCTGCCCCACCGACAGGCCGGTGTCGGCGAAGAACACCACGTACAGCGGGTAGAGCAGGACGAGGTCGCTGAGGAACGCGTACCCGTAGAGGGTCAGGGTGAGCCGGCGGACCGCCGGGTCGGGTCCGTGCGAGACGATGCGGATCATGGGGCCTTCCCCTGGGAGTGGAGACGGACACCGGACGTGGAAAGCGCGACCGCCGGGCGCTGTGTGATTGCGGTCCAGCTTCGGAGTGAAGCGCACTGTTGAGATGGGGAGCGCCGTGTAGCCGCCCGCGGTGGGACGGGCGGATCGGAACGTCCACCCGGCGTCGACGCGGGTCGCGGCCGAGCTGGACCGGCCGTCGCGGTGAGGGTCGCGTTCGTCGACTCTGAGAAGGAACAGCACGGTGTCCAGTCGGTCTTGCGGGCGTTGGAAGACACTCCGGCACAGATCGCACCGTCGACCTACTACACCGTCAAGACCGTACGGCCTCGGCCCGGTCACGGCGCGACAGCGAACTCACCACGATGATCAGGAGGATCCACGCCGAGAACTACGGCGTCTACGGCACCCGAAAGATCTGGCACGAGCTGCACCGCCAGGGCGTCGAGGTGGCCCGGTGCACGGTCGAACGGCTGATGCGCGCCGCCGCGCTGCGCGGGCTGCTGCGCGACAGGTCAGCACGCACGACACGGCCTGAGGCCGAGACCGACCGGCCTCGTGACCTGGTCAAACGTGACTTATTGACCCGAAGGGCAAACATGTGCTGATCAGCCAGCGGCGTAGCGGACCTCTGGCTTGCCGAATAGGGACTTCACTGCCTCGGGCTGGTTCTGGCGGCGGCGCAGGTGCGAGGCGGCTGCTGCGGCGAGTCCGGTGGGGTTGGCGGGGTTCGCTTGTGCCACATGGCGTTTGATGTCGCCGTTGAGTAGTTCTACGGGGTTCGGTTCGGGTGCGTAGCCGGGCAGGAAGTGCATCTCAATCTGCTCAACACGTTCGGCCAGCCAGTCGCGGACGTTGCACAAGATGACCGCTTTCTCCTTCTTCGCTTGTCTCTCGATGGCGGGGTACTCCGCCTCCAGCCACCGTGCGACCGCCTCGGGGTTCCGCTCGTACGCTTTGCGGATCGGCTTCTGCGGTGACAGCCCCCACGAGCGCAGATACTTGCCGATCGTGACCAGGGACAGGCCGATACCGAACCAGGTGCGTACCAGTTGGCGGACCTGCGGGCGAGTCCACACCAGGCCGGGCAACGCGACCTGGTCGGGGTACCTACTCACCACCGCTCGCCGTACCCGAGCTTCCTGCCTCGGGTCGAGGGCCTTCTGCTCACCCGGACGCCGCCCCCGCTTGCCGGCCTTGAGTGCCTTGTTCCCCTTGCGGTCAAAGGCGTTGACCCACCGCGAAACCGCCTGCGGTGACACACCGAGCACTGTGGCCACCGCCGCCTGCGTGTGCCCGGCCTTGACCGCCGCTACCGCCCTGCGACGCAGATCCTCTTGTGCCTGCGGGAAGGGCCGCCGCGACCCGCGGCGGCCAGGTCGACGCAGTGATCTTCCACAGCGACCGCGGCAGCGAGGGCGAATTCAACTGATCGTCGCAACACCTTGATCACGGAGGTTTGCGATGGGGCGCGGGAAGAAGCAGATTCCTGAGGTGCCGGCTGGCGGGCGGCGACAGTGGGCGTCGGATCGGGCGTTGCGG
>NZ_WBKR01000300.1 GCF_008868155.1 Micromonospora sp. ALFpr18c
CAGATGGTTATAAGAGACTGCACTTACCCGGTGCGGCGCGTCCACCAGAGGCGACCCGTCACCCGGACACGACTCGCCCCCGGAGCATCGCTCGCCCGCCGGGCACGGCTCGGTCACCAAGCACGGCCCGCCCTGCAGGCGCGACGCGCCCACTGCGCACAGCGGGTCCGGCGGGCGCAGTGCGGCCCAACTGGGCCTCGGGCGGGCCGATCCCGCGCTCGGACCCCGGTCGAGCCGCCTGGGAGACGGCCGTCTGGCTCGATCCGGTCCGCGCGGTCGGGATCGTCGACTCGCTGCTCGGGCGGGGGTTGACCGACCGCGTCGCGCTGGCCGGGATTGCGGGCCGGAACGCACATCAGCACGGTGGGCGACGGGCGCGGTGGGTCTTCGACCTGGCCGAACCCGGGGCGCAGTGTCCGCCGGAATCGCATCTGCGCGTACGGCTGGTGCTCGGCGGGCTGCCGCGGCCGATCGTCCGACATCCGGTGCGCCTGCCCAACGGCGTCGTCCTGCACCCCGATCTGGCGTGGCGGGAGTACCGGGTGGCGGTCGAGTACGACGGCCAGTGGCATGCGGACGCGGATCAGGTGCACCGGGACCGTCGCCGACTCAACCTGCTCCTCGGCGCGGGCTGGCTGGTGCTGCACGTGACCAGCCGCCGTCTGCACTCCGAGTTCCCGGCGCTGCTCGGCGAGGTACGCGCCGCACTGGTCGCTCGCGGATGGCGGCGGTGATCCCCCGAGTCCGGCCGAGCCTGACCAGCTCGGGTTCCTGGAAACCGCGCTGTCCGACGGAACCTGACACCCCATCGTCAAGGAATCCGAGTCGATCAAGGGGCGGGACGCGGTCGGGGCCTGGCCGACCGTGGTCGACCGGGCCCCGAGGCGGTGCCTTGTTACGGGCGGGCGTTCGACTTGAGCGGGGTCTTCACCGCCGCGTACGCGTCGACGATCCCGTAGCCGTAGAAGCCGTTGAAGTTGACCCCACCGGCGCAGTACGCGTCGTAGGTCTCGTCACGGCCCTCGTTGCGGTACTGCTGCAGGCGCGGCTCCGGGCAGGCGTGCTCGGCGGCCGTGCGGTACAGGTGCTGCTCGACCAGGTCCGGGGACATCCCGAAGCCAGCCCGACCCTGCGTCTTGCCGTACCGGCTGACGATCAGCGCGGCGACGCCGGCGGCGTGCGGGGACGCCATCGACGTGCCCTGGAGGTAGGTGTAGTAGCCGCACTCACCGTTGGCCTTGCACTGCTTGAAGACCGACTCTTCGAAGCCGGCCACCCCAGCTCGATGCCGGCTTCCACCAGGTCGGACGACCCGCCCGGCACGTTCGGCAGGACTACCGGCACGTTCGGCAGGACTACCGGCACGTCCGACAGGACCGCTGGCAGGTCGGCCAGGGTGGACACCTCGGCGTCGGGCGTGAACCCGGCCGGGCGCGACTGGCCGTTTCGGTTCAACCACACCGACCGCAAGCCGGCCCGCCGGGGTGCCACCACGTCGTGCTCCCACGAGTCACCGACGTACACGATCTGCCCGGCGGGGACGCCGGCCGCCGCGACCACCGCGGCGTAGAACTCCGGGGCGGGCTTCTTGGGCAGGCCGTTCTCGTGTGCGTACACCTCGAAGGCGAACTCTCCGGCGAGCCCGCAGCGTTCGGCGCGGCTGTTGCCGTTGGTGCCGAAGCCCAGCGCGTACCGGGTGCGCAGGGTGGCCAGCGCCGGTACGGCGTCCGGGAAGGGCCGGGTGAGGGCGAAGCGCCGGGCGAAGAAGAGGGCGGCGATCTCGTCCAGGTGGTCGTCGAGGCCGGCTCGGGCCAGCGACCGGGCGAGGGCGGCACGGCGGATCTCCATCACCGGGGCGGCGCTCAGCTCGCCGAAGACCGCGCCCCAGTCCGACTCCAGTTCGGCGAGCGACACCCCGGCCGCGGCGGGTGCGCGCCGCCGCATCTCGTCGAGGACGGCTACCAGGCCGCCGGTCACCGCCGGGCGTAGATCCAGCAGAGTCTCGTCGGCGTCGAACACCACGTGGGTCAGCACGGCATCACTGTCTCACCGGGCCGCGAGCGCGGGCTCGGGCGTGGCCGGCACCGGTGCGCCGCGCAGTTCGTCGAGGCGCACCAGCGCGACCCCGGCGACGATCAGCGCGCCACCGAACAGTTGCCAGCCGGTGGGCAGTTCGTTCAGGAACAGCCAGGCGATCAGCACCGCGAACAGCACCTCGGTCAGCCCCAGGAACGACGACAGCCGGGGGCCGAGGATCCGGGTGCCGGCGACCCCGGAGAGGTACGCGACGACGGCCGCCACCAGGGAGAGCCCGGCGATCGGCAGCAGCCAGCTGGTGCGCTGCCCGGCGAAGGTGACCGCACCGAAGGTGGCGTGCAGCGGCAGCAGACCGGTCAGCCCGATCAGGAGCAGCACGGCGGCGCCGACGGCCATCCCGCCGCTGGCCAGGGCGACCGAGGGCAGCCGGGGGTCGACGCGACCGGCGAGCACGAAGTAGCCGGCCAGGCCGAACGCGGCACCGAGCCCCCAGAGCACACCGACCGGGTCGAAGCCGGCGGTGCCGGCGAGGTCGAGCACGAACACCAGCCCGGCCAGGGCGGCAACCGCGCCGGCCACGGTGAGCCGGCGGGGACGCTGCCCGTGTCGCAGCCACATCCACCCGACGACCAGGATGATGCCGAGGTATTCCAGGAGCAGCGCGACGCCGACCGGCAGGTAGCGCACGGCGTTGAAGAAGCAGACCTGGGCCAGCGCGACCCCGAGCAACCCGAAGAGCCCGATGGCCGTGCCATTGCTGCGCAGCACGTGCCACCTGCCGCGCAGCGACAGCAGGGCGGGGAGCGCCAGCACCAGGGCGGCGATGCCGACCCGGGCGATGACGGCGGACTCGGCCGACCAGCCGGCCTCGATGAGCGACCGCGCGAAGGTGCCCGACGTGGCGAAGGTGACCGCGGACAGCAGCGCCAGCGCAACGCCTGCGGCGGGTCGTGAATGCATCTCGCGCTCCTCGGAACGGCATGGGTGTCATGAGCAAACTATCCTTGTGCTCATGACGCTAGGCGGAGTCTGTGACAGGAGTCAAGATGCTTTTCACTCATGACACCGAGTGTTCGCTGATCGCCGCCGCCGCGCTCGTCAACACGGCGGGCCGCGACGGCGAACTGCTGCCCGACATCGCCGCACTGGACGCGTTCTACCTGCGGCACGCCTACAGCGGTCGGCACGAGCACACCGACGCCGAGTTGCGCGCCGTCCGTGAGCTGCGGCCCCGGCTGCGCCGCATCTGGTACGCCGACCCGCCCGAGATCGTCGCCGTGGTCAACGGCCTACTGCTGGAGCACCAGGCGTTGCCGCAGCTCATCGAGCACGACGACCTGCCGTACCACCTGCACGCCGTCCCCCGCGACGCCCCCCTGGCGACCCGTATCGCGGTGGAGGCGGCGATGGCCATGGCCGACCTGGTCCGGGCCGGAGAGCTGAGCCGGCTGCGGATCTGCGAGTACCCGGACTGCGACAACGTGGTCATCGACCTGTCCCGCAACCGCTCGCGGCGCTTCTGCGAGGCCGGTTGCGGCAACCGCGCCGCCGTGACCGCCTACCGGGCGCGCCGGGCCGCCGGCCGTTCCTGATAGGCGTCGGCCCGCAACTCGTACTCCACCTCGCCGTGCTCGGTGCCCGGAATCGGGTCGTCGAACTGGAGGTGGAAGGTGCGCACGTAGCGCAGCCCCGCCTTCACCATCACCCGCCGGGACCGCTCGTTGACCGCCATCGTCTCGGCCCACACCCGCCGCACCCCGACCGTCTCGAAGGCGTACCGGACCAGCGCCCGCGACCCCTCGGTGGCCAGGCCACGCCCCCACGTCGAACGGCGCAGCCGGTAGCCCAGTTCGGCCTCCGTGCCGTCCGCCGACGGGTCGAGCGCGAACCAGCCCAGGAAGTCGCCGGTCCCCCGGTCGAGCGCCGCCCAGCGGCCCAGCCCGGGATGCCGCTCGTACTGGGCGAGCAGCCTCGGCAACTGCTCGTCCCGGACCATGGCTGGCGGCGTCGCGACACCGCCGGTGAGGAAACGCATCACCTCGGGATCGCTGTCCAACTCGACCAGCGCGTCCACGTCGGCCACCGTCAACCGCCGCAACCGCAACCGCTCGGTCGAAGGCAGGTCGAGGCCATCCACACCCATGAGAGGATCATCCCTCAGGATCCGCGCGCCGTCGCGCGCGGTGCGGTCGCGTCAGCGCGGGAGCGCCGCCACGAAGAGCCGCCAGGAGTACGCGTCGACCACGAGCACAGGCCCGTCCGAGTCCTTGCTGTCTCGCACCCCGACGACGCCCCCAAGGTTCGTAGCCACCTCGACGCAGTTGGCGTCCTGGTTGCTGCGGCTGCTCTTTCGCCATCGAGCGTCGGTCAACTCCACGATTCGGCCACCTCGTGCATCAACTCGATGGACGCCTGCGGGGGCAGGGCTTCGCCCAGGGTAACCTCCCAGACTCGCTGCAACCGCGCCAGATCCGCGGGCTGGTCCAGCTCTTGGCCACGGACCTGACAGTCCAGGTAGGCCACCTCCGTGCCGTCGGGCAGGACGGCAAGCGCGAACTGCCCACCGAGCCCCGGATACTCCTCCGCGGATCTCGGCACCACGTGCAGCCGGACCCGGGGG
>NZ_WBKR01000301.1 GCF_008868155.1 Micromonospora sp. ALFpr18c
GGGGTGGCCTTGCGTGGGCTCGCGGCGCGCTTACGCGGGGCGGGCAGCGCTGGGGTGCTCGGCGCCGGGGGGCTCGGAGCCGGTGTGCCCTCGACGCTCGGTGCCTCTGGCTGGTCGACGCTGGCTGCCGCGCTCGGCTGGCCCGGTTCGCTCGGCCGGTCCGCCTCGCCCGGCTGGTCGGCGCTCGGTGCCGTGCTCGGCTCGTCGGCGTCGGTGCCTGTCGCACTGGCCGGCGGACGGCTCGGCTGTCGGGGCAGCGGCCGGTCCGGCTCCGGTGGCTGGAAGAGCACCGGCGGCGCGGCCTTGGGCCGCCGTGGGCGCGGGCTGGCCGGAGCCGCCGGAGGTGTCGCCTGCTCGGCTGCCGTCGGCGGTGTGAAGGTGGCCCGCGCCGAGCGCTTACGCGCCCGGTCAGCAGGCTCTCGGCGGGTCGGCTCGCTCGGCGGCTGCTCCTGCATATCGATGGAGCGTAGTTCCGATCACGTCGCCGCACAGCGCCGAAACACGGTGCCCGGCCGCCCCGGTCGGCGTACCCCGGAAGTCGTTTTGCCCCCGGTGGGTGACGACCTGTATCCTCGGGCGCGGTGGTCTGCGGGCCACCAGGGAGACTTCGCCTAGTCTGGTCTATGGCGCCGCACTGCTAATGCGGTTGGGGTCTTAAAGCCCCTCCCGGGTTCGAATCCCGGAGTCTCCGCGCGAAAGCCGGGTGTGTACACTGGCTGAGCACGAGCGCCCGTAGCTCAATGGATAGAGCATCTGACTACGGATCAGAAGGTTAGGGGTTCGAGTCCCTTCGGGCGCACAAACGATCAAGGCCGTGACCTGCAGGAACGGGGGTCATGGCCTTTTTCCTTCCCATTTTCGTTGCCGATTGTCCTACATTTTGGAACGTTGGTGCTCCGTTGGTGCTCCTCTGTTTCGGCGGGGGTTCGTGCTGGCTGGTGTCGGAACGGTCGGTGCTGTTGTGGCCCGTGTCGGCGGGTCCGGGCGGGCCGGTGGGGCGGCGGTGGTCAGGTGGCCTTGGTGGTGGGTTTAGACGCTTCCGATTGGCGGGGTCTGGGGCGGTGTGCGGGCGCGGTTGTGGACGGCGTGGCCGCAGGCGTGCTGGGCGTTCGGGCAGCGAGACTACGAGCGTGCAGTGTCCGTCCTCCGGACGACAGAACTTAGCCCAGTTCACCGCAGGAGAGCGCCCGGCAGGCAACGACGGCGTTGCGCGCTCGCCGCGCTCACCGGCACGTGGCCGCGGCACCATCGCCTGGGTCGCGGCAGCTGCGGGCGCGTCCACGGCCTGGCGGCGTAGCCGCGGCCGCCACGATCGCCGCGGTGTCTCGACGGCTGGGGACAGGTGGGCTTTCACTGCGGTCAACAGCACGTCCATCGCCTCGTACAGCTCGGCGTCGGCCTGGTCCCGGGCGGCCTTGGCCTTCGTCGGCCGCCACAGGTTGTCCTGCCCGTACGCCTGGCCGGACTCGGCCGCGACCTGCCCGAGCTTCAACGCAGCCTCGCGGACCTCGCCATCGGCCAGCACCGCCGCCCGGCCGGCGACCGCGAGCACCCGCTGCAGCGGCGCCTGCAGACCCAGCGCGGCGGCCAGCTCCCGCTGGTTAGCCTCGGTCGCCACCCGGCCGAGCTGCGCCACGCCAAGCGCGTGGCCACTGGTGGTCTTCGCCGCCATGTACTCGAGGAACGCACTGCCCAGCGTCATCAGCTTCGGCTGCCACGAGTTGTGCGCCGGTACGTACACCCGCAGCGCCAGGTGCAGGGCGCCTACCGCCTCGAACAGCTCCTGGCCCAGCTCCTCGATCTTCTTGTTCGTGCTCACGACCTTGTCGCGGGCACGCTCGCGGGCGCGCTGACGCTCACCGAACCGGTAGGTCAGCCACGTCGCGCCGAGGGTGCACCCGCCGGTGACGATCTGGGGCAGCACTTCGACGACACCGGACAGCAGGGTGGAGATTGCGCTCATGGACAGCAGGATGGTCCACGGCTGCACCCACCCCGACGCGCCACACCGCACGGCCCAACCTTCCTGCCTCGGTTAGGAGCTCTACCGCGGCAAGTCGTCGATCGCTTCCTGGTCGAGGTGGATGACATGCCCACCGCGCGGGTGCGGCCGGCTGTCCGGCCAGACCGTAGATCCTCCTACCGACGCCGGTGTGGCCACCGTCATCGAGGAGATCATCGGCAATGACGGCGCCGGCGCCGGAGCCCGCCTACGGGACGTCCACACCGGCGAGAGCCGGTCATGGACGTCACCGGCGTGTTCGTCGCCATCGGCCACGACCCCGCAGCGACCTGTTCCGCGGCCAGGTCACCCTCGACGACAACGGCTACGTCACCGTCGACTCACCCGCTACCCGCACCAACCTGCCCGGCGTGATCGCCGCCGGCGACCTCGTCGACCACACCTGCATGCCGAGACGGCAGAAGCGGTGGGCCCGTACACGAACTCACGGTGATCCTGCCCTCGTTCACCAGGCGATCGACGCTTCTTGCTGCAACGATGCAAGACGTGGGAACTGTGAAGAGTGCGACGCCCGCCATCTCGCCCCTCGTCGGCGAGCCGATCGACCGCGCCGACGCCGAACGGCTCGCGGGAGTGCTCAAGGCGTTCGCCGACCCGGCCCGGCTGCGACTGCTCAGCCTGATCCAGTCGGCCCCGCAGGGAGAGGCGTCCGTCAGCGACCTCACCGCGCCCCTCGGACTCTCCCAACCGACCGTCAGCCACCACCTGCGGATCCTCACCGAGGCCGGCCTGCTCGAGCGTGACAAGCGCGGCGTCTGGGCCTACTACCGGCTCGTGCCGTCCGCCATCGCTACGATCGCCGACCTGCTGACTCCGCCTCGTAAGCGAGCGATGAAGAAGGCCCGCTGACCGGCGCCACCGAAGACCGCCGCCAACGCCTCCTGACCCGGCGGCGGTCGAGCCGCAGGCGCGAAGGTTCTAACCTGCCGTCATGGGGGACGAGGAAGCGCAGCCGGAATTCAGGCAGTGGTACGACCGTGCGCTCGACGTCGGCCCGGCCGGAAATCAGGCCTTTTTCGGTCGGGACGTGCTGGCTGGCCTGGTACAGGGAATCCGCGACTTCCGAGAGCACCGGCAGCAGCGGTGGGACCAATACCATGGGCCTGGGGCGACGTTGCTGGGCTGCGCGATGTGGATGGACGACCCGGAACTGCTCGACGAACTCGCCAGGCTGCAAGCTGCCTGCGTGGTGGTCAGCAAGCAGGCCCGGGACAAGAAGGTGCAGCCGCCGGATCTGCCCTACAAGCTTCGCCGCCTGGCCGACCTCAACACCCGCGCGCCCGGTCTCCCGGTGTGCTATTTCCCCCCACTGGAGCAACTGACCTCCCTGGTCGACGGTGAGCACCCGGTGATCGGACCTGGGGTGGTCGCTGCCGCCGGGCGACGAGATGATCCCGACCGTGCGGACGATCGGCTTCCGCAAGGGCGTGGGCGCCAACGGGTCCATGCCGCAGATCCTCCACGCCAAGCTGGCGCTACTCGGCCGCCTCTGGGAACACGACGAAGACGACTTCGGGCCGGCCGACGTCACCGCCTTCACCCCTGACGCACCCGTGTACTACCCGAAGACTGGGAAGCACCGTTGCTCGCCGAGGCAGCACTCGTCGATGGAGCACCGTGCCCTCCGCTGTAATCGACGAACCGCTCCCACGATCCGGCAAACGGGGATCGGGTATGGGCTGCCGCCGCAACAGCACCCTGCTGGTTCGGCACCTGGGCCTGCTGCGCTCGATGCGCCGCGAGGACCTGCGCCGCACGCTGCTGTTCCTCCGGAGGCAGCTGAGTAACGTGCTGCTGAGTTCGCTGGACAGCCGCATTGAATTCCTGCTGCGCTCGATGCGCCGCGAGGACCTGCGCCGCACGCTGCTGTTCCTCCGGAGGCAGCTGAGTAACGTGCTGCTGAGTTCGCTGGACAGCCGCATTGAATTCCTGCTGCGCTCGATGCGCCGCGAGGACCTGCGCCGCACGCTGCTGTTCCTCCGGAGGCAGCTGAGTAACGTGCTGCTGAGTTCGCTGGACAGCCGCATTGAATTCCTGCTGCGCTCGACGCGCCGCGGGGGCCTGCGGAGGATGAGCGGCAACTGGGACGGGATGTATTAGGCCCTGCGAGTACCCACTCCGAGTACCCGCCTGCTGCTGACCAGAAGACTGCGAATTATCGGTTGACCGCAGCACGACGACCTCCCGAAGGAAAGTTACTCAAAGAACTGATCACTCTTAAGCAACGAACAAGCCTCAAGAAAAGTTCAAGAAGGGGGCGGGATCCACCGCCGACCGGGCAGGGCTGCGGGGCGGCTGCGCTGCCGGTCCAGGCACGTCTCCAGCGGTGTGCCGAACACCACGGCGGCGGCAGGCACCTGGTGGCGGGCGGCGGCCGAGAGCAGTTCGCCTGGCCGTGGGTCGAGTCCTGACTCTGAGAGGGTGGTTCGGAGTGTTAGGTCCGTTTCTGGGCGAGGGTGAATACTCCGGGCTCGTCTTCGGTGAGGACCTGGCGGTTGACCATGCGTTTCAGCTTCGCGCGGGTGCCTTCGACGTGTTTCGGT
>NZ_WBKR01000302.1 GCF_008868155.1 Micromonospora sp. ALFpr18c
CCCGCCGCCCACCGGCAACCTGGCGGCCGGGCGCCCGATCACCGAGACCAGCCACTCCGACGTGTACGCGGCGTCCAACGCGGTGGACGGCAACCCGAACACCTACTGGGAGAGCGCGAACAACGCGTTCCCGCAGTCGGTGACGGTGGACCTGGGCGCCACTCGAACGGTGTCCCGGGTCGTGCTGAAGCTGCCACCGTCATCGGCCTGGCAGACCCGCACCCAGACGATGTCGGTGCTCGGCTCCGCCGACGGCTCGTCGTTCTCCACCGTGAAGGCGTCCGCCGGCTACACCTTCAACCCGGCCAGCGGCAACACCGTCACCGTGACCTTCACGGCGACCAGCCAGCGGTACCTGCGGCTGACCGTGACCGGCAACAGCGGCTGGCCGGCCGGTCAGCTCAGCGAGTTCGAGGTCTATTCCAGCTAGACCGGCGGCCCCCGCCCCGCCAGGGCGGGGGCCACCCGGTCCCGGCGACCCGGGTGCAGCGCCGCCCCGGGCCGGCCAGAATCCCGTCCCCCAACCGTCCCCCACCTGTCGCGGCACGACGGGCGTACCCCGGCACCCGTCACCGGGCAACGCACCACACCCCACCCCCGAAAGAGGTGTAGCGACCCCATGTCCAGAACCGGTACCAGACGAGGCACCCCGCCGAGCGGCGCGCCCCGAACCAGCCGCAGGATCCTCGCCGGCGCGCTCGCCGGCCTGCTCCTCGCCACCGCCCCGGTCGTCACCCCCACGGCCAGCGCCGCACCGGCGGTCGACGCGTCCGCGTCCGCCGCCCGGATGGCCCTGCTCGCCGGGCTCTCCGCCACCATGACCGCCAGCAGCTACAACCAGAACTACGTGGCGGGCAACGCCAACGACGGCAGCGCGTCGACCTACTGGGAGAGCGCGAACAACGCGTTCCCGCAGTGGATCCAGGCCGACCTCGGCGCCACGGTCAACGTGGACCGGGTGGTGCTGAAGCTGCCGCCCTCCTCGGACTGGCAGACGCGTACGCAGACGCTGTCGGTGCTGGGCTCGACCAACGGCTCGTCCTTCACCACCCTGAAGGCGTCCGCCGGCTACACCTTCAACCCGAGCAGCGGCAACACCGCGACCGTCAGCTTCACCGCCGCCAGCACCCGCTACGTACGGGTGCAGGTCACCGGCAACACCGGCTGGCCGGCCGCGCAGTTCTCCGAGGTTGAGGTGTACGGCGCCAGCGGCAGCACGGACACCCAGGCGCCGAGTGTCCCCGGCAACCTCGCCTACACCCAGCCCGCCAGCGGGCAGGTCCGGCTCACCTGGTCGGCGTCCACCGACAACGTCGGGGTGACCGGCTACGACGTGTACGGCAACGGTGGGCTGCGCGGCAGCGTCAGCGGCTCGACGCTGACGTACACCGACAGTCAGCCCGACAGCGCCACGGTCTCGTACTACGTGCGGGCCAGGGACGCGGCCGGCAACCAGTCGGCGAACAGCAACACCGTGACCCGGACCGGCACCGGCACCCCGCCGACCGGTACCAACCTGGCGGTCGGTAAGCCGATCACCGCCTCCGGGTACGTGCACACGTTCGTGGCGACCAACGCCAACGACAACAACGTGGCCACCTACTGGGAGGGCAACGGCAACCCGAGCACGCTGACCGTGCAGCTCGGCGCGAACGCCAGCCTCAGCCAGGTCGTGCTGAAGCTCAACCCGGACTCGGCCTGGGGTACGCGTACCCAGAACATCACTGTGCTCGGCCGGGACCAGGGCTCGTCGACGTTCACCACCCTGGTCGGCGCGGCGAACTACACGTTCAACCCGTCCAGCGGCAACACGGTGACCATCCCGGTCTCCGCTGCGGCGGCCGACGTGCGGCTGTCGATCGCCTCGAACACCGGCGCACCGGCCGGGCAGGTCGCCGAGTTCCAGGTCTTCGGCACTCCGGCGCCGAACCCGGACCTGACCGTCACCGGCATGTCGTTCAGCCCGTCCGCACCGGTGGAGACCAGCACCATCACCCTCTCGGCCACCGTGCGCAACGCCGGATCGGCGGCCTCGGCGGCGACCAACGTCAACTTCTACCTGGGCTCCACCCGGGTGGGCACCGCGTCCGTCGGTGGCCTCGCGGCCGGCGCCTCGACCACCGTCAACGCCAGCATCGGCACCCGGGACGCGGGCAGCTACCCGCTCAGCGCGAAGGTCGACGAGTCGAACACGGTCGTCGAGCAGGACGACACCAACAACAGCTACACGAACCCCAGCCCGCTGGTGGTCAGCGCGGTCGCCAGCGCCGACCTGGTCGCCTCGGCGGTCGCCTGGTCACCGGGCAACCCGTCGGCCGGCAACACGGTCACCTTCTCGGTGTCCATCCGTAACGCCGGCAACCAGGCGTCCACCTCGGGTGCGCACGGCATCACGCTCACCGTGCTCAACGAGTCCGGCACCGCGGTCCGTACCCTGACCGGCTCGTACTCCGGTGTGATCAACGCCGGGGCCACGGTCGGCCCGATCACCCTGGGCACCTGGACGGCCGCGAACGGCAAGTACACCGTCCGGGTGGTGCTCGCCGCCGACGCCAACGAGCTGCCGGTCAAGCAGGCCAACAACACCAGCGACCGCCCGCTCTTCGTGGGGCGCGGCGCCAACCTCGGCTACGACATGTACGAGGCCGAGGACGGCACGACCGGCGGCGGTGCCGGGCAGGTCGGGCCGAACCGGGAGATCGGCAACCTCGGCGGTGAGGCGTCCGGACGTCGCGCGGTCACCCTGAACAGCACCGGCGCGTACGTCGAGTGGACCACCCGGGCGGCGACCAACACCCTGGTCACCCGCTTCTCCATCCCCGACGCGCCGGGTGGTGGAGGCATCGATTCGACGTTGAACATCTATGTCAACGGCACCCTGCACAAGCCGGTCAACCTGACCTCCAAGCACATCTGGCTCTACGGCGCGGAGGCCGGCCCGAGTGACTCGCCGAGCGCCGGCCCGCCTCGCCACCTGTACGACGAGGCCAACGTGATGTTGAACTCGACCATCCCGGCCGGCAGCAAGATCCGCTTGCAGAAGGACCCGGCCAACACCACCACGTACGCGATCGACTTCATCAACCTGGAGCTGGTCGCACCACGGGCCAACCCGGACCCGTCCCGCTACCGGGTGCCGAGCGGTTTCAGCCACCAGGACGTCCAGAACGCGCTGGACGCGGTCCGGATGGACACCACCGGCAACCTCATCGGTGTCTACCTGCCGGCCGGCACGTACGAGACCGCGCAGAAGCTCCAGGTGTACGGCAAGCCGATCACGGTGACCGGCGCGGGCATGTGGTACACCCGCTTCCAGACGCCGACCGGCCAGCAGAACACCGACGCGGGCTTCCGGGTGGAGTCCTCGGCCAGCGGGTCGACCTTCTCGTACCTGGCCTTCTTCGGCAACTACACCAACCGCATCGACGGGCCGGGCAAGGTCTGGGGTGAGCTGAAGGACGTCGACAACATGACCCTGGACAGCGTCTGGGTCGAGCACACCGTCTGCGCGTACTGGGGGGTGAGCGTCAGCGGGCTGACCATCCGCAACAGCCGCTTCCGCAACACCTTCGCCGATGGTGTGAACCTGACCAACGGCAGCACCAACAACCTGGTCACCAACACCGAGGGGCGGTCGAACGGCGATGACGCGTTCGCCCTCTTCTCGGCCACCGACCAGGGCGCGTCGACCGGCAACAACGGCAACGTGTTCGAGAACCTCACCGCCACGTTGACGTGGCGGGCGGCCGGGCTGGCGGTCTACGGCGGCTACAACAACATCTTCCGCAACCTGTACATCGCGGACATGTTGACGTACTCCGGGATCACCATCAGCTCGCTGGACTTCGGCTACCCGTTCATCGGCTTCGGAGCCAGCCCACCGACCCAGTTCCAGAACATCTCGATCATCCGGGCGGGTGGCCATTTCTGGGGCTCCCAGACGTTCCCCGCGATCTGGGTCTTCTCCGCCTCGAAGGAGTTCCGCGGCATCCGGGTGTCCGACGTGGACATCGTCGACCCGACGTACTCGGGAATCATGTTCCAGACCAAGTACACCGGATCGCAGCCGGAGAACCCGATCACCGACACGGTGTTCACCAACATCTCGATCAGCGGTGCCCGCAAGAGCGGTGACGCGTTCGACGCGAAGTCGGGCTTCGCCGTCTGGGCCAACGAGATGCCGGAACCCGGTCAGGGCCCGGCGGTCGGCTCGGTCACCTTCAACAACCTGCAGTTGAGCAACAACGCCGTGGACATCCGCAACACCACGTCGACCTTCACCATCAACCGCAACTGAGCTAGCCCTGCATTCCGCACGTGGGTGATCGTGGGCGGGTTTCGGCGCGGCGGGTTGGTGGTGAGGGTGGCTGATGGCAGCGTGCCGGGCTGTGAGACAGCGTGCGCGGTTCGGGTTGCCGTCGGTGGAGAAGGCGTTGGGGTCGTTGCCGTTGGTCGCGGCGTTCGGTTCTCGGCTGCGGATTCGTGACGTTATCGACGGGTTGTGTCCGGTTGATGA
>NZ_WBKR01000303.1 GCF_008868155.1 Micromonospora sp. ALFpr18c
AGGTGGTCGGTGATTTCACCGTCCATCGCAGCCTCGATCACACGCTTGGTCAGCTGCTGCAGCAGCCCGCCCTCACCGGTCAGTTGCAGGCCCGAGGTCCGGGCCTGCTCGACGAGCTGGCCGATCAAGTCATCGTTCCCCCCGGCCGGCAGGCCAGGCTGCTGCTGCTTCTTCGCCACCGCGGCAGTATCCACGGCGTCAGTCGTCATGGTCATCAGGTGCGTCTCCTTGATCAGGAGTTACACCGTTCTTTTTACAGTCCCTCGCGGCGACGAGCTTCGCCCAGTCGGTCTTGTCCTGCGCGGTGCGGTAGGTGAACGGGCTGGTGTCGACCGGGATGAACCGGCCGGCGATCTGCCGGCCGCGGACCCCGGAGAACATGCCGTTCTCGTGGAGGTCCAGGCCCGCGTAGACGAAGGTGGCGCTGATCGTGTCGAAGAAGTATTTGAGCTGGTCGGAGGCATTCTTGCCTTGGCGGGTGGTGAGGTCGAGGCGGTGGATCTCGTCGACCAGGACCATGCCGGTGCCGACCCGGCGCATCACCGTGGCGACGTTGTGCGCGACCGACTGCGGGCTATCCCGGGTTGCGACAGGCAGGCCGAGGAAGATGGCCATCTCCGTGGCAAGCATCTTCGGGGTGGCATCGGGCGGGACCACGATATAGACGACCGGGATTCGGTCTGTGACGCCCGGGCTGCGGCGTTCCAGCTCGATCTGGAACTTCTTGCCGAGCTGGGTGATCGAGGTGGATTTTCCAGTGCCGCTGGCGCCGGACACGATCAGGCCGCGCCGGCCGAGTTGCTTGCCCCGGTTGTTGATGACCAGTTTCGTGCCGGTGTGGATGACCTTCTTGATGTCCGGGGTGGCGACCAGCAGCAACGCGGAGTGGTAGTCCTGTCGGGCTTCGTTGTATAGGTCCCGCTCGAACGAGGTCAGCTGCTGCCAGTCCGCGTCCGGTAGCAGCCGCGGTGGCTCCGGGTTGATCTGGGCGACGAATGAGGCCCAGCCCTGCTTGGTGGCCAGCGGATGCCGGACGTCGCTGGACAGCGTGCTCATCGGCCAGCCTCCAGGTCATCGGCGAACGGGTTGAACAGCGCGAACGGCACCACTTCGCCGACCAGGACCTGCGGTTGCTCGGCGGATTCCGGGTCGAGCGCGGGCAACGGCTGCGGTGGTTCGGCCGGCGGCGCGGGTTCCGGTGGATCGGCGAACGCGGCGGTGGTCAGTTCCGGGGGCAGGTGGTTGCCCATCGCGTGAGCTGTGCGGTTTCGCGCGAGTGCCCGGCCGCTGCCAGGGCCTTCCTCGGCGCGACGTAGCAGCGCGGCCAGGATCACCGAGACGGCCATCTCGTTGGTGTCGTCCAGGCCCCGCTGTGCGGCAATCTTGCGGGAGGCGCGCCAGGTGAAATCGGCGAACGGCTGCCCGACCACGCTGTGATGGGTCCAGGGGACGGTGATCCAACCGCCGTGATGATGGTTGCGAACCCAAATCCGCGAAACGTCGTAGGGGTCGTAGTGGACCTCCCACCGGCCGGCGCGGCTGGTGACGCCGGAGTTCTTGCGGGCGTAGGGCCGCAGCTCCCCGCAGTTGTAGGTGCGGTAGTCGATCTGGATTCCGCCGTCGCCGATGGCCCGCCAGTCCGCCGGCAGCAGTTCGATGTAATCCTCGCCGGTCAACGCGACCGGAACGTAGCCGGCGGCAGCGACCAGCGCGGCGTAGGCATCGTTCGGGGAAGCCGCCTGTGCCGGGTTGAACGGGTGCCGCAACCCGTCATGCGGGCGAGTCTGCCACCCGGCGATCACCCACTCGTCGAACAGTTCTTGCAGGTCGGGCAGCGACCACACGGCCCGCTCAGCGACGTCACGCCCTCGGCGGGTGACGTCACGGCCGGTGTAGCCGGACACGTGCTGGCAGAACAGCGTGTTGATCGACTCGAAGGTGCGCTCGACGATCGCCTTGTCCGTCGCCGTCTGCTGATGTGCTGGCTGCACCGAGATGCCCAGCGTGTCGGCCGCGCGCAGGAACACCTCAGACAGGAACACCTTGCCGTGGTCGATCACGACGGTGTCCGGAACGATCACCGGCTTCGCCGCGGCGAGAGCCATCCGGGCATCCATGGCGACCAGCCGCTGGTGCGGGATCCGGGTCGCCGACATCGCCAGCGCGGCGTCCCAGCCAGGCCGCATCGGCTCCGGGACCATGACCCGGGCCAGCAGCAGCGCCGCGTCGACCGCCTTCGCACCGACCGGCCGCAACACTCCGGCGCAAATCGTGCGGGTGGCGATGTCGATGGCGAGCACGAGTTCCGCTCGGCCGATGACACCATCGTCCATCACCGCCATGACATCCAGCGGGGTGCTGTCCAACTGGACCTGCTCGCCCGGCCGGTTCGCGGTGGTCGCGGTGTAGGCGCCGGCCGGCTTGTTCGCCGTCTGCCGGCGCGTCACCGCCGACCCGAAGGTGTACCGCCCAGCCGACAACGCCTCCAGCAGCCGGTAACAGGTCGCCGGCGACGGCATCTCGACCACGCCGGGGCCATGCTCGTCGTCCAACAGCTGCCGGATCTGCCGCAGCGCCCGCGACTTCGTGCCCGTCGACGTGCCGGTCTGCGCCTCGATCACCGCGGCGGCCGCCGCAACCACCCGGGCATCGACGTTGCCGGTCGGCTTCGCCGTGCGCGCGTGCCGGGCGTCGACCAGACCCCAAAGGCCCTGCTCGCGGTAGCGGCGCCGCATCCGCTGGACCGTGCGGACGCTCGTCTTCGTCCCGGCCGCCGTCAACTCCGCCGCCTTCGCCGCCTCCCGGACCGCCATCGGATGCACCGCCGGGTCGTACTCGGGCCTCGGCACCGCGCCCTGAGCGTCCGACATCAGGCCGGTCTCGACCTCGATCAGGTGCCGCTCCCAGTCCCGGGCAGCCTGCACCACCTGCGCCGGCAACGCCTCCAGCAGCCCGTGCGGGTCCACCCGAGGAGCCGGCGCCGCGCCGACCAGCTCGAAGTCCGCCGCGCCCAGCAGATACGGCAACGCCACCACGGTCGTCGCGCCGGCCGCCGACACCAGCCGGATCGCGGAACCCGAGATCGCCACCACGGTGTGCGTCGTCCCGGCGAAGACCACCCGATCGTTGACCCGCAACACGCCCGGCCGCTCAGCCATCCCGCTCACCAACCAGCGCCAGACGATCGATGGTCGGCGCCACCTGCACGATCGTGCGGTGCGACAGCACCAGCGACAGGTCCGTCATCAGCTCCCGCCGCCAGAGCAGGTGGTAGAGCACCGGCAGGGTCCTGAGCGGGTCACCGGCGACCTCGGCGCCGTCCATCAGTGAGCGCGGCCGCGCGAACGCCTCCAGCAGCACGGCGGCCACCTGCCCGTCGAAGCACCGCGGGTGCCGGTAGCCGGCCAGCCACCGCTGGTTCGCCACCAGCACCGGGTCCAGCCGGTCCCATACCGCGTACCGCCACCCCAGTAGCGCGCATGCCCGATCGGTGACCCCGAACGCCTCCCGGTCCGCCTCCTCGATGAGTTCCAGCGGCCGGGAGTCCAGCACCAACACCGCGTCGTCATCCAGGCGCACCAGGAAATCCGGGGCGTGCCGACGGGTCTTGCTCTCACCAGGCCAGAGCAGCCAGAACGGCTGCGACACGATCCCGCTCACCGACGGGTCGAAGTCCAACGCCACCAGGTGATCGCGTTCCACCCACGATTCGAAGCCGACCTGGCGACCCACCGTCGCGGACCAGTACCAACCCGGGAAGTTGCGCTGACCCCGATACGAGGGGAACGACCTCACCGGCCGGTCCAGCACATCGACCACCTCCGGCAGCCAGCCCCACGGCACGCGCTGCTCCACGCCCTGGTCATCCAGGTAGATCGCCTCAAAGTTCTCATCCAGGCCAGGCAGCCCGATACGCCGCGTTCGATGCACCGGGACATCATTCCTCGCCACTTCCGATGAGAATTCGCCACCCGGCTCCAAGGGAGAAGTCAGGAGCCGCAGTTGTGGCCGAACGTGGAATCATGCCCGCATGGCGGAACGCGACTGATCCGCGTGCAGGCGTCACAACTGTGCAGCGCCCGCGGCGTAGCTGAAGATCTTTTGCGGCGTCATCCGAATCCATGCCGAAGCCCAGGGCAGTTCCCGACCGTATCGGGCAGCAGCAGCCGTCACCTCATCAGCCGCAGCATCCAAAACCTCAGCCGGTCCTTCCGCCATCACCATCGCATGTTCCGAACCGCCACCCTGCATGACGACCAGAGACGCCCACGGGCACGGCCGTTTCATGATCACGATGTGAGGCCGAGGATGGTGAATGGCCTGGTCATGTTGCGGGCTGCCCAGCGGGTGGCTTCGGTGATGTCGGGTCGGCCGGCCAGGCGTAGGGCGTTGATGGCGAGGTTGCGTAGCGAGGCCAGGA
>NZ_WBKR01000304.1 GCF_008868155.1 Micromonospora sp. ALFpr18c
GGCTGTGGCCCGAAGTGTGTATCTGACTAGCGTGGGGTCGGGCGGGGGCAAGTCGACCGTCGCCCTCGGGCTGGCGGAGTTGCTGTCCCGTCAGGTGGGGCGGATCGGCGTGTTCCGGCCGCTGGTCGCCGACACCGGACCGGACCCGATCCTCGCCCTGCTCAGCGAGCGCTACCGGGTCGAGCTGCCGCTCACCGAGCTGGCCGGGGCGACGTACGCCGAGGCGGCCACGCTGGTCGCCGACGGCCGGCGGGAAGAGCTGATCTCCGCGATCGTGGAGCGCTACCGGACGGTGGAGCGGCAGTGCCCGGCGGTCGTCGTGGTGGGCAGCGACTTCGACGATCCGGGCGACTCGGCCCGACCCCGGGAGCTGGCCTTCAACGCCCGGCTGGCCACCGAGTTCGGCAGCGTGGTGGTACCGGTGGTGGACGGCTTCGGGCAGGCGCCGGCGGCCGTCGCGTCGGCGATGCGCGGGGCGTACCACGATCTGGCCGACCTGGGCGCGACCGTGCTCGCGGTGATCGCCAACCGGGTCGCCGAGCCGATGACGCTGCCCGAGCTGCCGGTGCCCGCGTACGCCATCCCGGAGGTGCCGAGCGTGTCGGCGCCGACGGTGGCCGAGGTGGCGGCGGCGCTCGGCGCCACGCTGCTCGCCGGTGACGACGCCGCGCTCGGCCGGGACGTGCTGGACTTCGTGGTCGGCGCCGCGCACGTGCCGACCCTGCTGAGCCACCTCACCGAGGGCGCCCTGGTGATCACCCCCGGGGACCGGGCCGACCTGCTCGTCGCCGCGAGCGCCGCGCACGTCGCCGGGCAGGTGTCGGTGGCCGGGCTGGTGCTGACCCTCGGCGAGCAGCCCGACCCCCGGGTGATGCGGCTGGTGGAAGGGTTGAACACCGGGCTGGCGGTGCTGTCCGTGGGCAGCGACAGCTACGACACGGTGGCCGCGTCCAGTCGCATCGAGGGCCGGCCCAGCGTCGCCAACCCGCGCAAGGTGGAGGCAGCGCTGGGGGCGTTCGAGCGCTGCGTGGACACCGACGACCTGGCCCGCCGACTGCGGGTCAGCCGGTCGACCCGGGTCACCCCGCTGATGTTCGAGAACGAGTTGATCGACCGGGCCCGCTCGCAGCCCCGGCACCTGGTGCTGCCGGAGGGCTCCGAGGAGCGGATCCTGCGGGCGGCGGAGATCCTGCTGCGCCGGGGGGTCGCCGAGCTGACCCTGCTCGGGCGGCCGGACGACATCGCCCGGCGCACCCGCGAGCTGGGCATCGACCTCGGCGACGCGAGCGTCGTCGACCCGGTCACCAGCGGCTGGCGGGACGGCTTCGCCGCCGAGTACGCGCGGCTGCGCGCCCACCGGGGCGTCACCACCGAGCTGGCGCACGACATCGTGGCCCAGGCGAACTACTTCGGCACGCTGATGGTGGCCACCGGACGGGCCGACGGCATGGTGTCCGGCGCGACGCACACCACCGCCGCGACCATCCGGCCGGCGTTCGAGATCATCCGAACCGTGCCGGAGGTCTCGGTGGCGTCCAGCGTCTTCTTCATGCTGCTCGCCGACCGGGTGCTGGTCTACGGCGACTGCGCGGTCAACCGCGACCCGGACGCCGCCCAGCTCGCCGACATCGCGATCTCGTCGGCCGACACCGCCGCCCGGTTCGGCATCGAACCCCGGGTGGCCATGCTGTCGTACTCCACCGGCAGCTCCGGCGCGGGCGCGGACGTGGAGAAGGTCGCCACGGCCACCGCGCTGGTCCGGGAGCGCCGGCCGGACCTGCTCGTCGAGGGGCCCATCCAGTACGACGCGGCGATCGACCCGGCGGTGGCGGCCACGAAACTGCCGGGCAGCCCGGTCGCCGGCCGCGCCACGGTCTTCATCTTCCCGGACCTCAACACGGGCAACAACACGTACAAGGCGGTGCAGCGCTCCGCCGGGGCGGTCGCCGTCGGCCCGGTGATGCAGGGGCTGCGGCGGCCGGTGAACGACCTGTCGCGGGGCGCCACCGTGCCGGACATCGTGAACACGGTGGCGATCACCGCCATCCAGGCGGCCACCGAGGAGGCCTCGTGAGTCGGGTGCTGGTGCTCAACTGCGGGTCGTCGTCGGTGAAGTGGCGCCGCTACGACGGTGACCGGGCACTCGACCAGGGCACCGTGGAACGCATCGGTGAGCCCGGCGGCGGCCCGGCCGACCACGCCGGCGCGGTCCGGCAGATCCTGGCCGAGCAGGACCTCACCGGGCTGACGGCGGTCGGGCACCGGGTGGTGCACGGTGGCCGGACGTTCAGCGCGCCGGTGCTGGTCGACGAGGCGGTGCTGGCCGCGATCCGGGACCTGGTGCCGCTCGCTCCGCTGCACAACCCGGCGAACCTGGCCGGTATCGAGGTGGCCCGCGCGGCACTGCCGGACGTGCCGCAGGTCGCCGTCTTCGACACCGCGTTCCACCACACCCTGCCGGCGGCCGCCGCGACGTACGCGATCGACCGGGACACCGCCGAGCGGTACGACATCCGCCGGTACGGCTTCCACGGCACCTCGCACGCGTACGTCTCCCGCCGCACCGCCGAACTGCTGGGCCGCCCGTACGAGCAGCTCAACACCATCACCCTGCACCTGGGCAACGGGGCCAGCGCCTGCGCGGTGCACAACGGCCGCAGCGTGGCCACCTCGATGGGCATGTCCCCGTTGGAGGGGCTGGTGATGGGCACCCGCAGCGGCGACATCGACCCGACCGTGATCTTCCACCTACGCCGGGAGGGTGGGCTGTCGGTCGACGACATCGACGACCTGCTCAACCACCGCAGCGGCCTGCTCGGCCTCACCGGCGCCAACGACATGCGCGAGGTGCTCCAGCGTCGGGCGTCCGGTGACCGGGCGGCGGAGCTGGCCTTCGACGTGTACTGCCGGCGGATCACCGGGTACGTCGGGGCGTACTACGCGCTGCTCGGCCAGGTCGACGCGATCGCCTTCACCGCCGGGGTCGGCGAGCATGCCGCGCCGGTGCGGGCCGCCGCGCTGGCCGGCCTGCACCGGCTCGGCATCGCCGTCGACGACACCCGCAACGACGGCACGGGCGACCGGGTGATCTCACCCGACGGCGCCGAGGTGAGCGTCTGCGTCATCCGCACCGACGAGGAACGCGAGATCGCCCGGCAGACCCGGGACGTGGTCGAGGCGGCCTGACCGCACCGTCCCGGGTACGCCAAATCAGCCCATCGCCAACCAGGCGACGAGGGCCACCAGCAACACGATGACCACCGCCGCACCGACGATGAGCGGCAGGCGGGACGGCGCGTCCGCCGGGCCGGCGGCCTCCGGCGTCTGGGAGAAGGCGCGGAACGCCTCGGTGTTGCCGCTGGGGTCGGTGTAGTTCTCAGGCATCCGGTGACCATAGCGAAGCCGTTCGCGGAGCACCGCCCCCGCCCACGTCGCCCCGGCGGGTCGACCCGGCCGGCGGAGGCGACCCGGCCGGGTGGCGGGTACAGCCCGGCCGGACGGCGGGGCCGCTACGCACGCCCGGGCACCTACCGTGGAACGATGGGGGCGGGGCGGCTCATGGCCGTACTGGTGACAGCACTGCTGGCTGGTTGCGCGCCCGCCACCGCGGTGGCCGGCGAGGCCACCGGGCCGGTCTCGGCGCGCCGGGCGCCCGAGGGGTCGTACGCCGTCGGCGTGCGTACGCTCACCCTCGATCCGCGCTCGGCGCGCCCCCTGCCGGTGACGATCTGGTATCCGGCTTCGACCGACGGGGTGGCCTCCGGGCGGTTTCCGGTGGTGGTCTACAGCCACGGGCTGTACAGCCGACCCGACCTGCACGCCGGCCTGACCACCCGCTGGGCGGCAGCCGGTTTCGTGGTGGCCGCACCGGCGTACCCGCACACCCGGCAGGGCGCCGCGCACTTCACCCGCGCCGACGTCCGTAACCAGCCGGCCGACGGGTGGCGGCTGATCCGACACCTGGGCCGCGTCGACCGCGCACCTGGTGATCCGCTCGCCGGCCACCTCGACCTGACGTCGATCGCCGCTGCCGGGCACTCGGCGGGCGGCTTCACCACCTCCGGCATGTTCAGCGAGGGCCATCCCGCCCGGTTGCGCGCCGGCATCGTCATCGCCGGCGGTGGACTGCCGGGCAGCTTCGCCGGGCCGCCCGCACCGGTGCTCTTCGTGCACGGCACGGCCGACGCGGTGGTGCCGGTGACCGTGGGCCGGGCCGCGTACGGGCGTACCCCCGGGCCGGCCGCGTTCCTCAGCCTGCGCGGCCAGGACCATGGCGCGTACCTCACGCCGGGCCACCCGGGTTTCGCCCCGGTCCTCGCCACCACCACCGACTTCCTGCGCTGGACCCTCTACGGCGATCAGGCGGCCGGCGCCCG
>NZ_WBKR01000305.1 GCF_008868155.1 Micromonospora sp. ALFpr18c
GGGGGAGGCCGGCCGTCGAGGCGAGCAGGGCGCACCAGCCGAGCAGGTGGGGGGCCAGGTCGTCGTCGACCGGCGTCCACGAGGCGCGGATCTCGATGTCACCGGCGGTCGGTGGGCCGGCCAGGTCGCCGAACCGGGTCGACATGGTCTGGGTGACCGTCCCGCCGATCGCCCGGTGACCGGCGTCGTGGGCGTCCAGCGCGTCGGTGAGCCACGTCCAGCCGACACCGGGCAGCAGCGGGTCGGCGGCCAGGTCGACCTCCAACTCGGCGGTCACGTAGGTGACCAGCCGCAGGGTGCCCTGCCACGCCTCGTGCCCGACCGGATCGTGCAGCAGGATCAACCGCCCGGTGGCCACCTCGTCGCCGTCGCGCAGCACGGCCGCGGAGAGCGCGAACGCGTACGGAGCCAGCCGTTGGGGTGCGCCGACCTCCTCGAGGGTGATCTCCGGCCGGGGCGCCGCGGACCGCAGCCCGGCGACCGCGCGGGCAAAGGTCTCCGGGAGCGCGATCGGGGGGGCCATGTTGGCAGCCTATGCCGCCGTCGGCCCACCCGCTTCGACGGCGCGCCGACGCTCCCGTTGGGCGCCGGAGTGTGTAACGGTGCCCTTCCTCTCACCCCCACCCGGTCGGAGGTGGGGGGCGTGGCACGATTGCGGCGATGACCACGGAAGCCACGGGCACTGCCGCCCGAGACGGAGACCCACGCCCCGGCGGACCGGCCGACTCGCCCTTCATCCGGGCCTGCCGGCGCCGTCCCGGCCCGCACACCCCGGTCTGGTTCATGCGCCAGGCCGGCCGCTCACTGCCGGAGTACCGGGAGATCCGGGCGAGCGTGCCGATGCTGGAGTCCTGCCGTCGTCCGGAGTTGGTCACCGAGATCACCCTCCAGCCGGTGCGCCGGCACGGCGTGGACGCGGCCATCCTGTTCAGCGACATCGTGGTGCCGGTCGCGGCGGCCGGCATCGACCTGGACATCGTGCCGGGCACCGGCCCGGTGGTCGCCGAGCCGATCCGCACCGCCGCCGACGTCGCGCGGATCCGCCCGATCACCCGCGACGACGTCCCGTACGTGGACGAGGCCGTCCGGCAGTTGGTGGTCGAGCTGGGCGACACCCCGCTGATCGGGTTCGCGGGCGCGCCGTTCACCCTCGCGAGCTACCTGGTCGAGGGCGGGCCGTCGCGGACCCACGCGAAGACCAAGGCCCTGATGTACGGCGATCCCGAGCTGTGGCACGCGCTCTGCGCCCGGCTGGCCGAGGTGACGCTTGCCTTCCTGCGGGTGCAGATCGAGGCCGGCGTGTCCGCGGTGCAGTTGTTCGACTCGTGGGCCGGCGCGCTCTCCGAGGCGGACTACCGCCAGTACGTGCTGCCGCACTCGACGGCCGTGCTGGGCGGCCTGGCTGACGCCGGGGTGCCGCGCATCCACTTCGGGGTGGGCACCGCCGAGCTGCTCGGTGCGATGGGTGAGGCCGGCGCGGACGTCGTCGGCGTCGACTGGCGTACCCCGCTGGACGTGGCCACCGGCCGGATCGGCCCGGACCGGGCGGTGCAGGGCAACCTGGACCCGACCGTGCTGCTCGCGCCGTGGCCGGTGGTGGAGGCCGAGGTACGACGCATCCTGGAGCAGGGCCGGGCGGCCCCCGGGCACGTGTTCAACCTCGGCCACGGCGTGCTGCCGGAGACCGACCCGGACGTGTTGACCCGGGTGGTCGCGCTGGTGCACGAGGTTTCCAACCGCCGGGCCGACCAGGGCTGAGCAGCGATGCGGCAGCCCTGGCGGGTGGCGGTGGTCGGCGGCGGGATCGCCGGGCTGGCCGCCGCGGTCCGCCTGCGCGACCGCGCGCCGGCGGGCACCGAGATCACGGTGTACGAGCAGTCCGGCGCGCTGGGCGGCAAGCTGCGCACCGGTGAGGTGGCCGGTGAGCCGGTGGAGTTCGGCGCCGAGTCGTTCCTGATGCGCGACCCGACCGGTGCCGAGAGCGCGGCGGTGGTGTTGGCCCGCCGGCTCGGGTTGGCCGAGCGGATCGTGCACCCCACGGTGGGGCAGGCCGCGCTGGTCGTCGACGGGGGGCTGCGCCCCATCCCGGGCGGCACGCTGGTGGGCGTACCCGGGGATCTGGACCGGGTGGCCACGGTCGCCCGCCCGGCCGCGGACGCCGACACCGACGGTGGCCGGCCGCTGGTCGGGCCGGACGCGGACGTCTCGGTGGGCGCGCTGGTGCGGGCCCGCTTCGGCGACGAGGTGGTCGACCGGCTGGTCGACCCGATGCTGGGCGGTGTGTACGCGGGCCGCGCCGACGATCTGTCGCTGGTCACGACGATGCCGGCGCTGGCCCGTGCGGCCCGGGTGGAGCACACCCTCGTCGGCGCGGTCCGGGCGGCGCAGGCCGCCGCTCCGCGCGCTCCCGGCACCCCGGTCTTCGGCACCCTGGCCGGTGGGTTGAGCACGCTGGTCGAGGCGGCGGTGACGGCCAGCGGGGCGACGGTGCGATCCGATGCCGCCGTCCGCGAACTCACGCCGACCGGCACGGGGTGGCGGCTGACCGTCGGCCCGACCCGTGACCCGGAGTTCGTCGACGTGGACGCCGTGGTGCTGGCGGTGCCGGCCCGACCGGCGGCCCGGCTGCTCGCCGGCCCAGCGCCGGCGGTGGCGGCGGGCGTCGGTGAGCTGGACTACGCGAGCGTCGCGCTGGTCACCCTGGCGTTGCCGCAGCCGCGACTGCCCGAGCTGTCCGGCTTCCTGGTGCCGAGCACCGAGGGCCTGCTGATCAAGGCGGCGACGTTCTTCACCACCAAGTGGGGGCACCTGCGCCGGGCCGACGGGCTGGCGCTGGTGCGCGCCTCGGTGGGCCGTTACCGCGAGGAGGCGCAGCTCCAGCGCCCGGACGCGGACCTCGCGGCGACCGTGCACCGGGAGCTGTCGGCGGTGCTCGGCACCCCGCTGCCCGCTCCGGTCGACGGGCACGTGCAACGGTGGGGTGGTGCGCTGCCGCAGTACGCGCCGGGGCACGCCGACCGGGTCGCCGCCGCGCGGACGGCGTTGCGGGCGGCGCACCCCACCCTGGTCCTCGCCGGCGCCGGCTACGACGGCGTCGGCATCCCGGTCTGCGTCCGCTCCGGCGAGACGGCGGCCGACGAGATCATCACAGCACTGGGAGGATCGGCGAGATGACCGAGCAGACCAACGCGGCCCGCCTGCGGGAGCTGAACGACAGCATCCGCTACACGATGTGGTCGGTGTTCCGGGCCAGCGCTCCGCTGCCCTCGCTGCGGGACAACGTCACCGGTGAGGTGGTGGCCCTCTTCGACGAGTTGGCCGGCAAGGATGTGGTGGTCCGCGGCGTGTACGACGTCTCCGGGCTGCGCGCCGACGCGGACGTGATGATCTGGTGGCACTCCGCCTCCAGCGACGCGCTGCAGGACGCGTACCTGCGGTTCCGGCGTACGACGCTGGGCCGGGCCCTGACCCCGGTGTGGTCGCAGATGGCGCTGCACCGGCCGGCGGAGTTCAACAAGAGCCACATCCCGGCGTTCCTCGCTGGTGAGGAGGCTCGCCCCTACCTGTGCGTGTACCCGTTCGTCCGCTCCTACGAGTGGTACCTGCTGCCCGACGCCGAGCGGCGCGAGATGCTGGCCGAGCACGGGAAGATGGCCCGCGGCTACCCGGACGTGCGGGCGAACACGGTCGCCTCGTTCGCGTTGGGCGACTACGAGTGGATGCTCGCCTTCGAGGCCGACGAGCTGCACCGGATCGTCGACCTGATGCGGGACCTGCGCGCCTCGGGCGCCCGCCGGCACGTCCGCGAGGAGGTCCCGTTCTACACGGGCCGCCGCCGCTCGGTGGCCGAGATCGTCAACTGCCTGGTCTGAGCCCCGCCGGCCGGCGCCGCACCCCCGCCCGGGTGCGGCGCCGGACGGGGATCAACTGGTCGTGGTGCAGGAGACCAGCGGAGCGGGGTTGCTGCCGTTCCACGAGCCGAGCAGACCGAAGGTGGTGCTGGCTCCGGCGGCGAGCGCGCCGTTGTAGTTGACGTTGCGCGCGGTGACCAGTGTGCCGTTGCTGGTGACGGTGGCGTTCCACGCCGAGCCGACCTGCTGGCCGTTGGCGTAGTTCCAGCTCACCGACCAGCCCCGGGTGGGCGAGCCGCCCGCGGTGACCTTCACCTCCGCCTGGAAGCCACCGGCCCACTGGCCGGTGATCTGGTACGTCGCCGTGCAGGCCCCGGCCGGCGGGGCTCAGACCAGGCAGTTGACGATCTCGGCCACCGAGCGGCGGCGGCCCGTGTAGAACGGGACCTCCTCGCGGACGTGCCGGCGGGCGCCCGAGGCGCGCA
>NZ_WBKR01000306.1 GCF_008868155.1 Micromonospora sp. ALFpr18c
CAGGGGTGGGGTGGTCAGCCAGGTGGTGGCGGCGTCGCGGACGGGGGATGGCACCTCGTGGCCGCCGGGGAACTCCTCGTACCTGACGGCGTAGCCGCGTTCGTGCAGGCGTGGGACGAGCCGGCGGCTGCACACGTCGATGGGCAGCACGCGGTCGTCCACCCCGTGCGAGACGAAGATCCGTGGCCGGCCGTGGGTGGCCGGCGGCGCGGCGAAACCGGGGGAGAAGGCCAGCACCGCGTCGATCAGGTCGCCGTTGGCCAGGCCCAGCGACAACGCGTACGAGGCGCCGTCGGAGAAACCGCCGAGCGTCACGTCCCGCACCGGGTAGCCGTCGTACGCGGTCGCGAGCAGCCCGTCGATGCGCCTGACGTCGACGCCGAAGCCGCCGGCGATCAGGTCCCAGCTCGCCGCCGACGACTGCGGGGCCATCAGCAGCAGGTGGTGCGCGTCCGCGACCGGCAGCAGCAGGTCCAGTGCGTGGCGCGCCGAGCCGCCCGCCCCGTGCAGGAGCAGCACCAGCCGGTACGGCGCGTCGGTGCGCGGCGGGGCGTACGCCATGCCCAGCGGACGGCCGTCGGCGTCGGTCAGCGGCAGGTGCCCGGTGGGTGCCGGCGCCACCGGCGGATGGGGGCGTGTGGTCAGCCGACCTCGCCGAGGGTCCTGCGCCGGTTCCCGGTGTGGCGGCGCGGGGTCGGACACGGATCACCACTCCCCACGGTCGGCGGCACGTGCGACGCGGTTACCCGGCCCGCCCGGCCTTAACCGGCGGGGTGCTCAGGCGCTGGCGCGGGCGACCAGGGCGGACGGGAAGAGGGTCACCGGGGCGGCCGGACGCCCGTCCAGCACGGCAATGGCCGCGGCGGTCGCGATGCGTCCCACCGGGTGGCTGGCGGTGGTCAGCGCCGGGGCGGTCATCGCGGCGAGGGGGATGTCGTCGAAGCCGGCCACCGCGACGTCGCCCGGCACCCGTACGCCCTCGTCGCGCAGCGCGGCGATCACCCCGAAGGCGGTCTCGTCGCTGATCGCGTAGATGGCGTCGACGTCCGGCCAGCGTCGCAGCGCCTCGCCGGCGGCGCTCCGGCCCCGCGCCGCGGAGAAGTCGCCGGGCAGGATCCGCTCCGGCAGGCCCGCCTGGCGCATCAGCCCGCGGTACGCGTCCACGGGGCGTCGCGAGCAGGGCAGCCACTGCGGGCCGGTCACCATGGCGATCCGGCGGCGACCGGTGGCGTACAGGTGACGCAGCACCTCGCCGGCGCCGGCGGCGTTGTCGACGTCGAACGACGGCACGGCCGACGATCCGACGCCGATGGACACGACCCGGCCCTGCAACGACCGGGGTATGGCGTCCAGCAGCTCGTTGGTGGTGTTGACCAGCACCACGCCGCACACGCTGCGGTCCCGGGCGAGCTGGTCCAGCTCGCCCGGCTGGCCCAGCGGCAACCAGTGCAGCGCCACCCCGACGCCGGCGGGCGTGCAGACCCGCGCCGCCGAGCCGACCACCTGGTGGACGTACGGGCAGTCGAGCACCGCCGCGCTGGCCCCCGCGACCGCCACCACGAGGCGTACGCCGACGCCACGCACCAGCGCACGGGCGGCCGGGTTGGGTACGTAGCCGAGTCGCTCGACGGCCGTCGTGACTCGTTCCCGGGCGTAGGGCGAGGCGAAGCCGGTGCCGGCGATGACCCGTGACGCCGTGGACCGGGACACCCCGGCGAGCCGGGCGACGTCCTCCAGGGTCGCCGGCCGGTGTGCCGCTGTCGTCATACGTCGCCTCCCGCGGCGATCCGCCCGGTCGGACGAACGCCTGTTCGCATCATGCCCGGTCGGTCTGACGTCGGTAAGGGGTGACACCGGCTTGTGGTGGTAGCGCTCTCAGGTGTGCGATCGTGCCAGGAGATCACCGTCGAGGAAGAGGACCTGCCGTCGTGAGCGCCCCCACCACCCGATCCGTACCCCCGGACGCCGCACCTCCTCCGTCGCGGGCCGTGCTGGTCGCCCGCAACGGCGTGGCCGTCACCTTCACGCTCAACGGACTGGCGGTCGGCACCTGGTTCTCCCGGGTGCCGGCGGTCCGCGAGGCGTTGGACCTGTCCGCCGGCCGGCTCGGCCTGCTGCTGCTGGCGATGAGCATCGGGGCGCTGCTGGCGATGCCCACGTCCGGCCTGCTCGCCCAGCGTCTCGGTGCGGCCCGCACCGTGACCCTGGCCACCGTGCTGGTCGCGATCGGCCTGACCGTGGCGGGGGTGGGTGCCACGCTGACCGGGTCGTTCGTCGTGGTCGCGCTCGGGTTGGCCGCCCTGGGCTACGGGTCCGGGGCCTGTGACGTGGCGATGAACGTCGAGGGCGCGGCCGTGGAACGGCGGCTCGGCCGGACCATCATGCCCCGGTTCCACGCGGGGTGGAGCCTCGGTTCGGTGGCCGGTGCCGGTCTCGGTGCCGGGGCGGCCCGCCTGGACGTGGCCGTCGGCGCGCACCTGACCGCGGTGGCGGTGGTGGTGTTGACCGGCACCGCGCTCGCCGCGCGGACGTACCTGCCGGCCTCCGCCCACGACCCGGCCGGCGACCCGGCGGACGCCACCCCGGCTGCTCGTCGCCGTGCGCAGCTCGCCGCCTGGCGGGAGCCGCGCACCCTGCTGATCGGGCTGTTCGTGCTGGTGGCGGCGTTCACCGAGGGTGCGGCGAACGACTGGCTGGCGGTCGCGTTCGTGGACGGCCGCGACCTGAGCGAGGCGGCCGGCGCGACGGTCTTCGGCGTCTTCGTCGTCGGCATGACCCTCGGGCGTACCGCGGGGACCGTCGCGCTGGACCGGTGGGGCCGGGTGCCGGTGCTCACCGGCACCATCGGGCTCGCCGTGCTCGGCGCGGGCCTGGCGGTGCTGGCCGGCCCGGGGCCGCTGGCGATCGTCGGCGTCGCGTTGTGGGGCCTCGGCGCGTCGCTGGGCTTCCCGGTCGGGATGAGCGCCGCCGCCGACGAGGAGGCGCACGCGGCCGTCCGGGTCAGCGTGGTCGCGGTGATCGGCTACACGGCGTTCCTGGGTGGGCCACCGCTGCTGGGGCTGCTCGGTGACCACGTCGGCACCCTGCGGGCGCTGCTCGTGGTGCCGCTGCTGCTGCTGCCGACCCTGCTGCTGGTGCCGGTGCTGCGCCCGCCGCACGCCGCCGAACCGGCTCGTCCAGCACAAGAAAACTAACCCAGGCGGCAGCTCAGCGGTATCGGGTGTGCGGCCGACTGCGCCGCGCACCCGGGCTCGTTACGGTCGCCCGATGCCAATCGACGAGATCACCGCCGCCGCGGCGGGCAGCTGGACCCTGGGCGACCGCATCGTGCACCGGATGGGCTTCGGCTCGATGCGCATCACGGCGAACCCCGACCGCGAACGGGCCGTCGCAGCGCTGCGCCGCGCCGTGGAGCTGGGCGTCAACCACATCGACACCGCCGCGTTCTACGTCTCGCCGGGGGGAACGCTGGGCGTGGGCACCGGGCCGGCCCGGTACGCCACCGAGTTGATCCGGGCGGCGCTCGCCCCGTACCCGGAGGATCTGGTGATCGTCACCAAGGTTGGTTTCGGGTACGACCCGGAGGCGGGCTTCACCGAGGCGCGCACCCCGGCGCAGCTGCGCGCCCAGGTCGAGGAGAACCTGCGTCGGCTCGGCCTGGACCAGGTGGACGTGGTGAACCTGCGGCTCGGCCGGGGGCCCGCGACGGTGCCGCTGGCCGACCGGTTCGGCGCCCTGGCCGAGCTGCGAGCCGCCGGCCTGATCCGGCATCTCGGGCTCTCCAACGTGCGGCCCGAGCACCTGGACGAGGTGGCGGGCATCGCGCCGGTCGTCTGCGTGCAGAACAACTACGGGGTGGACGCGTACCGGGAGCAGGACGCGTTCGTCCGGGACTGCGGCGAGCGGGGCATCGCCTACGTGCCGTTCTTCGCCCTCGCCGGCACCGGCCGCGAGGCGGGCGCGAGCGCCGACCAGGGCGAGGCGGTCACGGCCGTCGCGCGTGCCCACGGCGTCACCCCCCATCAGGTACGCCTGGCCTGGACCCTGCACCAGGGCCGACACGTGCTGGCCATCCCCGGCACCGGAAACACCGCACACCTGGAGCAGAACATAGCCGCAGCAGCGCTGACCCTGACCCCCGAAGACCTGGCCCACCTGACCCCACCCCGGTGATCATGAGGTTGGCGGCGCCGGTGCCGGGGATGGCCAGCACGTGTCGGCCCTGGTGCAGGGTCCAGGCCAGGCGTACCT
>NZ_WBKR01000307.1 GCF_008868155.1 Micromonospora sp. ALFpr18c
CTCTGCTGGCAACGCCTGAACGCCCTACCCACACCCACCTGACCAGCAACAACCGTCCCAGCGAGCCGGAAAGGGCCGCACCCCGGGAATCGGAGACCCGGCACACCGTCGTGACAGACGACGCACACACCTCACACCATAAGGGACAAAACGGTCAAGCCGAAAGCCGTACCAAGGGATCAATACCCTCTGACGGATCGAGGCCCACGAGCCCGATCGGCCAGCATCGCGATCAACTGCTCATCCGTCACCGCACCCACCGGCTCGGCGGCCGGCTGTCCCACGGTCGTCTCGGTCGTCATCTGGCGTCTCTCCCTTGATCGGTCGATCAGCCGTTATTTGTACAGTCCCCGATCCGCGTGCGGTCCCCGGCCTGTTGCGCGATCGTCCACCCGTTCCGCTTCGGGATATCGCTGACCAGCGCCGATACGTACCGGCCCGCGTGCTGCCAGGTCTGCGTCCGTGCGAAACACGACCGCAGCCGTCCCAGCAACTCACCCGCGGTCCGGGCCGCCCGGGCAGCCTCTATGCTGGCAGCAGCAGCCGCCTTCGATCTTGTTGTCTTCACAAACACATGATCAACGGGCGGCTGCGTCCATGTCGGACGCCGCCCCCACCACATCCCAGCAGGTCAGACTGCTAATGGCGGCTGCCGTACTAGGGGTGCGGTGCCGTTCCAGGAGGCGAACCGGTCGCGGTCGGCGAATCGGCTGATGTTGGCGACACCGGCCAGGAGGCGGGCTGCACCGGAGGGGCCGATGCCGTGCAACTCCTTCAGCATAGTCGCCCGTGACCTGCTGGCCGAGCAGCCCGGTTTCCCTGGTCGTTTCGGTCTGCCACGGTGTATCGAGTTTCGTCGGCTCGCTGTCTTGTTTGGAGTACCGTCCTCGCCGATCTGCGGCCCCCTACCAGCCTGACCTGCCAGATCAGGTTGAAGAGGGCTCATTGTCTGACCAACCGAGGTCAAGCGTGCGAGATCAGGAGCAGGGCTTTCCGGTATGGTGACCACGACCATCAATCTGGTAACGGGGAGGCTACTGGATGCGATATCGGACGATCGGCCAGACGGCGGCACAGCGAGAGGTGAGCGTCCTGGCCCTCGGCGCCATGCGATTCGGCACGGAGACCGACGAGGACACTTCGTTCGCGATTCTGGATCGGTACGTCGAGGCCGGCGGCACATTCGTCGACACCTCGAACAACTACTCCTTCTGGATCAACTCGACTCAGGGTGGGGAAAGTGAGGCGCTGCTCGGCCGGTGGAGGCGCAGCCGCGGCGTGCAGTCCGAGGTCGTGATCGCGACGAAGCTCGGCGGGCGGCCGGTCGCGGCCGGGTTGGATTTCGCGGCGACCGCCAAGCAGGAAAACATCGAGGGGCTTTCCGCCTCCGTGATCCGCAAATCCGCAGAACGGAGCAGAGAACTGCTCGGGGTGGACAAGATCGACCTGCTCTACGCGCACGTCGAGGACCCGAACGCCCTGGTCGAAGAAACGGTGCAGGGCTTCGCGGACCTCGTCGCGGAGGACGTGGTCGGGCTGCTCGGCGTCAGCAACCACTGGACCTGGCGCGTCGAGCAGGCGCGGGCGGCCGCCGCGAGCGCCGGGCTGCCCGGCTACGAGGTTCTCCAGTACCACCACAGCTACCTGCGTGCCCGCACCGACATGCCCGGGCGCCGGTCTGTCGACGGCAACCAAGGGTTGGCCACTGGCGAGGTGCTCAGCTACCTGCGCGCCAATCCGGGTCTCACGCTTGTGGCCTACACCCCACTGCTGTCCGGTGCATACGTCCGCGACGATCGGCCTCTCGGCCCGGCCTTCGACCACGCCGGCACCGAGAACCGGCTGGCCGCGGTGCGTGCGGTCGCCGAGGAGACGGGCGCCACCGCGAACCAGGTCGTGCTCGCCTGGCTGATGGGCGGCGACCTGCCGATCATCCCGCTCGTCGGAGCTTCCTCGATCGCTCAGCTCGACGAGAGCCTCGCCGCCGTGGACCTCGAGCTGACCGGCGACCAGCGCGCGAGGCTGGACGCGGCCCAGTAAGTGGCATGGACCGGGCGTTGGCGCCGCGCGTCAACGCCCGGTCAGGTCAGCAGGTCAGCGCTGATGATCTCCATCATCCGCACGGTTTCCGCCTCCGGGAAGAAGTGACTGCCCGCCAGGATGGTCAACTCGAACTCCGTGTTGGTCTCTCGCGCCCAGTCGCGCATCCGTGCCGGAGGGGCTTCGACGTCGGTCTCCCCGGCGAACGCCCGGATCGGCACGTCGAGCGGCACCGTCTCCGCGATCGGGCATGTGCCGACCACGCGTAGGTCGGCCCGTAGAGACGGCAGGAACAGCTCCAGCAGACTCGGATTGTCGAACAGCCCCGGTGGTGTGCCGCCAAGTTCACGCAGGTAGGCGACCAGTCCCTCCTCCGGTTCGTCCCAGCCGCGGACCGGCTGGCGCAGCACGGGCGCCGCGCTGCTAGCCACAAACAATCGCCTCGGCGCGAGGAGCCCTCGGTCGCGAAGTTCGTGCACCAGCGCCAACGCGACCCTGGCGCCCATGCTGAACCCGTAGCAGGCGTACGGCTTGTCCATCAGCGGCGAAAGCACGTCGGCGAGGTCGGCAACCAGTGGTGTCATGTGCTCGTACGGCGGCTCGTCGAACCGGTCGTCGCGGCCGGGAAGCTGGATGGCGACCGGCTCGATCCCCTCGGGCAGCCCGGTGTGCCAGGTGCGGAAGATCGACGCGGAGGCGCCGGCGTGCGGGAAACAGAACAGCCGCACGGCGGCGTCGGCCCGCCCGGCGTACGAACGCGTCCAGGCGCTGTTGAAGCCCACGCCTGTCACGCGCCGGACCTCGCACGCACGGATGCAGTGATGGGGACGTGCTTGTAGCCGCAGGCGAAGTTGGAGATCAACCGCTTCGGCGTGCCGGCGAGACTGAAGTTCGCGTAGCGATTGAACAACTCTTCGAACAGCACTCGCAAGGTGACCCTGGCGACGCTGTGGCCGATGCAGTAGTGCGGCCCTGCGCCGAACGCGAGGTGCCGGTTCGGCTTGCGCCGTAGGTCGAAACGCGACGCGTCGGGGAAGGCACGGTCGTCCCGGTTGGCGGCACCGAGCCAGGCAACCACAGCGTCCCCGGCAGCGATCCGGGTGCCCGCCACCTCGACGTCCTTCGTGGCATACCGAAGGAAGTGGTGCACCGGCGACGCCAGCCTGAGCGCCTCCTCGACCGCGGTCGGACCGACCTGCGGGTGCGCCGCCCATTCCTCCAGCACACCGGTGTCGGTGTGCTGCGCCATCATGTAGTTGGGGGAGTGTGGCGTGGTGACCAGCGCGCCGAGCAGCACGCTGTAGCAGTTCGACAGAATCTCACCGAGGGACATGTTCCTGCCCTCGAACGGCGTCGTGATCAGCACGCTGATCAGGTCGTCGCCGAGGTTGTTCCTGCGGTGGCGGACGAGCTCCTGGAAGTACCCCAGCAGTTCCTGGTGCGCCAGGGTCAGCGTCATCGACGGGTCGTGGGGGTCCTGGAAGTCTGGGTCGTCGTAGGCGACACACGCGATGTTCATCCGGGTCAGCCACGCCCAGTCGTCCTCCGGCAGGTCCATCATCATGCCGATGACCGCGATCGGTAGCTGCAGCATCGCTTGCCCGAAGTCGAAGACACCGCCGTCACCGAGCGGTTCGAGCAACCCGACGATCTTGTCGCGGATCATGTCGCGTTGCCTCTCGATGGCCTTGATGGCGAGCGCCTTCTTCAGCCGGCCCTGCATCTCCGTGTGCCGAGGAGGATCCGTGACGGCGAGTTGTGTACCGCCCGCCGGGTCATCCGTGCCGAGCAGGTTCAGCAACGTGCCGCGCTCGGAGGTGAACAGCGAATAGTCGCTCAACACGAGATCGACGTCGGCATACCTCGCCGCGGACCAGAAGCCCCGTTTCTCGTCCACCTGGTGCCAGAGGAGCCCTTCGTGGTCGCGCATCCGCTGCCACACCGCGTAGGTGTCGTCACCCGAGTACAACGTCGGGCCGACGAGGTCGACCATGTTGTCGGAGCTAGCGCGGTGCATGGGACATGACGAGATGGCGGTGTCGTGCGTGGTCACTGGCTAGTACGGCAGCCGCCATTTGCTAGTTGGCCAGGGCATAGTCTCGGTTGAGTCGGGTGCGTTGGTGGAACCAGCGTGCTCGGGCTTGGTGGCGGCGTCGCCAGTTGCGCCAGTGGGTGTCGTGGTCGGTGGGTTTCGGTCGGTGCCA
>NZ_WBKR01000308.1 GCF_008868155.1 Micromonospora sp. ALFpr18c
GGCGGCCCATCCAGCGGCGCCCGCATCACGGCGGGGCCTGGTCGCTGGCCGGGTCTGCAACGACCGGACCGGGCCGGGCATTCCCACCCCGCGTCGGGGTCGAGCCGGCGGCGGTGGTCCTGCGATCGTCAGGGTATGTAACGACCCCCGGCCAGCCACCATTCCACCGCCCGGGTGCGGCCGGTCACTGCCCACAACCCCCACCACCGGACAAACCACCCACCCGACGCGACCGGCCACGACCCCACATCGGGCAATCACGGGGTGATCCACTCAGGTTCGGCGAGTACGGGGTATCCGGGACGGGGTGACACCCCGGTTTCCAGGAAATCGAGTCGATCATCATTGGGCAACCAGCCCAGCCCGGCCGAAACGCCCGATTCACCCGGGCTCCGACAGGCACCTCGCATGTCGCAGGACCCGGTGGGCGGGCCGGAGCCCGTGGCGGTCGGGGGGTGCGGCGGAGGCCCTAGGGTGGTCAGGGTGGCGACCCTTCTGCTTCTGCGACACGGCCGGACCACGGCGAACGCCGACGGCGGCCTGGCCGGCCGGCAACCCGTCGAGCTGGACGACACCGGGCGCGCCCAGGCCGCCGCGGTGGGCGAACGGCTACGGGCGGTGCCTCTGGCCGCCGTCGTGACCAGCCCGTTGATCCGCTGTCGGCAGACGCTGGAGTTGGCGCTTCCGCAGGCTGCCCCGGTGGTGGAGGAGGGGTTGATCGAGTGCGACTACGGTAGCTGGGAGGGGCAGCCGCTGAAGAAGCTCGCCAAGGAGCCGCTCTGGCCGGTGGTCCAGCAGCATCCCAGCGCGTCGGTCTTCCCGGGCGGGGAGGCGATGGCGGCGATGGCGGCGCGCGCCGTGGCGGCGGTGCGGTCGTGGGACGCCCGGGTGACCGCGGAGCACGGGCCCGAGGCGGTCTGGCTGGCCTGTAGCCACGGTGACGTGATCAAGGCCATCGTGGCGGACGCGCTCGGCGTACACCTGGATCTTTTTCAGCGGATCGTGGCCGATCCGGCGTCGGTGACCGCGATCCGGTTCACGCCGCTGCGGCCGTTCCTCGTCCGGCTGAACGACACCGGCGGCGACCTGGCGGCGCTGGTGCCGCCGCCTCCGAAGCGGCGCCGGCGGGCGGCCCGCGCGGCCGACTCGGACGCGGCCGTCGGCGGCGGGGCGGGTGCGTCCCGGTGACGCGTGTCACGACACCCCCGCCGACGGCCCCCACGGCCGCCACGCCCGGGTGCAACCCCTGGTACGCCGGGCGCGCCGCCCCTGCGGCGATTCGCGTCGGTGGGGTGCGCGATGCCATGGCGGGCCGGATAGGGTCGTGGGTATGACCCACCAGGTGCACGCCTTCGAACCGCCGGAGCGGTTCGTCGCCGGGACTGTCGGGCCGCCGGGGGAGCGCACGTTCTTCCTGCAGGCCCGCGGCGGCGGCAGGCTGGTCAGCGTCGCGCTGGAGAAGGTCCAGGTGTCACTGCTCGCCGAAAAGCTGGAGGAACTGCTCACCGAGGCGCAGCGCCGCTTCGGGGTGGACCTGCCCGAGCTGGCCCCGGTGATCGGCGACAATGAGCCGCTGGACACTCCGGTCGACGAGGAGTTCCGCGTCGGGACTCTCGGGCTGGCCTTCGACGTGGACACCGCGACCGTGGTGATCGAGGCGATCGCGGCGGGCGAGGTCGAACCCGAGGTCGAGCTGGGCGACGAGGACGACGAGGACGACGAGGACGACGACGAGCCGGACGAGGACCTGGACCGGCTTCGGGTCCGGCTCACCCCGCAGGCGACCCGCCAGTTCATCGAGCGGGCCCGGCGCGTGGTGAACGCGGGCCGGCCGCCGTGCCCGCTGTGCGGCCAGCCGTTGGACCCCGCCGGGCACCTGTGCCCGCGGCACAACGGTTACCACCGGTGACCTCGTCCGGCCTCCAGCCCCGCCAGGACGGCGACCAGCCCCGGCTGGACGGCGACGCCGCGCTGCGGCTGTTGCGCGACGGCACGCTCGATCTGGAGGGGCGGCTCGTCGACGCGTCGAACACGACCCTGCGCGGCATCCTGACCCTCGACGGCGCCACGGCCCGCTGTGTCTACAAACCGGTCCGTGGGGAGCGCCCGCTGTGGGACTTCCCGGACGGCACTCTCGCCGGCCGGGAGGTGTCGGCGTACCTGGTGTCCCGGGCCACCGGCTGGGACCTGGTGCCGCCGACGGTGCTGCGCGACGGGCCGTTCGGGCCGGGTTCCTGCCAGCTGTGGATCGACGAGCCGGAGACCGCTGAGCCGTTGGTCGGGTTCGTGCCGGCGGACGCGTTGCCGCCGCGCTGGTTCCCGATCGCGGCGGCACGGGACGACGACGGCACCGCGTACGCGCTCGCGCACGCGGACGACCCGCGGCTGGCTCGACTGGCGGTGCTCGACGCGGTGCTCAACAACGCCGACCGCAAGGGCGGCCACGTGCTCGTCGGCGCGGACGACCGGATCTACGGCGTGGACCACGGGGTGAGCTTCCACGTGGAGGACAAGCTCCGTACGGTGCTCTGGGGTTGGGCCGGCAAGCAGTTGCCGCCGGACGCGGTGGAGATGCTCGACGGGCTCGCCGGCCAGGTCGCCGGGGCGCTCGGCGCGGAACTGGCCGATCACCTGACGATCAGCGAGGTCGCCGAGGTGGCCGCCCGCGTCGACCGGCTGCGCGAGACCGGTCGCTTCCCGCAGCCGCCCGAGGACTGGCCGGCGGTGCCCTGGCCCCCCATGTGATCCGCTGTCATCTTGATCACCTGTGGGGCGGCCCGGGGCCGTCGCGAGGCTGGCTAGGCTGAGGCCATGGAGTCTTGGGCGGGACACGAGGTGCCACGGCTGCCGGGCAGGGGCGAGTCGTTGGCGTTGTACGACTCAGCGCGACAGGGTGTCCACCCGAGTGCGCCGGCCGACGCGGGACGCATGTACGTCTGCGGCATCACCCCGTACGACGCCACCCACCTCGGCCACGCCGCCACGATGATCTCCTTCGATCTGGTGCAGCGGATGTGGCGCGACGCCGGCCGCCCGGTGCGCTACGTGCAGAACGTCACCGACATCGACGACCCGCTGCTGGAGCGGGCCGCCCGCGACGGCGAGGACTGGGTGGTCCTGGCGATGCGGGAGACGGCGCTGTTCCGGGAGGACATGGAGGCGCTGCGGATCATTCCGCCAGAGCGCTACGTGGGTGCGGTCGAGTCGATCCCGGACATCGTCGACAAGGTCGAGGTGCTGGTCAAGGACGGTGCCGCGTACCGCCTCGACGACGGCACCGGCGACGTCTACTTCGACATCTCCGCCACCGGCCGCTACGGCTACGAGTCCAACCTGACCCGCGAGCAGATGTTGAAGATCTTCCCGGAGCGCGGCGGTGACCCGGACCGGGCCGGCAAGCGCGACCCACTGGACCCGCTGCTGTGGCGTGGCGCCCGCGAGGGTGAGCCGTCCTGGCCGGGCGGGGAGTTGGGCATGGGCCGCCCCGGCTGGCACATCGAGTGCGCGGTGATCGCCCTGAACCTGCTCGGCGACCGGATCGACGTACAGGGCGGCGGCAACGACCTGCTGTTCCCGCACCACGAGGCGTCCGCCGCGCACGCCGAGCGGTTGACCGGCCAGGCGCCGTTCGCCGAGCACTACGTGCACGCCGGGATGATTGGCCTGGACGGCGAGAAGATGTCCAAGTCCCGCGGCAATCTGGTCTTCGTCTCCCGGCTGCGCGCCGACAAGGTCGACCCGATGGCGATCCGGCTCGCGTTGATCTCCGGGCACTACCGCAGCGACCGCACCTGGACCGACGAGCTGCTCACGGCCGCGCAGGAGCGCCTGGACCGCTGGCGGCGGGCCGCCACCGCGCCCGCCGGGCCGTCCGGGGCCGAGCTGCTGGCCGGGGTACGCGAACGCCTGGCCGACGACCTCGACACCCCCGGAGCCCTGGCGGCTGCCGACCGCTGGGCCGACGCGACCCTGGCGGGCGCCCCGGATGACCCCGAAGCGCCCGCCCTCTTCGCGAAGACGGTCGACGCCCTCCTGGGCATCCGCCTCTGACACGTACACCCCGGCCTCGCGGCCCCGCGAGGCCGGCCCGTTGCGGCACTCCTGCAGCGTGTTCCGAGGGGACTTCGCCGGCCGGGTGGGCGTGGCTGTGCGGTGCCCTGTAGAGCTGCCCCAGATGTGGG
>NZ_WBKR01000309.1 GCF_008868155.1 Micromonospora sp. ALFpr18c
CAGGGCCGGGCCGGGCGGGCGCCGTCCGGCCCGACGATGGTGACCGGGGTGAAGGACTGCGCGGGTCCGGACTGCGCCGCGGCGTCGGCCACCGTGCAGATGATCTGGTCGGCCGCGTTCGCCGACAGCGCGAGCGCGGCGCCCGTCACCGTGACCGTGAGGCCGTCCCGTCCGCCCGTCACCACTGCCGACGAGGCCCCCTCGGGGCCGGGTGGCACCTGCGCCGGAGGGTCCGGAAAGAGACCGGCCGGCACCTCGGAGGTGAACCCGTGGCCGCGTTCCTGCTCGTCCGGACCGGCCGTGAGGATGGCCAGCGCCACGTCGGGCGGAGGGTCCACCTTGAGCCCGCGGACGACCGGCGCGAGCCGCCCGTGCCAGAGCAGGTAGAGCCGGGCGCCCTGGGACGCGCCGCTCTGCGCGGGACGGCCCGTGATGACCGCACTGGGCCGGACGCCGCAGCCCGCCACGAGCAGCGTGAGCAGGAGCCCGCCGGCGAGCAGGGTCCGGGTCAGCACGCGACGGCGGGTCATCGGGCTCCCTCCTCGCCGGCCGCCGCGACCCGGGGCAGCCGGAGCGTGAACACCGCGCCACCGCGCGTGCCGTTGCCGGCCACGAGACTCCCCCGCTGCCGGGCGTTGCGGTGCAGGCGTGCGTTCTCCCACGCGATGGCGAGGCCGAGGCCGCTGCCCTCGGATCGGGTCCGCGCGGTGTCCGCCTTGTAGAAGCGGTCGAAGACGTGCGGCAGCACCTCCCGGTCCAGTCCGGGCCCCTCGTCGCTGACCTCGACGGTGAGCCAGCCCTCGTCCGCGCGCAGGCGCAGGGACACCGGCTCGGCGCCGTGCCGGAATGCGTTGGCCACCAGGTTCGCGACGATCACGTCCAGCCGACGGGGGTCCAGCCGGGCGGCGATGCCCGGCGGCAGGTCGGTCCGGACCCGGCCGACCCAACCCCGCAGCCGCAGGGTCGCGGTCACCGCCGCGGCAACGTCGACGTCGTCGAGGGCGAGCCGCGCCGTGCCCGAGTCGAACCTGCTGACCTCGATGAGGTCGTTGACCAGGTGGGTGAGGCTCTGCGTCTCCTGGCTGACGAGCCGCGCGGCCCGGCCGGCGTCCCCGGGCAGCCGGTCGGCCTCCTCGTCCAGCACGTCGGTGACCGCCGTCATCGCGGCCAGCGGCGTGCGGAGTTCGTGTGACACGTCGGCCACGAAGCGCCGCGCGTCGGCCTCCATCCGGCGCAGTTCACCGACCTGGCGCTCCAGGGTCGCCGCGGTGTCGTTGAAGGTCCGGGCCACGTCGGCCAGCTCGTCGGCGCCCCGGACCGACAGCCGGGTGGTCAGATCACCCTCGCCGAGCCGGCGCGCCGCCCGGCCCAGGTCGCGTATCGGGCGCAGCACGCCCCGGGCGGCCAGCAGGGCCAGCAGGACCGCGAGGACCAGGGAGAGCCCGCCGGTCAGCCAGGCCAGCGTGGCGAGCCGGTCGATGCTCCGCTGCTCGGAGGCCAGGCTGTGCACCGAGTAGACCTCCAGCCCGGACGGCACGGACGAGCCGTTGCTGCGCTCGAGCCCCAACTGGGTGCCGATGAGCAGCACGGGTTGTCCGTCGAACGAGACGCGTTGCCAGGCGATCGAGCCGTCACCGACCGCTTGGCGCAGCTCCGGGGTGAGCAGGTCGGGTGCCTCGCTGCCCTGCGCCTGCATGTCCCGGTAGCGGACCACCGCGTACCCCTCCCGGTCGGAGAGGCGCTCGGCCAAGGTGTCGAGGTCGTCCTGGGTGGGCGGGAGCTGGCGCAGCGGGTAGACCTTGGCGAGCTGGTCGGTCAGCGACAGCACCGCGGCGTCCTGCGCCTGCTGCAGGATGACGGTCCGGGCCTGGAAGTAGCTGCCGCTGGCCACGACCGCCGTGGTGGTGACCCCCAGCAGGGCGAAGGCCAGCAGCAGCCGGACCCGGAGGCCGACGGCCCAGCGCCACGGTGTCACAGCGGCCCGAACCGGTACCCGAAGCCGCGCACGGTCTGGATGAACACCGGCGCGGACGAGTCGTCCTCGATCTTGGCGCGAAGCCGCTGGACGCAGGCGTCCACGAGCCGCGAGTCGCCGAGGTATCCGTGCTCCCACACGGCCTCCAGCAACTGCTGCCGGCTCAGCACCTGACCCGGCGTGTGCGAGAGTTCGAGCAGCAGGCGCAACTCCGTGGGGGCGAGGCCGACCGGCGTCCCGCCCTTGCTGACCACCAGCGCGGCCCGGTCGATGCTCAGGGCCCCGTACTGTTCCAGGCCGGAACGCTCGGCGGTGGCGCGCCGCGACGCGCTGCGGCGCAGCACCGCGCGGATACGCGCCTCGAGCACGCGAGCCTGCACCGGCTTGACCACGTAGTCGTCGGCCCCCGCCTCCAGGCCCGCGACCACGTCCATGTCGTCGTTGCGGGCGGTCAGCATGATGATCGGCAGGTCGCCCAGCTGGCGAATCCGACGGCAGACCTCGAACCCGTCCATCCCGGGCAGCATCAGGTCGAGCACCACGACGTCGGACGAGCCCGCGCGCAGCCGCTCCAGCCCCAGCTCGCCGGTGGCCACGGCCTCCACCGTGTGCCCCTGTCGCGTCAGCGCCAGCTGCAGTCCGTCGCGCACCGTCTGGTGATCTTCGATCAGCAGGACCTGGGACATGTCACCAAGTATCGCATCATGAATGTGTTTAGCCTTTCATCGATCGATCCGGCGGCGGGGTGAAGTCCACCGACCGCACCAGCCACACCACCAACCCCACGGCCAGCATCGTCGACCCGGCCACCGCCAGGATGGCGACCAGCGCCCCGCGGGGCACCGCGGCACTCAGCCCGGGCAGCACCACCAGGAGCACCCACCCCAGCCCGACCAGGCCGATCGCCGCCTCGGCGAGACCACGCCAGGCCGCACCGCCGGCCGTGCGGACGGCGTCCGGAGCCCTCGGCCCGGCGGCACCGGGCCGTCCGGCCAACCCGGCCGCAGCCAGGCAGAACAGCGCCACCCCCAGCAGCACGCCGCCGAGCGCGTCGCTGAACCGGTGCCAGCCCGCGAGCATGGTGGCGGCCGCGACCACCGTGACCCCCGCCGCACCCGGCAGTGCCAGCCAGCGGCGCGCACGGGCGGGCAGGACCAGCATGAACGACAGCAGCAGGGTCGTCGCCACCGCCACGTGACCACTCGGAAAGCTGTTGTGGATGCTCGAACTCTCGACCTGGAGATCCGGGCGTGACAGCGCCGACTTGACCGCCCCGGCGACCACCACCGCACCGAGGACCATGCCCACGCCCACGAGCGCGGCCACCAGTCGCCGCCCGAGGAGACCCAGCAGCAGCACCGCGCCGAGCAGCGCCGCCAGCAGCGCCGGGTCACCGAACGCGGCCAGCACGCTGCGGGCCGGACCGAGCAGGGTGCTCTGCTGCGCGTACCCCCCGCCGCGCTCGGCGCGGGGCAGGAGCAGCCCGTCCAGCCACTGACCGGGGTACGTCCGGACGAACAGCGCGCCGGTGAGGCCGAGGGCGAGCAGGGCTCCGACGCCGGCGCCGAGCAGCCGCAGGCTGGGGGCCAGGGCCGCGTGGGTGGCGGGCAGCGGTCGCGGCGGGCCGGGTGTCGACCGCCCGATGGAGTACGACGATCCGATGGACATGGTGGTCATGCTCGACCCGGCAGGTCCGGGCGCCGTCCGCGGATTGTCTTCGTTCTGTCACAGTTTCCGCGCGACCGCGGAAAACCTCGGGCAGCACGCCGGGCAAAACCGACCAAGTCGGCTCTAACGACTCCGGCGTTTCCCGAGGCAACCATTCACATGCTTACATGCAACTATGTTTAACCCAGCCGAGACGCGCCACCACTAAGGTCAAGACGCTGACCGATCAATAAATCGATCGACGATGCAAAAAAACCATCCGGAGCACGTTGGGGAACCGGAAGGGGTTGGGGGAAATGCGCGGAATTCCGGTCGCCTCCCTGGTCATCGGCCTCGATCCGTCAGAGGGTATTGATCCCTTGGTACGGCTTTCGGCTTGACCGTTTTGTCCTTTATGGTGTGAGGTGTGTGCGTCGTCTGTCACGACGGTGTGCCGGGTCTCCGATTCCCGGGGTGCGGCCCTTTCCGGCTCGCTGGGATGGTTGTTGCTGGTCAGGTGGGTGTGGGTAGGGCGTTCAGGCGTTGCCAGCAGAG
>NZ_WBKR01000310.1 GCF_008868155.1 Micromonospora sp. ALFpr18c
GGAGGGCAGGCACGGGACTCCATTGATCACTGAGCGTAGAGAACTCCGATGATCAACCTCCCGTGCCTGCTTGCTACCCCCGGGTATCCAACTGTCCGAATCTTGGATACCTATTGCCGGTCGCTCTTAAGGGTCACCTGGAGCAGGTCCAGATCTGGACTTCCGGGAGACAGGTCGGGGTGGGGGCCGTCAAGTAGCTCGGCCCCCACCACCAACCAGCCGTCGCGCTCGAAGTGCCACAGGACGGCCGGCGGGAACCGGTCGACCGCCCCCGTTGCCGCCAGCTCATAGCGCAGCGTCTGGACGCTCAGCCCGGTCGTGGCGGCCTTGACGAAGACCATGCCGGACGTGCCGACGACACTCGACGCGATCTCGGCGTGGTTGCCCGTCAGAGCTGGGCGTACGTCGATGATCCCGCCGACGCGCTCGGCTATCTCCGTCACGACCGTCCCAGGCAGGGCGGCCCATTCGCGGCGCATGGCTACCTCTCTGTCATTTGCCGCCGGGCTGCGGCGGGTTGGGTGGACAGCAGGACTCAGCCTCGCCGTACCAGAATTCCATGTCGACTCGGTAGTCGGTCGCGTGCAGCGCCGCGAGCGTGAAGGTCACAGCGGTTCCGTCCATCATCCCCTCAGTCAAGATCGGGATGTGGTGGACGAAGCCCCCAGCGATCTGCTCGTGAGGGGCCCGGCCTGACGGGGCGGCTCGGGCGGCCAGCGACGTGCGGGTGGTCCTCCCGATGCGACGCGGGGTCGACTCGTTGAACCTGGCCGCCGCAGCGGCGGTGGCGCTCTGGGAGTTGGGCCGCGACGACGCGCCGAGCGACAGCGAGTAACCACTTCGACTTGCATGACCATGCGTCTTGTTGAATAATCTTCCCCGTGTCCAAGGTTCTCACCTCCCTGCCCATCGGCGAACGTGTCGGTATCGCCTTCTCCGGCGGCCTCGACACCTCGGTCGCGGTCGCGTGGATGCGCGACAAGGGCGCCGTCCCCTGCGCCTACACGGCCGACATCGGCCAGTACGACGAGCCCGACATCGCCTCGGTGCCCGGTCGTGCGCTCAGCTACGGCGCCGAGGTCGCCCGACTCGTCGACTGCCGCGCAGCCTTGGTCGAGGAAGGGCTCGCCGCACTGACCTGCGGTGCCTTCCACATCCGCTCGGGCGGACGCGCGTACTTCAACACCACCCCGCTGGGCCGGGCCGTCACCGGGACCCTGCTGGTGCGGGCGATGATCTCCGACGACGTCCAGATCTGGGGCGACGGGTCGACCTTCAAGGGCAACGACATCGAGCGCTTCTACCGGTACGGCCTGCTGGCCAACCCGCAGCTGCGCATCTACAAGCCGTGGCTCGACACCGCCTTCGTCACCGAACTGGGCGGGCGTACGGAGATGTCGGAGTGGCTGCTGGAGCGCGGCCTGCCGTACCGGGACAGCACCGAGAAGGCGTACTCCACCGACGCCAACATCTGGGGCGCCACGCACGAGGCGAAGACCCTCGAACACCTCGACACCGGCATCGAGACGGTCAACCCGATCATGGGCGTCCGGTTCTGGGACCTGTCGGTGGAGATCCCCACCGAGGACGTCACCATCGGCTTCGACCAGGGCCGCCCGGTGACGATCAACGGCAAGGAGTTCGGCAGCCCCGTCGACCTGGTGCTGGAGGCCAACGCCATCGGTGGCCGGCACGGCCTGGGCATGTCCGACCAGATCGAGAACCGGATCATCGAGGCCAAGAGCCGGGGCATCTACGAGGCGCCCGGCATGGCGCTGCTGCACGCCGCGTACGAGCGGCTGGTCAACGCCATCCACAACGAGGACACCCTGGCCAACTACCACAACGAGGGTCGCCGCCTCGGTCGCCTGATGTACGAGGGTCGCTGGCTGGACCCGCAGGCGCTGATGCTGCGCGAGTCGTTGCAGCGCTGGGTGGGCACGGCGGTCACCGGCGAGGTGACGTTGCGGCTGCGCCGGGGCGAGGACTACTCGATCCTGGACACCACCGGCCCGGCGTTCAGCTACCACCCCGACAAGCTGTCGATGGAGCGTACCGAGGACTCGGCGTTCGGCCCGTCGGACCGGATCGGCCAGCTCACCATGCGCAACCTGGACATCGCCGACTCGCGGGCGAAGCTGGAGCAGTACGCCTCCCTCGGCATGGTCGGCGGTGCCGCCCCCCAGCGGATGATCGGCGCCGCGCAGGCAGCCTCGACCGGGCTGATCGGTGCGATGCCGGAGGGTGGCGCGGAAGCCATCGCCTCCCGAGGCGTCGCCTCCGCCGCCGACGAGGCCCTCGACCGCGCCGCCATGGAGTTCGGCGTCGACTGAGCCCGGCTGACCCCCGGCCGCCGGTGGCAGGCGCCCGGGGCCGGCCCGCCCGGCGGAGGCAAGTCGAGTTCCGGCGTCACGGACGGTAGCGTGTCGGCCGTGTTCCCTACCGTCCGTGAGGTCCTCGCCCTGGACCCGGTCCGCCACGGCGCGCCCCGCGTCGTCGCCGGCGACGCGGGGCTGGACCGGCCCGTCCGCTGGGTGCACGTCGCCGAGGTGCCCGACATCGCCACCCTGCTCGGGGGCGGCGAGCTGGTGCTCACCACCGGCATCGGGCTGCCGGGCGACGACGCGGGACTGCGCGCGTTCATCGGCGACCTCGCCGACGTCGGAGTCTCCGGGCTGGTCGTCGAGCTGGGCCGCCGGTACGTCAGCGGAGTACCCAGGGTGATGGTCGCCACGGCCGAACGGCGCGGCCTTCCCCTGGTGGAACTGCGTCGGGCCACCCCGTTCGTGCGGATCACCGAGGCGGTGCACGCGCTGATCGTCGACGCGCAGCTCACCGAGCTGCGGGCCACCGAGGAGATCCACCAGCGGTTCAACGACCTCTCCGTCGAAGGTGCCGACGCCACCGAGGTGATCCGGCAGGCCGCCGAGCTGTCAGGTTGCCCCGTGGTACTGGAGAACCTGTCCCGGCAGGTCCTCGGGTACGACCCGGCCGGCGAAAGCGCCGAGCTGCTGCTGGACGGCTGGGAGCAGCACTCCCGGCGGATCCGGCCGGCCGGGCGGACCGCGTACGACCCGGACAGCGGCTGGCTGGTCACCGCGGTCGGAGCCCGGGGGCAGGACTGGGGTCGGCTGCTGCTGCGCTGGCCGGCCAGCGGCGACGTGCCCAGCGCCCGGGCCGGTGCACCGGCCGCCGGCCCGCCGACCCGGCTCACGATCCTGATCGAACGGGCCGCGTCCACCCTCGCGCTGGGCCGGCTGATCCGCCGCGACGCCGAAGGTCTGGAACGGCAGATCCACCGCACCCTGCTCACCGCGCTGCTCGACCACTCCCGGCCGGTGGACGAGGTGGCGCTGCGGGCGAAGGCGCTCGGCGTGGTGCTCGACCGGCGGCACCTGGTCGGCGTGATGGTCCGCCACCGCGCCGACGACCCCGCCGGAGAGGGCGGCCCCGAGGCCGGTCAGGCCCGGCTGCGGGACCTCTCCGAGGCGGTCGGCCAGGCGCTGCGGGAGGCGAAACTGACCGCGCTGACCAGTGCCGTCGACGACAACTCGGTGGGCGCCCTGCTGGCCCTGCCGGACCCGGCCGCCGAGGACCGCGCGCTGTCCGCGTTCGCCGGCGCACTCCGTCGGGTACGCCTCGACGCCGGCACCGGCCGCGCACCCTCCGGCGGCGACGCATCCCGGTCGGCGTCCGGTGCCGAGCCGTCCCGAGGTGCCGGCGCGGGTGCGGTGATCGTGGCCGCCGGATCCGGGGTGGGCAGCCTGCGCGAGGCCCGTCGGTCGCTGGTCGAGGCGCGGCAGATCGCCGAGGCGGCCCGCCGGGACCGTCGTGACCTGCCGATCTTCCGGCTGCCCCACGTCGACCTGGCCGGGCTGCTGCACCTGCTGCGCGACGAGCCCCGGTTGCAGACCTTCGTGGAGCGTGAACTCGGTGCGCTCCTCGAGTACGACGCCCGCCACCCCCGGGAGCAGCTGCTCGACACCCTGCGCGCGTACCTGGAGCAGGGCCGCAACAAGTCCGCCGCCGCCGCCGCGGCCCACCTGTCCCGACCGGCCTTCTACGAACGTCTGGCCCGCATCGCCCGCATCCTCGACGTGGACCTCGACTCGGTGGAGGCCAGCCTCTCCCTCCACGTAGCCCTACTGGCCCTGGAAGCA
>NZ_WBKR01000311.1 GCF_008868155.1 Micromonospora sp. ALFpr18c
AAACGCTGGGTCGTGGAGAGAACCAACTCCTGGATGAACGGCTTCGGCAAGATCCGCCGCTGCACCGACCGCAACGCCCAGATCATCGACTTCTACCTGTACCTGGCCGCAGCGATCGTCACCATCCGTCAACTCATCCAACGAGCCCGCACGCTCTACCGCTGGGACACCCGACCCACCACCCGCCGACTCAAGTAACGCCTATTGCCGGTCGCTCTAAGGATCGTCCCCAGGTTGAACAGCCGTGCCAGCTCAGCTGGTGTCTCTCGGGTTGGTTTCTCCCACAGGTCGTGCGCGACGATCAGCCACGCCACCAACGCGCCCAACCCGAGCAGCATGATCACGGTGAGCCGGAGTCCGCCGAGCGCATCGCCCATCTGCCAGATGGTGTCCGTGGTGAGTGCGAACGCGGCCGTGCCGAACGCGCCGACCAGCAGCTTGGACAGGCCCAGCAGAGCACGCCCGGGCGGTTGGCGCGGACCATGCCAGCCAACAGCCGTACCCGGCCGATCAGCCCGGAGGCGACGTAGCGTCGCTCGCCGGCGTCAGCCTCGCCGATCATTCGGTGGACGGCGGGAACCTGGCGTGCCGTCTCGGCCGGTGCCGAGCCGGCCGGCGGCACCCGCTGGTCGGGAGCGTCGCTCAGAAGCCGACTCACCAGATCCGGAACGGCCAAGCGGGCCGCTCGCAGCTGATGCAGTCCCAGCGCGGGCAGGGACACGACCGCGGCTCGGCGTCGGGCGGAGGTCTGCGCGACCAGCGGCACCCGCTCGGCGTGCAGTGGCAGGTCGGTCAGGCAGATGGCGACGTCCCACTCGTCGTCGGCGCGCCGTCGAGCAACGTCGTCGAGTAGGGCCTCAACGCCGCCGTCGCGGCGCGGCGCCACCTTCCCCAGCCTTCCCGGATGGTCCACCGCACGTCGGCGCTCACCCGCTCGGTGAGCCCGCTGGCCAACTCGGCGGTGAGCCGCGTGGCCACCCGGGCGGGCTGGTCCGGCGGAGTTGCCACCAGCCCGACGACGATCTCCGGGCGTTGCTGTTCGCTGGCGGTCATCGGTGCTCCTCACCGCTAACCGGGCTCGGCCGATGGCGAGAACCGGGGGCATCATGCGGCGTCAGCGGCAGCTCCCGATCCGACTGACGTGGCGGTAGAGCCGTGCCGCCGAGAGGAGCACACCGGCCGGCCCGTACAGCGCCACCGCGACGCTCTCGCCGATCCGGGCACCCCACGAAGCCTAGAAGACCACCCCGATGGGTGCAGCGGATTCAGCGGAAGGAGCACGAGGGTCACGGGCTGACCGAGCGGGTTCGCCCCGGAGCGCGTCATCGTCAGGCTGCGCCGGCAACTCCCCGTACGGGCGACGAACTGACCCTCGCGGCGATGTTCCTCCTCAGATAACTCGCGGTATCCCGCACGCCAAGGGTCAGGCGCGGACATCCCGCGCCTGACCCTTGGCGTTCACTGCAATGCCACCGCGGCCTACGCCTGCACTGCCGGCGTCCAGGAGAAGATGGCGTTGTTCGTCGTCGCGCACGTGTAGAGGATCAGGTCGGATCCGTTAGACGTCGTGCTGCCCTGCACGTTGAGGCACTTCGCGGGGTTCAGCCGACTCTTGAACTGGTAGAAGTCGAACCCGCCGATTTTCCGCACGAACTGCGGGTACCACTGGTCGTTCAGCGTCCCGCTGCCACCACAGTTGTACTGGACGATTTTCGTACTGTTGACGTCCGTGCTGCCCTTGATGTTCGCGCACATTCCCGTCTTGCCGTTGATGATGCGCTGGTAGCCACCGGAGGTGGGCCGGAATATCCACCGCTGGTGTAGCGGCGTGACACCGCCGTCCCAGGTTGCACAGGTGTAGACCTGGACCTGCGCGCTGAGCGCGGTCGAACCGCCCTGGACTTCGAGACACTTGTCGACAGCGCTGGCGGGAAAGACCTCCCACGGCCCGTTGTCCGCGGCGTACGCAGCGGACGGTGCGACCATTCCGCCGGCGGCAATCCCGACCAGCGCGGTGAAGACAGCGGCGAATGTCCGCAGCCTCATACTCGTTCCCCCCAATTCATCGGACAAACAACGGGCACGACCCTACTCAGACAACCAAGCATGTACATCTCTGACTGTTTGGCCGGGTTGCGGCTTGCTCGGGTGCCTGCGCCTGATGCGGTCGAGCGGCAAACAGCTAGCCCTCGCCAGTGACCCGCTGGGGTGACCTCTCCGGCGGATCCGAAGGCAGCGTTGGCGTGCCCGCAGAGGCTGTCCTACCGCTGCGTCGACCGACCGGGCGTCACACCCGGCTCAGACCGAGCGCCTCATCCACGCGGTCCAGCACCGTCACGTCGTCGTGGCCGACGCCGCGTAGCAGGTCGATCGCGGCCGCCCGGATCTGCCCGACAATCATGGTGACCGGCAGCGGCGGGTCGGAGCGCAGCAGGCCCGCGGCGATCCGGACCGCCTTCAGGGCCGCCGCGTCGGCCGAGTGCGCGTGGTGGTCGGCGTCGGCGCCGCTGAGGTCGCGGGCCAGGGCCTCTCCGGCCGACCGTACGGCGGCGGTCAGCGCGCCGATCGCGGCGGCCAGCTCCGGCGGTGTGGCGGTGTGCCGGCGGGTCAGGGTCACGCCGGCCCGGGCCAGCACCCGGATGTTGCGGGCGGCGTAGTCGAGCTGCCGCAGCGTCGCCTCCACATCGACGAGCTTGCCCAGGTGCCGGCGGCGCAGGCCCAGCCGCAGCGTCTCAGGCGGCGACCAGGTCGACGGCCTCACCACCGAGCAGGTTCAGGCCCTGCTCCGCCGCGAGGCCGGACGGGCATGACCAGCGTGGACCAGGAGACGATGCGGGTGGCCAACCGCTACGCCGCGACGGTCGCCAAGGCCGAGACCCTGCAGGGTCGGGCGCGGGCCTGCCGCGATGCCGCCGAGCAGTACCGGCGCGACGCCCGGGCTCGCCGAGAGCACCGTGAACCTACGGACGAGATACCTCGTTGTAAGAGATGCACAACCATCCACAAAGGAGGACGACTCCCACCCCGTCGGTTCGGACGCCCCGCTGACATCTTGGCCGCTTCGACCACAAGCACGAGGCGTCGATGACTGCAGGACCCTAGAATCATCGGCCCGTCGTGGAATACGGTACGGCGGGATTAAGTAGATCCATCAAATCCGAAGGGCATGGTTCAGGCCGAGCGAGGAGCACTGCAGAATCAATGGGTGCCCCCCCGGGCTATGGAACAGATGCCGGGCGGGTCCAGCAAGAACCAGAACGCAGTGATTACGCCTAACACGACGCGACACTCCCCGTCTAATTTCTGGAGCTGCCGCGGCATCGGTTGATTCCTCCGGGAATCAACCGATGTCGCGGCCCTAATAAGGAGAAGCCCCCATGGACAATCCCTCCGCTATGACATACACAACGATGTACGGACAATCGCAGTTGAATCAACTCAAGAAGCTGGAAGCGTATATCTTAGAGCACAAGGCTTGGCCTCCGGGTAGGGGTGGAGGTGATGGGGTGCTCTTGCTATACAAGTGGCTAAACTCTAGCTGCGAGAAAAAAGGTCTCGTAGATTACACAGGCCACGTTAAGCCGTTCCTTTCAAAATATAAAATTCACTCAATAGAGAAGGATGGGCGAATCTATTTCGGCCCCAATATACGTCGTGAAGGTGACACGGGATGCGGCATTACGGTCCCCTCCGAGGGGGCTTCAGAGTGGAGTCAGCCTTTGGCGCCCGCCCCAACCTCCAGATATCAAATTGCCAGCCTGGACCGCGAGAGCTATAAAAAAGCACTCGAAGGAGACGCTCTGCTGAGACAGTTTCTCGACAATAACAATCATAAACTTCCTTCGCGGTATTCAAAGAATGCGTCAGAGCGCGATCTTGGATACTTCGTGAGCGGCTCCCAAGACCCTAGGGGTAGCGCCCTTAGACGTCAGCTCTTTCTAAAGACCCTTGACGACTATGGCTATTCCTATGACGCGCCGCCTGGCGGCAGGGTAATATATTCCGAGAAAATGGATTCGGCTACGCGTCCGGCCGCTTCCACGGGTGAGCGAACACGGCGGCCGGCACGTGCCGCCGCGACTGCGTCCTTCACCGGTACGCCCCACTCATCTGCGGCATCTGTTCCCGGCTCATCGTCTCCAGCCCTCTCGCCATCTG
>NZ_WBKR01000312.1 GCF_008868155.1 Micromonospora sp. ALFpr18c
TCGCCGACGTCTCGGCCGAGGTCCTGGACAGCCTGTATCAGCGAGTCGGAGCGCGCCCGGCCGGACGGCCGTCACGCTCGACGATCTGGCGGGTCTGCACTGATACCGACGCCGACGTGTTGGACGCCGTGATCGCCGAGTGGACGGCGACCCAGCATGCCCGCAGCTGCGTCGACACGCCGACGCAGCTGCGACTGGCCGAGTCGCCCTCGCCGTGGTGACGGCGTCCCGCAGGTCCGCGATGGCCCCGGGACCCGCGCCACCTACACCGAGACCCTGCGCCGGCTGCGCGAGACTGCCGGGGATCAGGTGCCGGTCGCGGCGCTCACCCCGGAGCTCTACGAGCAGACGATGGCCCGTTGGGACGAGCGGGCCGCGAACACCTGGAACAAGCACCTGTCCGCGCTGACCTCGTTCACCGCCTACTGCCGCCGTCAGGACTGGCTGACCATCGACCCCGGCCGGCGGCTGGAGCGCCGCAAGGTCACCCGGACCCGGGACAAGGCCATCCCGCGTGCCCGCCTGGAGCGGCTGTTCATCGACGACCGCAACCCGCTGCGCGAGCGGGTGCTGTGGCGGATGCTCTACGAGACCTGCGCCCGCGCCGAGGAGATTCTCGGCCTGGACGTGCCCTACCTCGACGTGGAGTTCCGCCGCGCTCTGGTTACCGAGAAGGGCGGCGACCGCGCCTACGTGCACTGGGAGACACCGACCGCACGGCTCCTGCCCCGGCTGCTGGCCGGGCGCACCGCCGGGCCGGTGTTCCTCGCCGACCGCCGAGCCGCAGCAGCCGGGCGCCGTGCGCCGGCCTTGGGTGACATCTGTCCGGAGACTGGCCGGGGCCGACTCTCCTACCCGCGCGCCGAGTACCTGTTCAAGCAGGCGTCCACGCTCCATGATCCGCACGGTGCCGGGTACACCCTCCACCAGCTGGCTGCCAGGTCACGGGTGCTGAGGTCGTCGTCCCGGCATTGCAGGACGAGGGTCCCGGAGCCGACGGCCGGGACCATCGTGTCGACGTCGATCGGGTGCGTGATCCGGGCGTCCTGCCCGATCCGCTCCAGCCCGGAGACCGCGAGCAGCAGCGCGTCGTAGGTGTCACCGGCGTCGAGCTTCGCGAGCCTGCTGTTCGCGTTGCCCCGGATGGACACCGGCACCAGAGTCGGCCAGTGCAGGGCCAGTTGCGCGACCCGCCGGACGGCGGAGGTGCCGATCCGGGTGCCGGCGGGCAGTTGGTCGATCCGCAGCCCGCCCGGGTGCACGAGGCAGTCCCGGACATCGTCGCGGGCCAGGTAGGCGGCCATCACCGTGCCAGCCGGTGCCGGTCGGTCCCCGGGGATGTCCTTGACGCAGTGCACCACCATGTCCACGTCCCCGGCGATCAGGGCGGCGTCGACCTCCTTGGTGAACGCCCCCTTGCCGCCCAGCGCGGCCAGGTCACCGTGCCACCGGTCCCCGCTGGTCGACATCGACAGCACGTCCACGGTGACGTCGGGGTGCCGGTCGGCGAGCATCGCGCGGACCCGCTCGACCTGGGCGAGGGCCATTGGAGAGTTGCGGGTGCCGATGCGCAGCAGGCGGGAGTCGGACATGTCCGCGAGGCTAGTCCGGCCGATGCCAGCACGGACGACCAGGTGCGCGGGCACCCAGAGGATCAGGAGAGCGATGTGATCACGCAACGGCTCCGGGTCGCCGCGTACGCGGTGTGCCTGCGAGATGAGCATCTGCTGCTCGCCCGCTGGGTCTCGCCCGACGGGGCGCGGCGACATTGGACGCTGCCCGGTGGAGGGGTCGAGCACGCCGAGGATCCGTTCGACGCCGTCGTGCGGGAGGTGGCCGAGGAGACGGGGTACGAGGCGCGGGTCGAGCATCTGCTCGGGGTGAACTCGCGAACGCGGCACGTCGAGCGCACCGACAGCGACGTCGTCGAGCTGCACATGCTGGCCGTGTTCTATCGGGCCCGGATCGCGGGCGGTGAGCTTCGACCCGAGACGGACGACACGACCGACCTGGCGCGTTGGATACCGATGACGCGGGTCGCCACCCTGGAGCGTTCCGTGGTGGTCGACATCGGACTTCAGCTGCACCGCGGCGCGCCGCCCACCGGGCACATGGAGCCGATCCCGATGACGGCCCTGCTGCGGCACTGAATTCTCGGCACCAGTCGGTCCGGTTCTCTACGATCGCCTGATGGTGCAGCCGAGCTACCCGATCCGCACCGAGCGGCTCACGCTGCGCCCGGTCACGATGGACGACCTCGACGACGTGTACGCGTATCAGAGCCGACGCGACGTCGTCCGCTGGATGCTCGGGGCCGAGCCGCGTACCCGGGAGCAGTCGCGGGCGTCGGTGCGCGCCATGGCGGGTGAGGACGCGTGGCGCGCGGAGGGCGACTGCCTGACGGTGGCCGTGGTCGGCGACACGGGGGTGATCGGGACCGTCGAGCTGGTGTGGCGCGGCGAGCGTGACCGCACGGCGGAACTCGGGTACGTCTTCCACCCCGACCACGGCGGTCGTGGGTTGGCCACGGAGGCGGTCACGGCGCTGGTGGACTGGGGGTTCGACGAGGCCGGGCTGCACCGGGTCTTCGGTCGGTGTCATGCCCGCAACGAGGCGTCAGCCCGTCTGATGGCCCGGATCGGGATGCGTCGGGAGGCCCACCATGTGCGGAGCTACCGGTATGACGGAGAGTGGGCGGACCAGCTTGTCTTCGCCGTCCTGTCCGACGAGTGGCGGCCGCGGGGCTGACGACTACGAGCGGCCGTACGCGGCACGTGCCTGGGCCACCTCGGCGGCCTCGCGCTCACGCCACCGGCGCTGCGCCTCCCGGTTGCACGCCCGGCAGACCCGGCGGTAGCGGCCGGTGCTCTCGTCGAGTTCGCGGTCGTGGCCGTTGCGGCACTGCGCGCGTTGGGTGCGGCCGCGGCGGGTCTCGGAGCGGCTGACCTGACGCAGATGTGTCGGCTCGATGCAGTCCGCGGCGCCGCAGGTGTGGTCGACGTCGAGGGCGGGGTCGTACCCGCCGACCAGGACCACGTACGCGGCGATGTGCGCCCAGGCCCGGCCGGCGACCTTCTGGTGGACCCCGCGGCGGGAGCCGTAGCCGTGGATGACCAGGCAGCCGCCGTCGGTGCGGTGTGCGCGTTGCAGCAGGTACGCGCGCAGCGACTCCTCGGTGTGGTAGCGGGACAGACCCCGCACGGCCGAGAGCACGATGTCACCGTACCCGCGCGTCGCGGATACGCCTGCTCAGGCCCGGCGCACGAACCCACCCACGCCGTCGCCACCGAGGTCAGGAACCGGCGGTACCCCTGCCGTGAACTTAAGAGGGCGGGAGCCGTTCCTGCCATGTCGGCTGCCGCAGTCGTCCTGGCTGGCCCGGCACGGATGGTGGCGCGGCCAGGTGGCCTCGCATGGTTCGTTCACGATTGTCGGAGGAGAAATCGCTCATGCCTGAAAGAGTCGAGAACCTCACCGGGAGATCCGCCCGCGATTTCCTCGCGCATACTCTCGATGGAGACATGCCGAGGCGGGTCGAGAACCTCACCGGGAGACCTACCCGCGATTTCCTCGTGCATACTCTCGATGGAGACAGGCCGAGGCGGGTCGAGAACCTCACCGGGGGACCTGCCCGCGATTTCCTCGCGCATACTCTCGATGGAGACAGGCCGAGGCGGGTCGAGAACCTCACCGGGGGACCCGCCCGCGATTTCCTCGCGCATAGCCGGCGCGAGCATCGATACTCCGATCTGACGTTGCTCCAAGCCCCCGGCGTCGCCGCGGTCGCGCGTCAGAGAAGTGGTGGCCGAGCAGCCGCAGGACGAGTTACACCAGGCGGGGTCGACCACATGGCGGCGATTGCCTCTGCTGCCTCCCTCACATCGTCGACATCTGCGGGCACCCCTGGTCGGAATACCCCTGCAGCCCAACCCACGCTCGCTCGCCGAAGCGCGATGCGGCGGGACAGCGGTTCGGCGCCGTCCAGTTCCACGGGGCGAAGCCGCAGGGCTTAGTGGTCCGAGCCGGAAGTCCGTCGGGGGTTGATGGGTGACGGGTGCGGTCAGGGTCCGGGTGTGATGGTGCCGATGTGGATGTCGTAGACGAAGTCGAAGGCCTCTTCAGGACTGCCGGTGAGCCA
>NZ_WBKR01000313.1 GCF_008868155.1 Micromonospora sp. ALFpr18c
TTGCGCCCGTGGTGGTACGCGTCCGCCATCCACCAGCCCAGGCGCAGGGCGGTGACGACGCAGGCGCGCTCGTCGCGGATGAGGGGGTACGCGTCGTCCCGGCCGGCCTGCTCGGCGGGCGGTCCGCTCTGGGCGCCGGCACGGTGCAGTGGTGACATCTCCGCTGCCCTCCCGCCCGACCGATCGACAGATGATCAATCGAGCGTACGGCAGCGTACCGTCGCTTATAGAGGCTTTTGTCGGTTTCGCTTGTCCCGCCCGGCCAGCAGTCCCCGCGGCCGGATCGAGCGCACCGGCTCGGCCGCGCCGCCCTCCGCGCGCAGGATGTGGTTCGCGGCGATGATGCCGGTCGCTGCGGACCGCTCCATCAACGCGCTCGGGAAGTCCGTGCCGATGCCGTCGCCGGCCAGGTAGAGGCCGGCGGCGTCGGTGCGTACCCCCGGTCGCCAGGCGTGGCTGCCCGGCGTGAAAGCCGGCGCCTGCGCCTGGACCCGGGCCCGTAGCTCGCGGACCCGTAGGTCGGCGACCTCCGGCCAGAGCGTGACCAGCTCGCGGCGCATCCGCTCGGCCAACTCCTCGGCCGGCACGTCGGGCTCGCAGGCGTACGCGTGCACCTCGAGGACCGACCCGCCGGTCTGCCGCGCCCAGCGCCGCGACTCGTTCTCCAGCCGGTGGTAGAGCGTCACCGAGTCCAGGGTGGGCTGCCGGGACACGCCGCTGAACACCGCGCGGCCGGCGGCGACGTCCCCGTCGCACCAGTACCGCGCGACCGCGTACGGCGGACCGGGCGTGCCGAACGCGGGCATCCGCGCCACCAGCTCCGGTGCCCGCGTGACCAGGTCGGGGGAGGCCGCGACCAGCGCGGCGAGCGCCGGCGGATCGACGGCCAGCACGACGTGGCCCGCCGGGTGGCTGCCGCCGTCGGTGGTCGTGACCCGCCAGCCGTCGGCGTCGCGGTGCACGCCGGTCGCGGCGGCGCTGGTGAGCACCCGGCCGCCGTGCTTCTCCACGTGTCGGGTCAGCGGCTCCCAGATCGCGGTCGCGTAGTCCTCATCGGGGCAGTCGAAGGCCAGCCCCTCCGGGTTGCCGAGCAGGTAGAAGTGGAACTGGGCGACCATCTCGGCGGCCGACATCTCCGCCTCGTGGTTGAAGAACGAGTGCGAGAAGACCTCGAACAGCATGGCCCGTGCCCGGTCCGGCAGTCGCAGCGACGCCAGCAGTTCGTCGGCGGTCGTGTCGTCCAGGTCGGCGTAGGTGCGCACCGGGTCGTAGCTGAGCAGCGGCAGCGCGGCGTCCCGATCCATCAGACGCAGGTCGGCGAGGCGCAGGCTGGGGCTGCGCAGCAGCAGCGCGAGCAGGTTCGCCGGCGGTGCCGGCGGCAGCTTGCCGAACTCCTCGGTCGGCCACTCCCCGCTCAGGATCGGATAGCCCGGAATGGGCTTGAGGAAGCCCAGGTCGGGGTCGATCCGGCGGAGGATCGACCGCCAGTTGTAGTACTGCCGGAAGAACGCGTGGAAGCCGTGCTCGTTCTGCTGACTGCCGTCGGCCAGGGCCTCCGGCCAGGCGCCCAGCCGGCCGCCGAGGGTGGGCGCGGTCTCCAGCACCGTCACCGCGACGCCCCGCTCGGCCAGCACCACCGCCGCCGACATGCCGGCGATGCCACCACCCACCACCACCGCCGAGACCGGTCGCGGCACGCGGTCGGCGCCACCGCCGCCCGGGTCCACCTGGTGCTGGCGTACGCCGATGAGTCGACCCACCATGTGCGACAGCGCCACGAGAACCTCCCTGTTCGGGTCAGTCTCCCCTACGGAAGGCGGCGGCGCGCGCGGTCGGAGGCAGGCCAGACGTACTCCAGGTCCTCCGGGACGTCGTCGCCGAAGATCGGGCGGTAGTGCGCCGGGTCCTTGCGCACCAGCGACGAGCGGTGGCTCAGGTGCAGGTCGTCGCGGCCCAGCCAGGGCGGCAGCTCGCCGGCGCGGTCCAGTTCGTCCTGGGTACGCACCACGCCGGTCCCGCAGGCGGCGGCCAGGTCGACGGTCATCGTGGTGGCGCAGGTGTCGGCGCGTCCCGGTTCGGTCCAGACGGCGCACATGTCCAGCCCGTACCGGGTGAGCGCCTCCTCGTACCCGGCCCACATCTTCACCGCCGGGTGGTTCCGCCAGCCGTAGTCGGGGCGGGTGAGTCCGCGCAGCACCTGGATGGCCTCCACCCGCTGCTTGCCCAGCCGCCGCTGGTCCAGCGCGCGGGCGCTGGCCAGGAAGTCCGGGTACGGCAGGAAGGTCTGCATTGCGCTGCTCTACCCGCCGCCCGGGCCGACATGCCTGCTCGGGGATGATCCGGACAGGGTCGCCCAGCATGCTCGCGCTGATTACGATCCGGGCATGGCGGAGCCGTGGCGGGACCGGGCGCGACGGGCGGTCGAGTGGAACTGGCGGCTGCGGGCCGCGGGTGACCCGCGACCGCACTACGTGATCTGCGGACGGGACGCGCTCGCCTACTACGTGGCACGGGCGATGCTCGAATCCGAACTGCCCGCCGGCGGCGCCCGGGTGACCGTGGTGGTGCCGGAGCGCTACCGCAGCAACGGGCCGGACGTGGCGGGGCTGCGCGGGGTGCGGGTGGTCCGCTCGGAACGGCTGGACGTGGCCACCTTCGAGGCCGCCGGGCTGGCCGGGGCGACCGGGCTGGCCCTGCTGCACCAGGACGACGTCGGCAACCTGCACGCCGCGCTCTGCGCCCAGGCCGTCGACCAGCGGGTCCGGCAGGTGCTGCGGATGTTCAACGGCACCCTCGCCGAGGGCGTACGAAAGTTGCTCAAGGCGCCGGTCGAGGTGCTCTCCGACGCTGAGATGGCGGCGCCGGCGTTCGTGGCCGCCGCGCTCGGAGAGGTCGACCCGAGCTCCTTCCAGCATCGGGACAAGACGTTCCGGGTGGCCCGCCGGGCCGATGTGCGTCCGCAGGATGTGGTCTGCGCGTTGGCGCACGGCGGTGACGAGCAGGGGGTGGAGCTGCTGCCGGCCGAGCAGGCCGGCGCCGACCTGGTGCTGGCCGAGGCGACCGGCCAGCCGCCGGGGACCGAGGTGGCGGCCCGCCGGCTGGTCCGGGCGCGGCGGCGGCGCCGTCCGGTCACGATGCTGCTGGGGGCGGTACGCGGCTTCGCCACCCGCAAGATCGGCATCGCGGTGATGCTGGTGCTCGCGGTGATCGCGGTACTCGGCGCGCTGATCTCCCGCGCCGAGGACGTCTCCCCGGTGGAGGCGCTGTACCTGACGCTGGTCACGACCCTCAGCGGCGCCGACCCGGACACCGACAAGGCGATCGATGCGCAGATCATGCAGGTGGTGCTCAACCTGGCCGGGCTGGCGCTGATCCCGCTGATCACCGCCGTTGTGGTGGACGGCATCGTCAACGCGCGGCTGGCCCTGCACACCGGCCGGCTGCAACCCGCCCGGGTCGGGCACGTCGTGGTGATCGGCCTGGGCAACGTCGGCACCCGGGTGATGGCGCAACTGCGCGAGTACGACGTCGAGGTGGTGGCGATCGACAAGAATCCGCAGCCGCGCGGCGCGGCGCTGGCCCGACAGTTGGAGGTGCCGCTCATCGTCGGGGACGCGGCCCTGCCGGAGACCCTGGCCGCCGCGTCGGTGGCCGACTGCCAGGCGCTGGTGGTGGCGTCCACCGACGACGTGGCAAACCTGGAGGCGGCGCTGGCCGCCCGGGATCTCCGTGACGGCCTGCGGGTGGTGCTGCGGCTCTTCGACGGTGACTTCGCCGAGCGGGTCGACGAGACGTTCGCGCTCGGTGTGTCCCGATCGGTGTCCTACCTGGCGGCACCGGCCTTCATCGGCGCCCTCACCGAACGTGCGGTGATCACCACGATCCCGGTCGACCGGCATGCGCTGCCGGTCGCCGAGGTGCCGGTCGCCGCGGGCTCCGATCTCGACGGCCGGCCCCTGGACGAGGTCAACCGGGACGGGCAGGTCCGGTTGATCGCCCGGACCCCGGCTGGCGGGACGAAGGCGATCTGGTGGAAGGACCTCGACCCGCGACAGGTGATCTTCGCGGGGGACCGGCTCACCGTGGTCGCCCGCCGCCGTGGGCTGGACTGGCTGACCAGGC
>NZ_WBKR01000314.1 GCF_008868155.1 Micromonospora sp. ALFpr18c
GCTCAGCCCGCACGCCCGGGCCCACCATCGGATAACTCATCCACTCGGTCCTATCTGTGCTAGCCGGACTCCACCGGCCTTAACGGAAATTCGACATATTCCGTTACACAGATCTCCCTACAGGCCCGCCGAGCGGCAAAATACGCAGCGAGGCCACCTTCGCGCCGTCTACGGCATCTAACAAACCATGATAAAACCGGACACTCCCAAACAATGCCGCGCGGGAACCGGCCGAACCGGCCGTAGAACTTCAGCAACAGCGCAAAGCCGAGCTGCGTATCGCGGTGCTTTGCCGCGACCAGATCCTGCTCAGCACCGACCAACGTCCAGTGCTCAACCAGGTCCCCAAGACTCATCAAAGGACGTTTCGCAGCCGGAGATCATTCCGACGTCCAGCACCCCCGACAGCCCTCACGCCTAGATCATCTTTTTGGCCCCTGGTGTCGCGGTTCTTGCCAACACCCCAGGACCCGGAGTCGCTGATCGAGGCGCTGCGCGACACCCCGAAGCTTCCGGTCGGCGGGCAGTGGGCCACGTTCCTGCGGAACCACGACGAGATCGACCTGTCCCGGTTGACGACCGAACAGCGCAACCAGGTGTACGCGCAGTTCGGCTCGGACGAGAACATGCGCATCTACGACCGGGGCATCCGCCGCCGGCTGGCCCCGATGCTCGGCAACGACCGGCGGCGCATCGAGTTGGCGTACGCCCTGCAGTTCTCGATGCGGGGCACTCCGGTGCTGCGCTACGGCGAGGAGATCGGGATGGGCGAGGACCTGTCGCTGCCCGGTCGCGAGGCGATCCGTACCCCGATGCAGTGGTCGTACCAGCCGAACGCCGGCTTCTCCACGGCGGAGGATGAGAAGCTGATCCGCCCGGTGATCGACAAGGGTGAGTTCGGCTACCAGAACGTCAACGTCACCGCCCAGCGGAGCGACTCGAAGTCGCTGCTCGCCTGGTTCGAGCGCATGATCCGTACGCTGCGCGAGGCGCCGGAGATCGGCTCCGGCTCGACCACCCACATCGACGTGCCGGTGCCGCCCGGCGTGCTGACGCACCGGGCGGACGGGCCGACCGGGACGATGGTCTTCGTGCACAACCTGGGCACCGACGACGTCGAGGTGGACCTGAGCAGTCTTGAGCCGGAGGCCGACCTGCCGATCGACGTGCTCGCCGATCGGGGCTACGGCGAGTTGGGCAAGCTCGGCGCGGTGAAGGTCGCCGGCCACGGATACCGGTGGATTCGCCTATGCCGAGGGTCGGCCTGGTGACGTTAAGCTCCTCCGATCGACCCCACGTTACCCGGAGGTAATCATGTCGGAGGAGCCCCGCGTCGCCATCGTCACCGGAGCCGCACGCGGTATCGGTGCGGCCACCGCCCGACGGCTGGCCGCCGACGGGATGGCCGTCGCCGTGGTCGACATCGAGGAGGCCGCCACCAAGGAGACGGTGGACGCCATCGCCGCCGCCGGCGGCCGGGCGCTGGGTGTGGGCGCCGACGTGTCCGACCGGGAGCAGGTCGAGGCGGCCGTGGAGCGCGTCGCCGCCGACCTGGGCGCGCCCACCGTGCTGGTCAACAACGCCGGTGTGCTCCGCGACAACCTGCTGTTCAAGATGACCAACGCGGACTGGGACACCGTCCTGGGTGTGCACCTGCGCGGCGCGTTCCTGTTCAGCCAGGCCACCCAGAAGCACATGGTGGACCGCAGGTGGGGGCGGATCGTCAACCTGTCCAGCACCTCCGCCCTGGGCAACCGGGGTCAGGCGAACTACGCCGCCGCCAAGGCCGGCCTGCAGGGCTTCACCAAGACGCTCGCCATCGAGCTGGGGCCGTTCGGGGTGACCGCCAACGCGGTCGCACCCGGCTTCATCGTCACCGACATGACCGCGGCCACCGCCGCCCGCATGAAGGTCGACTTCGAGGACCTCCAGAAGCACGCCGCCGCCGAGATCCCGGTACGCCGACCGGGCCGGCCGGAGGACGTCGCGCACACCATCTCGTTCCTGGTGAGCGAGGGGGCGGGCTTCGTCTCCGGTCAGGTCATCTACGTCGCCGGTGGCCCGCGGGGCTGACCGAGGGGTCAGGCGTGGTCGTGGCGGGTGCGCCACAACCAGAGCAGGCCGAGCACCGGCAGCACCAGCGGAATGTAGCCGTACCCGCTGCCGAACTGCGACCAGACCGTCTCGTCGGGGAACAGCTCCCGGTCGACCACGCTCAGGACGCCGACCGCGACCACGCCGACCAGCTCCACCGAACAGCAGGCCAAGGCCACCCGCCGGCCGGTGTGCCCGGCCCGGGCCAGCCCCACCGCCGCCACGATGTAGATGAGCGCGGCCAGCGCGGAGAGCAGGTACGCCACCGGCGCCTCGTCGAACTTGGTGGCGATCTGCAGGCCCGCCCGACTCGTCGCCGCGATGGCGAAGAGCAGGTAGACGGCGATCAGCAGTCGACCCGGCCCGGAGTTCGTACGCCGCCGCGCCGGTCCCGCCTCAACCACCGAGCACCTCCCAGGTCTGCTGCAACCGGACCACCACCACCGGAGTCACCAGGCAGACCGCGCACACGATCGCCGAGCCCCAGCGGGTCGGCTCCATCCGGGCCAGCACCCAGGCCAGCGGCGGCAGGCAGATCAGCGTGACCAGGTAGCCGAAGAATGCGCCCGGCTCGCCGGGACGATCCCCGCCGCCCACCGCCACCAGCGCCAGGACGCTCAGCACGAGCAACGCCACTTCCAGTACGGCCAGACCGACGACCTGCACCCGGTCCGGCGGCCGATGGCGTACCGCCGCCACCAGCGCCCACACCGCCACGAGCAGCGACAGCACGATCGGCACGGTCGCGACGATCCCGTCCACCGGCGAATCGGTGCCCACGCTGGTCACCGGACCCACCCGGTCGTTGCCTCGGTCACCGGCACAGCCTACTAACCGCTGTAGTAACCGGGTCACGCTGCCTCGCCCGCGCCGTGCCCGCGCGCCCCGCGGCGCCCCGGTGTCCCGCCTCAAGATCGTGCTCGATCCAGGAAACAGGGCCTTCGATGCGTGGACGAGGGCACTCGATCCAGGTTCGAGCGCGATCATGCGAGGTTGGCGACCCGCCGCCGGTGTGACCAGCGGGGCGACTAGCGTGGATCACGTCCGTGGCGTTGCCGCGGTGCGGGGAAAAAGCGGAGGTACACGTGCTGCGGTTCGGTTTGTTCGGCACCGGTCACTGGGCGATCGAGACCCACGGGAAGGCGTTGCACGCCCACCCGGACGCGGAACTGGTCGGCGTGTGGGGGCGCAACCCGGAGCGGGCCTCCGCGCTGGCCGAGCGGTACGGGGTGCCCGCGTACGCCGACGTCGACGCGCTGATCGAGCAGTGTGCGGCGGTGGCCGTGGCGCTGCCGCCGGACATCCAGGCCGACATCGCCGTGCGGGCCGCGTCCGCAGGCCGGCACCTGCTGCTGGACAAGCCGCTGGCGCTCAGCGTCGCCGACGCCGACCGGGTGGTCGCCGCCGCCGAGGCGTCCGGGGTCGCCTCGGTGGTCTTCTTCACGCAGCGGTTCCAGTCGAACGTCACCGCGTTCCTCGCCGCCACCTCCGCCGCCGGGGGTTGGCAGCACGGGCGGACCACCGCCTTCGCGTCGATCTTCCAGGACGGCAGCCCGTACGGCGGTTCGTTGTGGCGTCGGGAGCACGGCGCGCTCTGGGACATCGCCCCGCACGCGCTCTCCATCCTGCTGCCGGTGCTGGGGCGGGTGACCCGGGTGGCGGCGATGGACGGACCGAGCGGCATGGTCCACCTGCTGCTCACCCACGAGGGCGGTGCCACCAGCGCCGCCTCGCTCTCCCTGGACGCGCCGCAGGAGTCGATGACCCGCGAGTTCGTGTTCTACGGCGAGAACGGCATCGAGACCGTCCCGTACGGCGAGAACGACGCGGCCACGGCGTTCGGTGTCGCGATCGACCAGCTCGTCGAGCAGGTACGCGCCGGCACCCGCGACCACCGCTGCGACGTCCGCTTCGGCCGCGAGGTGGTCACCATCATCGCCGCCGCCGAAACCGCCCGCACCGAATCCCGAACCG
>NZ_WBKR01000315.1 GCF_008868155.1 Micromonospora sp. ALFpr18c
CTGCCGCCCATGATCGCGCTACAACCAGGATGTAGTGGGCTCGGCGCCGCGGGATGCCACTACATCCAGGATCGAGCACGATCTTGCGAGACAGGGGACCGCCGGTCCGCCCCGCGCGGAGGCGCGGAGGCGCGGAGGCGCGGGTCAGGTGGCGGGCGGGGGGTTGCCGGCGCGGTCCAGGGCCGCGCCGAGGCGGCTGGCCAGGGCGAGGTGGGCTGCGCGGGCCTGGCGGAACGCGTACCGGAACAGCGGGGCCGGTGCGCTCAGGGTGATCTCCACGTCGACCCGGAGCAGTCCGTCCGGTTCGGCGCGCAGTCGGGTGTGGTTGCGCACGGTGGTGGCCGGCCGCTGCCGGGCCACCATGACGATCTCGTCCTCCTCGTTGATCAGCACGTCGGCCTGGTAGGTGGTCCGGAAGCGCAGCGGGCCGGCCTGCAACCGGTCGCTGATCGCGTAGCTGGCCAGGGCGCCGGAGCGTGGTGGCAGCCGTTGGACGCTGACGATCAGCGGATGCAGCTCACCCTGCCGGGTCAGGTCGCTGAGCAGGGCGGCCGCCTCGGCGGGGGCGCACCGGGCCTGAACGGTGTAGCTGAAGGTATCGCGCCTGAGCACACCGTCTCCTGCCGTCGCTGGTCGCACGATCGTCCCGTACACCGAACGGGCTGGCAACGCCCGGACGGACACCGGCCGATGCGTCGCGGTCCATCACTTGCCCCATTAGGGTCGGTTAGTGACGAATCACCGGGCGTGACGGAGAGGGTGGATTCATGAACGGTGCCGACCAGTGAGCGGGCACGTGATGGTCTTCGCGCCCACTCCGCAACTGACCGTGACCGTGGACCAGCCGAACGACCACACCGAACTGCACCTGCACCCCGGTGGGCAGGGCGTCTGGCAGGCCCGGATGGTGATGTCGCTGGGTGTCGACGTGGTGCTCTGCGCCGCGCTCGGCGGCGAGATCGGCCAGGTGTTGGAGCCGCTGCTGGTCAGCGAGGGGGTGGACCTCAAGGTGGTGGTCCGCGATTCCGGCAGCGGCGGATACGTCCACGACCGCCGGGGCGGATCGCGGCAGGAGGTCGCCGACGTGCCCGGGCAGCCGTTGAGCCGCCACGAGCTGGACGAGCTGTACAACCTGGCCCTGGGCGAGGGTCTGCGGGCGTCGGTGAGCATTCTGAGTGGACCCAACGAGCCGTGGCTCGTCCCGGCCGACCTGTACCGGCGCTTCGCCGCCGACCTCGGAGCCAACGGTGGCCAGGTCGTGGTCGACCTCTCCGGCGATCACCTCGGCGCGGTGCTGGACAGCGGGGTCTTCTTCCTCAAGGTGAGCCACGAGGAGCTGATCCGCGACGGCCGTGCCCGCAACGACGACCTCCCGGAGCTGACCCGGGCGATGTACGACCTGCACTCCGCCGGCGCCGAGACCGTGGTGGTCAGCCGCGCCGACCGGCCGGCGCTGGCGCTCATCGACGGGGAGCTGTTCGACGTGGAGATGCCTCGACTGGAGGCAGCCGACCCGCGCGGCGCGGGCGACTCGATGACCGCCGGGGTGGCCGCCGTCGTGGCGGGCGGTGGCGACATCCGGACCGCCATCCGCACCGGCGCCGCCGCCGGCGCGCTGAACGTGACCCGGCACGGCCTCGGCACCGGACGGCTGGACTCGATCACCGGCCTGGTGGACCGGGTCCGACTGGTGCCGGCCGACAGCCGACCACAGGAGCGCACCACCCCGGACGAGCTGGCCGACCGGGTGGTCGAGCGATGACACTGCGGGTCCTCGTCACCAACGACGACGGGATTGCCGCGCCGGGCATCCACGCACTGGCCCGGGCGGCGACCCAGCGAGGGCTGGACGTGGTGATCGCCGCGCCGTTGGAGGAGGCCAGCGGCACCAGCGCCGCGATGAGCGCGGTGGAGCGCGACGGGCGGGTCGTCGTGCACGACCATCCGCTGCCGGACCTCGACGGCGTGCCGGCGTACGGGGTTGGCGGCTCACCCGGGTTCATCACGCTGATCGCGCTGCACGGAGCGTTCGGCCCGCCGCCGTCGGTGGTGCTCTCCGGCATCAACCGGGGCGCCAACGCCGGTCGTGCCGTGCTGCACTCGGGCACGGTGGGTGCCGCGTTCACCGCCGCCACGAACGGCTGCCGGGCGATGGCCGTCTCACTGGACGTCCTCACCGCGGGCGAGGCCACGGCCGCCAGCGGGGGCGCCGCCGTGGACGCCGCCGCCTCGGTACGCGACAGCGAGCGGCACTGGAGCACCGCCGCGCGGGTCGCCCTCGACCTGCTCCCCCGGCTGACCTCCGCGCCGCTGGAAAGCATGCTCAACGTGAATGCCCCGGACCTGCCGCACGAACGCCTGCGTGGGGTACGGCGCGGCACGTTGGCCAGCTTCGGCCAGGTACAGATGACGGTGGCGGAGTCCGGGCACGGCTTCGTCCGTACCTCACTGGAGGAGCCGGGTCAGGCCGCGCAGCCCGGCACGGACGTGGCGTTGCTGGCAGCGGGGTACGCCTCGGTGACGGCCATCCGGGCCGTGACCGAGGCGACCGATGTCGACCTGACCGGCCTGGACGAGCTGGGTTGAGTGGGGGGTCAGGCGCCGGGGAGCACCTCAGGGGTGGCGGCGCCGGCGAAGTAGGGCTCCGGTGCGCCGAACAGGCCGAGCAGGCCCGTCACCCAGAGCTGCCGGTGCACGAACCGGCTCGGCTCGGTGACCACCAGCTTGACGCCACTGACCTCGGCGGTCTGGAAGCCGGCGACCATGGCGCTGATGCCGACGGAGTCGATGAAGGTGACCAGCCTCATGTTCAGCTCGATACGCAGCGGGCGGCCCTTGGCCAACACCTCTGCGATCGCCTCGCGCACCTCGTACGCGGTGTCGACGTCGATCTCACCTCGCGGGGCGATCTCTACCACACCACCGGACAAAACCGACTTCACGATCGACAGGCTCACGCGAGCACCTCCACCCGCCCGTCCCCCGGGCGCCTCATCAGTACGCGGGCCGCGACCGAGAGTATTCCTCCGACGGCCTCGGTCGCCACCCCTCGGGATGAGCAATTCGCGGATCCGGGCACATCTGGTCTCCCAGATCCAAAATTTTCGTTATTCGATCACTCGGCGGCCGGTCGGAGCCGGTGCCGCCGAACCAGGGTAGCGGTCCCGTTCCGTACCGCCCGACAACCCGCCGCCAGCGCCCTCCGCCCCGTGTCACCGGCGTGTCGCGCTCGTTGCGTCCACGTGGCACGGTCGCGGGGTTGTCGACGCCACCTAGCATCGACCCGGGACACCCACCGTGACGGAGAGGATCTTCAATGATCAAGAGACTGGCCGGCTTGGCCGGCGTCGGCGTACTGCTCGCCCTCGTACTGGCCTGCGGTTTCGGTGGCGGCGACGACGATGACGACGATGACGACGACTTCGCCCGCGGCGCGGCCGTGGTGACGGTGCGCTGAACCGTGCCCCGCGGCCCGGGCCGGGTTTGCGCCCGGTCCGGGTGGGGCACTGCGGGGTAGGCGAAACCGTGACGCGCTGAACAGACGCCGAAGTCCGAAGTGGCCGGCGGATTTCGGCACCCGAGGAGGTAACCACGATGTTCGGAACCAACCTGCTGGACCGCCGCAGCAAGCCGGAGCGGATCGCGGACCAGGCGTGGGAGCACCTGGTCTCCGCCGTCAGCTCCGCGGGGGACAGCGTCCGCGACACCGCCCGCTCGGCCCGTCGCAGCAGCGGCGACCTCGCCGACGGGGCCGGCGACCTGGTCGGATCGGCGGCCGAAGAGGCGCGGCGTCGGGCTTCGCTGGCCTTCGACGCGCTCGCCGGGCGTCAGCCGGCACTGCCCTGGACACTGCTGATCGGCGCCGCGCTCGTCGGCGCGGCGGTCGGCTGGGCCGTCGGCTCCGCCGCCCGGGCCGCCGGCAGCCGGGACGACCGCGCCGTCGAGGACGTGGAGTTCGTCGACGTCGACCGCCCCAGCTCCCCCGCAGTCTGAACACCCGAACCACCCGCACCCGAGGGGCCCCGCTCGACCGGTCGAGCGGGG
>NZ_WBKR01000316.1 GCF_008868155.1 Micromonospora sp. ALFpr18c
GGGCCGGGCGTCCGGATCCAGACTCTCGTAGGACTTCGACGTCATGCTGATGATCTCTCCTCAGAACCGTCCAGGAAGAGTATCCCCTGGTAGACGAGCTGTCTCACATCAGCGTGACAGGGAGGGGCGCGCCGCTGTGATCGCCTGCGGAAGCCCAGCAAAGTGCGTAAGTGCTGTTCAGTGCCGCTTCCCCATCGACCGCCGTGGCGGTCTCTTGCGACCCGCTGCGCCCGGCCCGGCGTCGGGCCGCACCCCACTCTGGACCGTGCTTATTGCCAATGCTAGGCAACTACGTAATGTTGGCATCAGTGGGCGGGTGCTCCGGCAACGCGATGATCTGCACCACCGCCGGGGTGCCCGCCCAACTCTGCGACGACGATGGTGTGAGGAGCTGCTGGTGGCCGTCTACTCTCTGCCCGACATGCCGTACGACTTCGGTGCGCTGGAGCCGGCGATGTCCGGCGAGATCCTGGAGCTGCACCACGGCAAGCACCACGCCGCGTACGTCGAGGGCAGCAACGACGCCCTGGAGCAGCTCGCCGAGGAGCGGGACAAGGGTGACTTCGCGTCGCTGGTCGGGTTGGAGAAGACGTTCGCGTTCAACCTGTCCGGGCACGTGCTGCACTCGATCTTCTGGAGCAACCTGTCCCCGGACGGCGGTGACCGCCCCGACGGTGAGCTGGCCGCCGCGATCGACGAGCACTTCGGCTCCTTCGACGGTTTCGCCGGCCAACTGTCGGCGGCGACGAAGGGGGTGCAGGGCTCCGGGTGGGGTGTCCTGGCCTGGGAGCCGCTGGGGCAGCGGCTGATCGTGGAGCAGGTCTACGACCACCACGGCAACGTCGGGCAGGGCTCGACGCCGCTGCTGGTGTTCGACGCGTGGGAGCACGCCTACTACTTGCAGTACCGCAACGTGCGCCCGGACTACGTCGACCGGCTGTGGAACCTCGTCGACTGGGCTGCTCGTCGCCACCACACCACTGCCCCCGCCCGGCTGAGGCGTGCCCACTTCCACGACGGCTGAGGAGCGGCCTGCGAGCGAGGTCAGCCTGCTGTCGAGGCGGAAACCTGCCATAGGGCGCTGACCGGCATGGCGCGGAGTCTTTCGCCGAACGGCAGCGTGGACGATCCGGTATAGAGGACGATGCCGGCGAGGAAGTCGTCGCCGAGGCGGTCGGCGAGTCGGCGTAGTCCGCGGAAGTCGTCGGGTCCGACGGTGGTGGCTGCTTTGACTTCGATCCCGACCACTTGACCAGCTCGGTTCTCGAGCACCGCGTCGACTTCGTACCTGCTCTGGTCGCGGTAGTGGGACAGGTCGACGGGCTGCTCGGACCAGGTGAGCTGGCGGGAGAGTTCGGACAGGACGAATGATTCGAGCAGCGGGCCGAACGGTGCTCCCGGCCGGAGTAGTGCCCGGGCGTCGGTCGCGGTCTCGCTGGCGGCGATGCCCGAGTCGACGAAGATCAGCTTTGGCGCGGCGGTGGCGCGGGTGCCGATGTTGCGGGACCAGCCGGGAATCCGTTTGATCAGGAAGATCTCTTCCAGCGCCTGGAGGTAGCGGGCGATCGTCGGCCGGCTCAGTCCGAGGGCGGATTCGAGGGAGTTGGCGGCGATGACGGTCGCGGACCTGGCCGCAAGCAGGCGTACCAGTTTGCGTAGCTCGCCCTTGTGCTGGATGTCGGACAGCTGCCGGACGTCGCGGTCGATGAGCGCCTGGACGTAGGCGTCGAGGAATCGTTGGCGGCGGCGTGGGTCGGTGCGGGTGGTGGCCTCGGGTAGGCCGCCGCGTACGATCCTGGCTGCGTAGTCGGCGCGGGTCACGTCCGACTCGTGTCGCAGGTCCGGGCCGAGCGTGAAGACGGCGTCGATGAATCCGTCCAGTGCTCCGTCGAGTTCGCCTTGGGATAATGGCCAGAGCTCAACCGTTTCCATCCGGCCAGGCAGCGCGTCCGGCGCAGCCACCATTCCGAACAGCCGAGACGATCCGGTGAGCAGGTACCGGCCAGGACGGGGATCCTCGTCGACGGCGGCCTTGATGGCCAACAGGAGCTCCGGAGCGCGCTGGATCTCGTCGATGACCAAGAGCTCGGAGGAGTCCACGAACCCGACTGGATCGGCGATCGCCGCCGCCCGGTCCTGAGCCCGATCAAGATCGCGGCGCTCGGCGAGACGATCGCCGGCGACGATGCGGACCAGCGTGCGCTTGCCTGTCTGGCGTGCTCCGCTGATCAGGACGACGCGGGTGTCGGCCAGCGCGGCGTCGACCTGCGCGGCGGCCCGACGTGGAATCAGGTGCGGTGTCGGCACGACATCATGATAGCCAGTAAGATTTCGATCTGCGAGGGCCTTCGCATTCGATTTGCGGTAAGGATGCGTTCGAAATGCGGCGGCTCGGTGTTCGATTTGCGCGGCCTCTGGGGCGTTCTTGCAAGGGTCTACGCCTCCGGTCGGGCCGTGCAGTTTGGCAAGGGTTTGGCCACCACCTAGGGCCGCCGGTCGCCGTAGGGCCGGTAGTCCGCCGGCGGCTGGGGTGACGTCCTGCGCCGGCTGAGGTTGGTCGCTCGTCTGGTCACACCCCAGAGCCGGCGGGACCAGCCATGGGGATCGCGATCGGATGCACTCATGTGCGGGTGAAGCCGAGTGCCCGGTATCCGGGCATGCGGCGGGGGAGTGAGGCGGCGAGGATGGGGGTGGCTGGGTCGTGGTAGTCGTGGACCTCGGCGAGGTCCTTGCCGGGTGCGGCGCGGATGACGCGGCCGGCGCATTGGACGAGTAGGCCGTCGTAGGAGATCGGGCCGGCGAGGAAGAGGGTGTCGAGGGCGGGGGCGTCGAAGCCTTCACCGATGAACGGTGTGGTGCCGATGACGAGTAGGCCGTCGCCGGTCTTGGCGCCGTCGAGCCGGTCGACGATGGTCCGCCGTTCGCGGGTGCTCATCGCGCCTTGGAGCACGAGCGCCTGGTGTCCGCGTGCGGCGAGCAGAGCGGTGAGTGCCCCGACCTGGGCGACCCGTCGGGTCAGGACGAGACAGTTGCGGCCGCGGGTCAGGGCTGCGGCGACATCGTCGGTGATCTGGGTGTTTCGGAGCTCGTCGAGGGCTAGTCGCCGGTGCACCTCGGCGAGCGCGCCGGGGGCGTCAAGGTCGACGTCGCCGGGCTGGAAGGTGGTCTCGTGGATGTGCAGCGCTCGCCGGGGTCCGACGTCGGCGTGCATCGCTGCCGCGAGGGTGCCTTGGTCGGCGAACAACGCCAGATTGTCCCGGGTCGGCGAAGTCATGGTGACCAGCCCTGGCGGCTCAACCGGCGCGGACAACTGCTCCGGCGCCGCAGACGTGTCCTGACCGCGCAACTCCAGCAGACGCGCCAGCCGGGCGTTCTCCGCCCGTAACCGCTCCACCTCCCGCCGAAGATCGACGAACTCGGCCACCGAACCCATGCCGACTATCCTCGCGCATCAGGCGCCGATCACCCCTACACCGGTCCGGTAGCATCCGCCGATGGCATCGAAGGGGAACGCCGCGCTGGAGGCGATGATCGGGGAAGCCACTGTCGACGCGTACGGCGACGACGAGCAGCTCGCCGGCTTGTTCAGCATGCTCGAGGAGCATCTGGCGGTGCCGTTCACCACCACCGTCCTCGGCGTCGAGGTCACCGTGCGGAAGTTCGACCTGACCGCGGACAGCATCGTCGCGCTCTGCGCCCGTGGCCGCCACCGGCAGAGGATCGATCTGCTCGACCTACCGCTACCCACCCCGCCACCGGACGGCGCCGGGTGGATCGATGCCTACCGCCACTGGGCCGGAAGGTAGGCCGGCAGTGAGTGAGTACCAGTACTACGAGTTTACCGCCGTCGACCGAGCCCTCACTGCCCGGGAGCGGGCCGAGCTGCGGTCGCTGTCGACTCGGGCTGACATCACCGCGACCAGCTTCGTGAACACCTACGAGTGGGGCGACTTCAAGGGTGACCCGCGTACGCTGATGGAGCGGTACTTCGACGCGCAC